>CAZLDH010000067.1:0-15178 GCA_964558275.1 uncultured Chitinophagaceae bacterium
AGTTATGGGAAAGTCTTTTCACAAGATATACCAGTGTCCCTAAATATGAAAAATTCCAATATTAGCAGGGTGCTGTCTAGAATTGAGAAAAAAACGGATTACCGCTTTTTATATAATGTAAAGGAAATTAAAGAAGCGGAAAAAGTAGATGCCCATTTTGAAAATGTTAAGCTTGAAGATGTGTTGAATCATTTGATGGCTCATACCGGATTATCTTACACTTTATTGTCTGATAAACTGATTGTGATTGCTCCGGAAAATAAGGAGTTGTTTATTCATGAAGTGACTGGAAGTGTGACCGACAGCAGCGGAAATCCTTTAGTGGGTGTTTCTATTCATGTAAAAGGGACCTCGCTTGGTGCAGTCACCGATGCAAATGGAAATTTCACCTTGCAGGTGGAAGATTCTGCCGTGTTGGTAGTTTCCTATTTAGGATTTCAGACCAAAGAGATTCGGGTCGGGAATCAGACCAATATTGATATTATTTTAAGTTCTGCCTCCACAGAACTGAATCAGGTTGTCGTTGTAGGTTATGGAACCCAACAAAAGCGAGACCTTACCGGAGCCATTTCCAGTATTGATGCAGACGAAATTGCCAAGATAGGTGCGGGTAATGCGGCATCTGCGTTGCAAGGGAAGGTGTCCGGTGTTAATATTGTTAATTCCGGCGTACCCGGTCAAGCGCCTAATATACGGATTCGTGGTGTAGGAACTTTGAATAATTCGAATCCCTTATATGTGGTGGATGGCATGTTTGTAGATGATATTTCTTTTATAAATAGCAATGATATTAAATCCATGGCCATTTTAAAAGATGCTTCTGCAACAGCTATTTATGGTTCCAGGGGAGCTAACGGCGTTGTTCTGATAACAACAAAAACTGGTAATTCTGGAGAACCTACCTTCAATTTCAATGCCTATGAGGGAATTCAACAGATTGTGGGAAGTGATTTTGAAATGGTCAATGCCCATCAATATGCTATGTTGATCAATGAGGGACTGAAAAACCTTGGAGAACAACCAGTTTATGATCCTGATACGATTGGAGTTGGAACTAATTGGTTTGATAAAATTTTGAGAAAAGCTCCTGTTAGAAGCTATCAGTTGTCTTTTAATCAACAGACTGACAATGCAAGTTATTATGTAAGTGCAGGGTATTTCAGACAAAAGGGCATTTTAAAAAAATCAGATTTTGAGCGATATACTATTCGATTAAATAATACTTATAATCTCACTGATAATATCGAAATCGGACATCATATATCGGCATCTTGGTTTTCGAGAGATAACCCAATGAATGGCGCCTTGCAATGGGCCTATAGAATGAGTCCGATAGTTCCGGTAAGGTATCCGAATGGAGATTTTGTCCCTAATCCAAATTCTGGTGCAGGAAACCCTGTTGCCGCATTAACCTATTTTAATAATACTACCAAGGGGCAACAAGTCGTAGGAAATATTTTTGGAAAAGTAAATTTCTTTAAAAATTTTACCTTTAAAACAAGTCTTGGTATTGATTTTCAAAATAATCAACACCGTGTATTTAATCCGGTTTACAGGGTAGGAGCCAATCAAAAAAATGAAATCAATAAAATATCAAAAGATTGGAGTAAAATGTTTGACTGGGTATGGGAAAATACGCTGACCTATGATAAGAGAATAGGTGATCATCATATAAAAATTCTGGGTGGTATCACAGCCCAGCGAAATACCTATGAAGTTTTAGGCGGGTCAAGCCGAGCTATACCTTCCGATAATCCCAATCTTTGGTATTTGAGCGCAGGAAGTACAGAAGGTGTAACTAACAAAAATACAGCGTGGGCATCCTCTATGGCCTCTTACCTGTTCAGGGCGAATTATTCGCTTCTTGATCGCTACTTGTTTACGGGTACGGTAAGAGCTGATGGTTCCTCTAAATTCCCCTCTGGAAAAAGGTGGGGATATTTTCCCGCATTGGCACTTGGCTGGCGTGTATCAGAGGAGAGTTTTATGGCTGATATCGACTGGTTGTCTAACTTAAAGATCAGGGGAAGTTGGGGAAAAGTTGGTAATCAGAAAATTCCGAATTATCAATATTACTCCATGGCCGCAACAGGAATACAAGTTGATGCAGTTTTTAACAATCAACTTTATCCCGGGGGTACCATTACTGTCTTAAACAATACTAATATTACATGGGAAGTAGCTACCCAGACAGATATTGGATTGGAACTCGGTTTATTCCAGAATGCGCTCAATATGGAACTGGACTATTACAATAGAAAAACAGAAGATATTTTGGTAACCGTTCAGGTGCCGGCCACAGTTGGACTACAACCAACTGATGCGAATATTGCATCTATCCAAAACCGGGGTTTTGATATTTTACTGAACTATACTAAATCCTTTGGTGATTTTAGGATAGATATAGGATTAGTAGGAACTACTATTGAGAATGAGGTTTTAAGTCTGGGTGGACAGGATCATATTACAAGAGGTAATATTGGTTCAGGTAATAATATTACGCGTGCTTCAGTAGGAAAACCTGTGGGCTATTTTTATGGATATCAAGTAGTTGGTGTTTTTCAAAACCAGGGACAAATTGATAAACTACCTGATCAGGTAAATGCCGAACCCGGAGATCTGATATTTGAGGATAACAATGGTGTAGATGCAGAAGGAAACCCTACCGGTGAACCGGATGGTAAAATAGATCCATATGACCGTACAATAATCGGATCCCCTATTCCCGAATTTACCGGAGGGTTAAATTTAGGTCTGGCCTATAAAGGTTTTGATTTTACTGTTAGCTTCAGTGGCATGTTTGGTAATGAAATTTATAATGCAAAACAGCAGGAACGATATTCCGGCAGAGATAATTTTGATAAATCCTATCTCGATCGTTGGACAGGTCCGGGAACAAGTAATAGAAACCCGAGAATTACTTTAGGAGCAGGTGATAATTACAAAATTTCATCACGCTTTGTAGAAGACGGTTCTTATGTCAAGATTAGAAATATACAGTTGGGATACAGTCTGCCTGCCAACCTGGTAGAAAAAATACATGCAAAGCAGGTCAGGGTTTTCGTGAGCGGGAATAATGTACTTTATTTTACGGATTATAATGGCTTTAGTCCTGAGATAGAAAGCGCCTCTTTATATGAAAGTGCTAATGATCCCACGAACAGTACTTTGGGAGCAGGTATAGACAGGGCACTTTATCCAATGACTGCTGCTTTTAAAGCTGGTCTCAACATTACTTTTTAAATTATATAAATTTTTAACAATGAAATATTTGACATGCATAAACAAAGTGATGTTGGCAAGTATAGTAATACTTTGTCTTACATCCTGTTCAGAAAATTTTCTGAATGAAGAACCTTTGGGTAAGCCTTCATCTGCCACACTTTTTGCAGATGCTGATGGGGCAATAAGGGCTACAAATGGAATTTATGCTTATCTCAGAAGCTGGCAATTATCTGGCTTTGCCTATTTTGGCATAAAGGTGGTTCCTTCTGATAATTCAGATCCTGGAAGTGTTCCGGGTGATGGCTTGTGGTCGAGAGAAATTGATAAATTTGTTTACACGCCGAGTATGGGTGAATTAAATGGCTATTGGAAAGGTAATTATATTGGAATTAACCGTGCTAACCAGGTGATTTACAATATTCCTGATATAGAAATGGATGAAGATTTGAAGGCAAGACTCATAGGAGAAGCCAAATTTTTAAGAGCGCTATTTTATTTTAATCTTGCTTTAGGTTTTGGTGATGTGCCTTTAATTGATAAAGTATATACGGATCCGATAGATGCAAGAAAAGCCGTGCCAAAATCGCCACAAAGTGAAATTTTTTCTTTTATTATTAAAAACTTGGAAGCTGCCATTGCTGTGCTGCCATTAAAAAGCGAATATCCGGCAGAAGACCTGGGAAGAGCCACAAAAGGAGCGGCGCAAAGCTTATTGGCTAAAGTTTATCTTTTCCAGCAGGACTATGCGAAGGCGCAAAAGTATTCCCTGGCAGTTATCAATTCTGATCAATACAGTCTTCACTCGGATTATAGAGAAGTGTTCCTTCCGGCCCAGGAAAATGGCTCAGGATCCATTTTCGAAGCCCAGTTTATTGATCGTGATGACAGGGCAATTCTTAATCAATACGTTAAATGGCAGGGAATAAGAACCATATTCGGATGGGGATTTAACAGTCCTTCAAAAGACTTGGAGAATTCATTTGAAGAGGGTGATCCCCGGAGAGAAGCTACCATATTTTATGATGGAGAGACACTGAAAGGGTATGATCATCCCTTTGAGTTTCCAATAGATCAGGGCGCCATGCCAAGGGCCAATCAAAAAGTAATGCTACCCAAAAATTTGCAACCCGCAGGTTATCCCGCCAATTCACCTACCAACAGGATCATTCTCCGGTATGCCGATATACTTTTAGTTTGTGCAGAAGCATCTAATGAAATTGGCCAGACAGCAAATGCTTTGAAGTACCTGAATATGGTCAGGGAAAGAGCACGTGGAGGCAATTCGAAGGTATTACCTGATATCACTGAGACTGATAAAATGCAGTTGCGCCATATCATCTGGCATGAGAGAAGGGTAGAGCTGGCCATGGAGGGCAAAAGGTTTTTTAACATTATCAGAGAAAATAAAGTTGAACCTGGTAGAGCAGAACAGCTACTTGACACAGTCACATCCGGGCCAACTAAGTTTGATATTAATAAACATGCAACGTTCCCTGTTCCACAACAGCAAATTGATATCTCAGGTGGGGTACTTAAGCAGGATCCGGGTTGGTAATAAAATGATCTAATTTTTTATTAAAATAAAATTAAGAATGCTTAGCTTTTTAACATAAATTAAATTTAAAAATATAAAAAAATGAAGAACAACATTTCCCGTAAGGATGCACTCAAGTATATGGGCGGTCTTGCGCTTGGGTTGCCATTGGCTCCTTCTGCGCTTTCCAATGCTTCTTTTTCCGGAGTAAAGCATGCACCAAATGTAGTGGTACCTCAAAAGAAAATAAAAGGCAGACCAAATGTCTTATGGATTACAACAGAAGGGGTTCCGCTGAGTGTGTTAAGTTGCTACGGAGGGAGGTATAGTTCGTTTTTAAAAACACCTAATATTGATCGTATTGCCAATGAAGGGATGTTGTTCAATAATTCATTTTGCAACAATGCGCTTTGTGCACCCAGCAGAGCCACGTTGCTGACGGGGAAATATAATCATCTCGCCGGTTCAGCTTCTAATGGATACAATGCGGATCCGTCCAAACCCTATGCTTTTTTTGATCCCCAGCAGGAAACTTTCCCCAAATTATTACAAAAAGCAGGCTATCAAACCGGTATGGTAGGGAAATGGCACATGAAGAAAGCGCGTGGAGAACCTGCTAACCCGGGAGTTGTTGGTTTTGATTATTTCTCTTTTAAGAAAGGTGCTGGTGGTCCTTATTATAATCCGGATGGGTTTATTGAGAATCCTTCTATGGGAAGTAAGGAAATGGTAGAAAGGAGTCGTCCCGGTTATATTACAGACACTTTTACGGATTTGGCTATAAAAGGCATGAAGCAGTTTAAACAGCCTTTTTTCATGATGATGGATTTTTTTAGTGATCACCGACCTTTTGATCCGCCTCATAAATATGAACATATTTTCGATGATATTCATTTTCCTGAACCCGGCACTTTTTACGATAGCTACAAAAACAGGAGTTCGGTAGCCAGGGATGCGCACATGAGAATATCGGATATGAAGGATTTCGATCCACCGGAGGATTATACGAAAAAGCAACTCAAACAATGGAATTATCAACAACTGATACGTCATTTCCTTGGGACCTTGAAATCACAGGACGACAATGTGGGACGACTGCTCGATTTTCTGGATGATTCCGGTTTGTCGGACAATACGATTGTTGTTTTTACCGGAGATCATGGCTTTTTTCTTGGTGAGCATGGATGGTTTGATAAGCGTTTCATGTATGAACCTGCTTTAAGAATTCCCTGGATGGTTCGGTATCCGGGAGTAACGAAAGCCGGGAGTAAAACAGATGCCTGGGTGCAAAGTATTGATAATGCGCCTACCATTATGGATATGTTGGGATTGCCGGTACCGGATGATATGCAGGGAAGAAGTCTGATGCCCGTTTTTAAGGATAATACGCCTAAAGACTGGCCCAAAGCCATGTATTATCATTACTATGAAGAAGGTCCTCCTCATTTTGTTTTACCGAATTATGGCGTTCGTACCGAGCGGTATAAGTTGATCTATTATTATACTGTCAATCAATGGGAACTTTTCGACTTAAAAAGAGATCCTGATGAAATGGACAGTCTTTTTTATGAAAGAGGAATGAAGGTAAAAGAGGGCTATGAGGATATTTTAGCAGATTTATTAACTCAATTGAAAGAATTAAGAAAAAAGTACAGAGATGACACCGGAAAGCCGGTTAATTTTAGACCTAGGAAGGCATATAATTAGATAATAATTAATAATAAAAATATGACAAAGAAGAGATTTCAATTGCTTTTAGGCTTATTTTTTATGGGTATTACCATATCTTCTTTTGCCCAATCAGAGAAAACCCAAGATCCGGATAAGCCTTACAACGTAATTTTTATCCTAAGTGATGATCATCGCTATGATTATATGGGGTTTATGGATAAAGTACCGGGTTTGAAGACCCCCAATATGGATCGGATGGCAGCCGAAGGTGCACATTTGGAGAATGCTTTTGTGACTACTTCCTTATGTTCTCCAAGTAGAGCATCTATTCTTACCGGATTATATGCTCATCAGCATGGTGTGGTAGATAACAATGCGCCCATGCCTGAAGATTTGACCTTTTTCCCACAATATTTGCAAAAAGCAGATTATCAAACTGCATTTTTTGGGAAATGGCATATGGGGCAGACCGATGCTATGCCACAGCCGGGATTTGATGAGTGGGTAAGTTTCAGAGGACAAGGTGTTTATCGAAATCCTAAATTGAATGTGAATGGAAAATGGGTGAATAAGAAAGGATATATTACCAATATCCTAACAGAGATGACATTGGATTGGCTAGATAATAGAGATGAAGATAAACCATTCTTTGTGTATCTTTCTCATAAAGCGGTTCATGCAGAGTTTATTCCGGAAAAAAAGTTTGACGGTATATATGAAGATGTACCTATTATTGATCCGCCTTCCATGTATCTTACGGCTACAGACTCGAGTAAATATATAGGGAAACCCACGGCTCCCGAGACAAAAGTAAATTATGCCGATATTCCTAAGTGGTTACAGCAACAGCGCTATAGCTGGCATGGGGTAGATCATGCCTATGATGGGACAATGGATTATGAGGCATTTTATCATAATTATTTAGAAACATTAATGTCTGTGGATGAGAGTATTGAACGGGTTATTGAGTGGTTGGAAAAAAATGGATTAGCTGAAAATACAGTGGTTATCTATATGGGAGATAATGGTTTTCAGTTTGGTGAACATGGCATTATTGACAAAAGAACCATGTATGAAGCTTCCATGAGAGTCCCGTTATTGGCTTGGAGTCCTTCTTTAATTGATGCGGGTACAAAGATCTCTGAGATGATTGAGAATATAGATATTGCACCTACTATTCTGGATCTGGCAGGAGTTGAAATCCCTGAAAATATGGAAGGAAAATCTTTTTTGCCTTTGTTAGAAGGAAAAGAAGTGCCCTGGAGAGATAAAGTGTATTATGAATACTATTGGGAATGGGCATTCCCGCAAACACCTACTATGTTTGGGGTAAGAACAGATCGTTATAAGTATATTTATTATTGGGGAATTTGGGATATTAATGAACTGTACGATTTGAAAAAAGATCCTTTTGAAATGAATAATCTGATAAGAGATCCGGAATATCAGGAGATAGCTGAAAATTTAAAAAAAGAGATGTGGGATTGGCTGGAAGAGACCAATGGTATGCGAATACCATTGAAAAGAGTAAACAGAACCAGAATTGATTTGCCCTATAGGGGGACGTATTGATAATAATTTAACTTCGTTAAATTACTGTAAATCAGGATGTTGATTCTGATAGCACGAATCCACTTTGGAAATACACTATTTTAAAAGGAAAAAATTGCCCTGTTTAACTGAAAAAAAATAATTTTTATCATGTCTTTAAATCCAAAAGAAAGTAATCAACAGCGTATAGGAAAACAAAATCACCTATCTCGTCTTCATTTTTTGAGAAGTCTGGCTGTAGGAGGCGTCGGAGTTATGGCGCCTAAGGTTTTGTCGGCTAAAAGTCATGAATTTCAAAGTATAAAGGTTGTGAATAAAGCTCCTCAGGCAGGAGGTCGTCCTAATATAGTAATTATTTTTGATGATCAGTTGCGAAGAAATGCCTTAGGCGTTTTTGGTGGTGGATTTAATATTACAACACCAAATGCAGACCGACTATCGAGTGAAGGAACGAATTTTAGAAACAGCGTATCTACCTGTCCATTGTGCACGCCTTATCGTGGCATGCTGATGACCGGTCGTTATCCTACACATTCCGGGGTGCTCTTTAATTTTGTGGAAACCAGTCCTAAACAAAATCCTAATTGTCTGGCTAACGTTTTTGATGACGCAGGTTATGATACGGGTTTTATCGGTAAATGGCATTTAGGAGCAGGTTTCAGAGTGGGAGACGGGCTTTATAAATTTCATCCGGAGGCAGAAAAAGAATATAAAAAGACCCATCCGAATCATGATTTTATTCCCCCTGGTCCGGGACGTTTAGGTTACAAATTTTGGCAGGCTTATAATTTTGAAAATAAATATAAAGATTACTGGTATTATGAGGATAAGCCAAAGAAAATATATTCTCATAAATATGAAACCGATACACAATTTGATCAGGCCATCGCTTTCATGGATAAGCGAAAAAATGCAGACCATCCTTTTTTGCTTACTGTAGCACCTCATCCTCCGCATGTGCCATTTGATCAGTATCCTGACGGGTATTTGAAAAAAGTCGTCCCCGAGGATCAATTACGTTGGGAACCCAATGTACCAAAAGATAATCCGAGAAGTGCAGCCGGCATGAGAGGCTATTATGCCATGGTGAAAAATGTGGATGATAATCTGGGCAAATTGATGAAGTACATGGATGAATCCGGGTTGTCAGAAAATACCATATTAATCTTTACAAGCGATCATGGAGATATGGCAGGTAGTCATGGACGAGTACAAAAAATGGTTCCCTATAGAGAATCTATTAATATTCCCTTTATTATTCGATGGCCGGGAAAAATACCGAAAAGCCGGTTTATTGATGCGTTACACACCCCAATGGATTATTTTCCCACGCTATGCGGATTAACCGGTATTGATGTTCCGGAGGAAGTAGATGGTTTAGATATGAGCGAAGTTGTTTTAGGGAATAAATTTTCTAAAAGAAAAGATGTGCTGCTGGCTAATTATTCTTCCAATTGGGATTTCCTCCAAACCGGAACCAACTGGCCGGAATGGAGAGGGGTCTTTACAGGAAGATATACTTACGTAAAATGGCTGACCGGAGAAGAGGAACTTTATGACAATGCCCTTGATCCCTATCAGATGAATAATGTAGTGCATGAACAAGCATCTTTCTTAACCTTACAAAATCTGAGGAACAGGTTACGCATATTACTCAAGCAGGCTCATGATGATTTCAGACCCGGGAATGAATATGGCGCATGGTTTAATGAAGACAGGACTTTGAAAAAAACCGGACTTGGACCGGTACCTGAATGAAAGGATTAAATTAAAAATTAAAAAGGATGAATTAAAAAGGACAAATTAAAAGGGATAAAATTAAAAATTAAAAAAATATTTCCTACTGAACGGAGTATCAAATATGGAATTATGATAAAAAGCAAGCATCTATTAAAATTAAGTTTATTGTTTGTGTTCCTCTTTATCTTTCATCAGATTCGGGCACAAAACTTATATACCATGCCATCGGGAGTTCAAACGCGCTGGACAAACTCTGAAAATCAGGAAGGAATGAAAGGGGCAGGCGCTAAAGAAAACCAAGGCGCCAAAGGACATGCTTTTGACGATATTAAAGCACAAGATTCACTTGAATTACTGCATGTAAAAGGAGCAGGAATAGTACAACATATCAGGCTTACGGTAGATGAGCGCTCTCCTGAAATGTTGTCTGCTTTAAAGATTAAAATGTATTGGGATGGGGCTGCAACACCAGCTGTCTCCGCGCCTCTTGGTGATTTTTTTGGGATAGCTTTCGGCAAAACAACAGCCTTTGAAAATGAATTATTCTCAAGTCCTGAAGGACGTTCTTTCAATTGCTATATTCCTATGCCTTTTAAAAACGGCGCACGCATTGTTATTTATAATACTGCAGATAAAGACCTTCATCATATTTTCTATACAGTAAATTTTGAAAAATGGGATCATGCACCTGATAGCTTGTTATATTTTCATGCCTATTGGCATAAGGAGCAACCAATGGTGGGAAGTGATTTTAAGATTCTTCCTGAAATAAAAGGCAGCGGTCGCTTTTTAGGTGCTAATATTGGTGTGCATTCAGATTCTGTTTATAATAATCTTTGGTGGGGAGAAGGAGAAGTGAAAATATATCTGGATGGTGATCAGAAATATCCTACACTGGTAAGTACCGGGCTGGAAGATTATATTGGGACTGCCTGGGGGATGGGAAAGTTTATCAATCGTTATCAGGGATGTTTGATCGCGGATAAAGAAAATAAAGAATGGGCTTTTTATCGCTATCATATTCCGGATCCGGTGTATTTTTATAAAAATATAGAAGTTTCCGTCCAGCAAATTGGTGGTGGTCCACTGAAAGAAGTTAGGAAAGCTGCTCATCAGGGTGCGTCTTTGATTCCTATCAGTGTAGATCAACAAAATCAATTTATCAAACTATTGGAATTGGAAAATAAACCGAAATTACTGGATGAGAATTTTCCGAAAGGCTGGACTAATTTTTATCGAAGTGATGTATGGTGTGCAACAGCTTATTTTTATTTGGATAGACCGGTATCCTAAAATATTAAAGGCCAATGACAGACATTAAAAAGATAAGTATGGTATGTATGTTAACGGTATTAATTTTTGTTCTCATTGGTACAGTTTGTTCAACCAGTAGTCAGAGTGTACAAAACAGACTTATAAATTTGGAATCATTGCTAAAAGATATGCGGAATGTTTCAGATTTGCCTGATCTGTTGGAGGCTAAAACAGCGTTGTCAAGTACATGGGATAGAACCGGGGGTAATAATGACGGAGATGATTTTAAAAGGATTGACGGACAGCGTAATGTTCTATTGGATATTGACGGACCGGGAGTCGTGCATCGTATTTTTACCGGCAGACTGTTTGTCCGTAATAACAAAAACATTGACATGAACCGTACGCATCTACAAGTATTTATTGATCATCAATCTGAACCCGTCATAGACGCTCCGGTCAGGGAGTTTTTTAGTAATAATTCGTTTACTTCGTATCCATTCGTTTTCGATCATGACCGTACTTATCCAGGTTTTTTGTTGCCTATTCCCTTCAAAGAACATATTAAAGTACAGCTATGGAGTGAAGATGAAATCCCGAAATTTAAAAATTGGGGAAACTTTTGGCAGGTGACTTATACCACCTATGATTCGACGGTGGTTGCGGTTGAAACTTTTGATCTGCCTCTCTCTCCTCAGGAAGTGCAACAAATGAAAAAAACGGGATCGTATTGGATTAATATAGAAAAGCACGGCCCCCCGGAGTTGGGAAAATGGAAAGAGGAAGTCAACATAAATTTTACGAATAAACGAGAAGGCGAGTACCTTTTAAAGGGACCGGGAGTCATCAATGCATTAAGGGTAAACGTATCTCCTAATACACCGGAAGCTCTGAAAAACATTCGCTTTCGCATCTACTGGGATGGGATGCCATTTCCGAGTGTTGATGCACCGTTGGGATATTTTTTTGGTAATGCGGATTACGCTTCAAAACAAACATATCATTCAATTTTGTTGGGAGTTGACAGTATAGGTGGATATAGCCGTTTCCCTATGCCCTTTTCTGAATCAGCCAGAATAACATTTTCCATTTCGGATAGCAGCACTGTAGAAAGTGTTCATTTAAAGCTGAATTTTACTAAAGATGAGATAGATGAAGACTGGGGTTATTTTCATGCCACCTGGACTGAAGAATGGGCAACCGCGCTTGGTAAGCAAGAGGGTGCTTTCCCTGGCGAACTGAACATTCCCGGTATGCCCAAATATGGTGAGCACAATATCCCGGTTCACGTGGCAATGGAAAGAAAAGGATCTAAAGGCAAATATGTCGGCATGTTATTACATGTAGCCTGGCCCGGCAAAAGATGGTGGGGAGAAGGAGACGTTTTGATATGGTCGGATGAAAATGGCTGGCCTCCGAGCTATCATGGCACGGGAACCGAAGAATACTTTAATTCGGGTTGGGGCGACTTTGACCGCAAAGCAATTTCGGGCTATATTAAAAAACGTCCGGGAAATGTGATGGTTTACAGCTTTCATTTAAATGATGCTTTCAACTTTGATCATCATTTTAAAATTGGACTTGAGCGCTGGAACTTGCGTCCCGCTGATAATCAGCTAAAATGTATATGGGGTTCCACTTCTTTCTGGTATGCCGAATCTCCCTTCCCCGCAGAATCGAAACAATCGTTATTGACACCTCGCCTGGAGATAAGTACGCAGTCTGAAGTAGAATGGAAATAACATAGAAAAGATTAATTATAAAACCTGCCTTCGCTAAATCTTCGGCAGGCAATATAACCATTAAGCAATGAAACAATATAACCATATAATACTAAGCATAATTTTTCTTAGTTCGTTTTATACTGTCCATGCGCAACAGGTATCGGTAGATGATAATCAGACTATTCTGCATCATAAGGTCGATTCTATTCTTGCTTTAATGACTGTGGAGGAAAAAGCCGGTCAGTTGAGTAATTATGGTTCAGGAAAGGATAATTTAGATTCTCTGATTAGTAAAGGACTTGTAGGTGCTGTAGGAGGAATGATTCCCTGGAAGGATAATGTTAGTCAGTATTTGACAAATTTACAGCAAAAAGCTTTGGATGCTCGTCTGGGCATTCCTTTGTTATTTACCGGAGATGTTATTCATGGATATCGAACTACTTTTCCTGTTAATATTGCCACAGCTTGCAGTTGGGATACTGCATTAATCCGAAGAATGGATAGTGTTGCAGCCTTTGAAGCCACATCCGCCGGTATGAATTGTTCCTTTGCTCCCATGGTAGATATCTCAAGAGATCCCCGCTGGGGAAGGGTAGTTGAAGGCGCCGGAGAAGATCCCTTTTTAGCATCTGCTATTGCAGCCGCTGAAGTAAAAGGATTGCAGGGTAGTGATCTTTCTGATCCTCGGACGATGGCGGCTACTGCCAAGCATTTTGCGGGATATGGTGCGGTTGAAGCCGGACGGGATTATAATACGGTAGATATGTCTTGGCGGAGGTTTCATGAACTCTATTTACCTCCTTTTAAAGCTGCTATTGATGCCGGATTAGCTGTGATTATGCCGGCTTTTATTTCTTTGAACGGGATTCCGGCTTCTGGAAATAAATATTTATTAGAAAATATTTTAAGAGAAGAATGTGATTTTCGGGGATTGGTTATATCGGATTATGACGCCATCCCCGAAATGCTCAACCATCGAGTGGCAGGAACTACTGCCGTAGCTGCACAACAGGCAATGCATTCGGGAATAAATATGGATTTACACAGTGGTGTATATTTTAAGGAATTGCCAAAGTTGGTGAAGGCCGGGAAGGTGAGTGAAGCTAAACTGAATACGGCTGTTAGGAAAGTACTCATGTTAAAATTTAAATTAGGATTGTTTAAACATCCTTTGAAGTATGGAAATAGATCAGAGAATTATCAAAAAGAACTTTTGAAAAAACATCGCCCTTTAGCTCAAAAGATGGCAGAAGAATCTATCGTATTGTTGAAAAATGATACGGTGTCGTCAGAGAAAAAGTCACTTTTACCATTATCAAAAAATATAAAGAATTTGGCAGTGATTGGCCCATTGGCCAAAGATCAAAAAGCAATACTGGGTCCCGTACATGCCCTTGGAAAAGAAAAGGAAAGCATTAGTATTTGGCAGGGCATAAAGGAAGCAGTTTCTTCTGAAACAAATTTATTGTTTGCAAAAGGAACAGATATTAAAAGTGAATCTACAGCAGGTTTTCAAGAAGCGGTAAATGTAGCAAAGCAAGCAGATATTGTCATCATGGTGATGGGAGAAAGTGCCGGAATGAGTGGCGAGGGTGACAGTCGTTCCATGTTGGGCCTGCCTGGAAATCAGCTTGACTTAGTGAAAGCCATAGAGAAAACAGCTAAGCCGGTTATTGTGTTATTGGTGAATGGTCGTCCGCTGACCATTCCTTGGTTGGATAAGCATATCCCTGGTATCATAGAAACTTGGGAATTAGGAACAGAAACCGGTCATGCAGTAGCCAATGTATTATTTGGAGATTATAATCCTTCAGGGAAGTTGGTCATGACTTTCCCGAGAAATACAGGACAAATTCCTATTTACTACAATCATCTGAATACCGGTCGCCCTAAAATCAAAGGAAACAAATATACTTCTCGTTATACGGATATTCCGAATACGCCTTTGTATCCTTTTGGATATGGATTGAGTTATACTCATTTCTCTTATTCCCTTCCGGAGGTGAGTACCGATTCCCTGAGATGGAACGACTCTCTGCATATTTCAGTCAGGGTAACGAATGAGGGTGCCGTAAAAGGTACAGAGATTGTTCAGTTGTATGTCAGTGATTTGATAGCCAGTATTAGTCCTCCAGTGAAGGAATTAAAGGGCTTTAAAAGAGTGATATTAGAACCTGGAGAAACGAAGAAGTTAACTTTTTTCCTGACAAGAAAAAATTTGGCTTTTTATAATAAAAAGATGGAATTTACTGCCGAACCAGGTGCGTTTGAAGTGTATGTGGGCGGAAGTTCAAATACTGAAAATAAAACAGATTTTTGGTTGATGAGTAAATAAATGGAATAAGTTCTTTGACATGGTGGGATGAAAAGGATAGAGAAAATAACTCTTGTTATATCTTTAGGGTAATCCTATTCTTAATTTATGGAACGCAGCATACGCAGATTGAGTAGTTAATCGCTGGTATTGTGAAATTGTCAT
>CAZLDH010000068.1:0-9315 GCA_964558275.1 uncultured Chitinophagaceae bacterium
CAATAAGTACTAACGGCCCTCCACCATTAATAGATGTAAAACCTCTAATATTTAAATCTGGATTCGCATTGGGATCTCCGTCATTGAGTTGAATATTTAATCCCGGCATCAGCCCTTGCAACGTTCCATTGATTGTACCAGAAGAGCGTAATAAAATATCCTCCCCACTAATTTGATCAATAGCACCGGTCAGGTTTTCTTTCTTCTGTTTTCCATATCCAACAACTACCAGTTGATCCAAACCATGAGTCGATGGGGCTAAAGATATTTCCAAATTCTTTTCTTCTTCAACCGTAACCGTTTGGGTAACATACCCCAAATAACTCACCTCCAGTATAGCTCCGGACTCCACCTCTAATTCAAATCGTCCTTGTGCATCTGTGATAGCGCCTACACTTTTCCCTTTCACCTTAATCGACACACCAACCAAAGGTTCTCCGGTCTCTTTATCCGTTACCACGCCATCAACGACTTCTTTTCTTAAAGATATCTTAGAAATACTCTGTTCTGGCTTACTCACCTTACCTCTCACAATAATGATTTTATTCTCTATATCATAAGTCAACGGTTGACTTTTGAATACCTTTTTAAGAACAGACTGAAGTTTCCCATTTTTAATAGAAAGAGTGACAGGAACAGCCTTTTCCAATGTTTTATTTGAGTATATAAAATTATAATTTGTTTGTGATCGTATTTTGTTAAAAACTTGCTCAAGAGGAATCTCTTTCCCCACTACGGTCACTTTTTGAGAAAAAGCCGTTGCACTCACCTGCATGCAAGCTACGAGCAGTATTATGGTTGTAAGCCGCATAATCAACATTATTTTAGAGAGATTATAATGCAACCGCATATTAGCGGGTGCTTTGAAAAGAACCGTCAAATTCATATTTTTGCAATTGATTCGAGTTAAATAATATTCTATATTTGTTTAGCTTTCCGACCGTTTCTATGGCAGTAGAGACGGTCGATTTTTTTGTTTAGTTAATTAGTTGATTGGTTGATTGGTTTATTAGTTTAAATTCCACTGAATACTGACCACCGAATACCGACTTCACGGCGTTATCACAATTTTCCTATTATCTTCAATCTCATAATGTACGCTTCCCGTTTTCTGCAATACTTCAAATACCTCAGAAAAGGATAATTCTCTTGGAATGGACCCTGTAAATAAATCGGGTATATTTCCTTTTATTTCTATATCCACATCATACCAGCGCGACAATTGCTTCATCACCTCATTAATATCACTGTTTTCAAACCAAAATAAGCCATTCTTCCATGCAATTATTTGCTGCCTATTCTTAATCTTTTCTACAGCCAAATCACCATTCATATCCCATATTGCCCGTTGTCCGGGATTAAGGACAACCTCCTGTCCTTCTCCGGTAGTTACTCTCACCTTCCCTTCCAACAATGCAGTTCTGACTCCTTTATTCTCTTCATAAGCCATTATATTAAAATGCGTTCCAAGTACTTTTACAATCATTCCTTTCACCTCAACTTCAAAAGGCATATCTTCATTTTGTGCTATTTCAAAATAAGCTTCCCCCGTCATTTCTACAACCCTTTTATTCCCCACAAAACTTGTTGGAAACCTTAAAGAGGAACCCGCATTCATCCACACTTTACTACCATCTGGCAAAACCACTTCATATTTCCCTCCCCTTGGCGTTGATATCGTATTAAAAGTCACTTTTTCTTGCTTGCTTTCTGCTTTCTGTCTTCCGCTTCCCTCCTTATATGAGAGCGTTCCTTTATTCAGCTTCAACACTTTGGTATTCCCCTGCATTGATAACAAACCATTACTTGAACTATCCAACATTATTTTTTGTCCATTTCCCAAAGTCAATATCGCTTTATTCCCTCCCGGTTTAAAATCATTCTTTATCTGTTGTCTCGCTATTCCTGTCTCCTCATTTTTATTTATCAAAAAGTAGGTACCCGAAAGTAAAATAAGAATAGCCGCCACTGCCGCCCACTTGTAAAGGCTTTTATATTTAGTTTGTCCATTTAAATTTTTCGATTCCGATTTAGTATTCGCTATTTTCTCTTTCACCCTCAACCAACTTCTTAAAAAGGATACCATATTTTCCTCTGCCTCAAAACCCTCTTCATAAGTATCAAAAGATTCATACCATCGCTCCACTTTTAGCCTTTCTTCTTCTGATGCAGAACCTAAAAGGTATTTCTCTATTAATTTACTTAATTGCTGTTCAGTCATAAATTTAACTTCCTTCTACCATAGTAATTGCAGCAAAATGGAATACCCCCCATATTTATTTCAAATAGTTATTCTTTATTTCAATTTATTTTCTTTGAGAGAGTACATTTTTAATAAAAATTAATCTTTTTTTTATCACTATAAAACAGGATTATCTTCTTGGAATGGGCAAAATAATAATCCCTATTTTACATTATAATAGCAGAATAACTACTTTTTTGTTAAGCTCCATACATTATTGTATCCTTGAATCTATAAAATGCATCTCCACTACATTTAATTCAATAAAAACGGTTCAATAAAATTATATTTTTATAGGGTCTTTTTTATCTATATCTTTATTCTCTAAAAAAGCGTCTATGCCTAAGTCTTTTACTTCATTTTCCGACCAAGAACTTTTAGAATTAGTTCAAGAAAAGGATGAATCCGCATTCTCTATTTTGTATGAGCGCTACTATATTCCACTCTGTAAAAAAGCATATCAAAGAATACCTTTTCAGACAAGAGTAGAAGAAATTGTCCAAGACGTATTTGTCAATTTATGGACGAAAGCAAGCCTACTCGACTCTGGTGGAAATGTAAAAGCATATCTGTATGCTACGCTCAGAAACAAAGTTCTACACAGCCTTAGAACTGAAAGAAACCGAAAGTTTTACATGAAAAAACTCTCGGAATTAAAAGAAAAAAAAGTGAGCGAAAAACCGCAACCATTACAAACACTCTATGCTACTGAAACTCAGGAAACAATCAACCGTATCATCGAACAATTATCTCCTCAGTGCAGAACGGCATTCAAACTAAGTCGTTTTGAACAATTATCATATAAAGAGATAGCTCAACGTATGCAGATTTCAGCAAGCACAGTAGAGAAACATATAAGTAAAGCATTAAGAATATTTAAAGAACATACCGCGCTTCATCATCATTTTACTGTCGCTTTTATTTTAACACTTTTGCTCTGTTCATAATTAATCCATCAACCAAATTAAAATTACCCCAAATACATAAGTTACCCCAAATCCAAAAAAACAGATGCTAAAAACCCGGGAGTGTAGCCAAATTTGTTTTTCATCTGCTTAATGAAGCGCTCGAATTGTGGAGACTGAGGCGCTCGAATTTAGGAGGCTGAGGCGCTAGAAGCCCCTTTTTAATCATCCCCCTGTGTGTCAATTTTATTGTCATGAATGTTTCATCTTTCGCTTTCATCATTAGTTATCGTATATTTAGGTTTTATGATTCAAAAAATAATCTCAGTTATATTTTTACTGGTTTTTGTTATTATCTATTCTGTTGATGCGCAGCAGTTTAATGGAGTGAGGGGTAGCGTATTCAATTCGGTAGTCAACACTTCATCGCAACCGGCCTCCGGGGGAAATATGCCTGCACAATGGTCATTGGAAATTCTGGGCTCGGGCGCTTTCTGGGACAATAACATTGTTCGATTTCATCCTTTAAAAATTTGGAAGAAAGACAGCATTGATTTGAGCCGCTATCTTGAGGAAGGGGATAAAAAAAGATATGCAATGGTTAAAGGAAATATTCATATCCTGAATTTCCTGTTTCGTCTTCCCAAACATCCCGATTGGACAGTAGGAATGGGTTGGAATATTCGTTCTCACACTTACGGAAACAATACGGAATATGCCTATAACACTGACATGCGTACTGCGAAGGAGTTTTTTAGACAAAATGCATTGAATGATTCACTCACTGGCCGTGCGGTAAACCAACAATGGGCAGTCTGGTATTTTAATGCATCTAAGGTGGTAAACGAAGATGATTATAGTAAAATGACGGTAGGAGCTTCTCTTAAATTAATTAAAGGCATGGGAGCAGAAATGGTGGAAGTAACTAAATTACAGGCTCAAAATTTGGGGGATAACTTTCCAAATTATACGTCATTTATTAAAGCAAAAGGCCAATATGGCTATTCTCAAAATTTGGATAATATGGACAATGAGAAAGCATTTCTTCATGGAAGTCCTTTATCTATTGGGTTGGATGCAGGGTTTGTTTATAAGTCTAAAACACCGGTGTTGATACCGGGAATGGAAGATAAGAATCAGGCTGATTATAATTGGAAACTGAGTGTAGCTTTAACGGACTGGGGTAGATTGAAATATACTTTTGGTCAGGAAAGCAGGCAAGTCAATGGCGTAAAAAACCCACAAGACATTTCCAACATTCATCGGATGATTAATGATGTAGGTTCTTTAGAAGAGTTAAATGACACACTCAGACATGTTTTTAATATGTCTCCCCAAGAAGGAACATTTACGCTTTCTCTCCCAACCATGCTTCATATTGGCTTTGATAAAAATATTGGAAGGCATTTTTACTTAAATACGCATTTGGGAATAGATGCCTCTTTTTTAAATTTTGGTGTAAATTATAAGAGTAGAAGTCTAAGTTATTTAACGGTAACACCTCGTTGGGAAAAGAAAAGAATTGGTGTGTACATTCCGGCATACTTGAATGAGAAAGGCCGTTTTTTATTGGGCGCAGCAGTCCGATTGGGACCATTGATGCTGGGAGTACATGATTTCGGTTGGATTTTTGATAAAACAAGGAGTGGGGGTGCTTATTTTGCTTTAGTCATCAATGGATTTTCTCAGAAGAAAGAGTGTGAGTGCTTTTAATCCTGTCGCTTTATGCTCAAAAAGGTTTTATAAAAAAAGTTTGTAAAAATCAATTCATGTCTTAAATTTGCAAGCGGAATTTTATGAAATTACATACACATATACATCATCACAGCACTTGCCTATAGGTGAGCAGGATGTTTTGTGTATTTTATATAAATCAGTCAAAGGCTTACCTCACACGGTAAGCCTTTTTTATTTTGAAGAAATAAAGATAATATGGCAAAATTAAAATTAGCAGTACAGAAATCGGGACGTTTGCACAAAGACTCCATGAAGCTTTTAAAAGAATGTGGAATAAATATAAATAATGGCGTAAATAGGTTGAAAGCCGATGCCGATAATTTCCCTATGGAAGTTTTTTTTCTTCGGGACGATGACATACCTCAGTATGTTGAAGATGGGGTGGCAGATATTGGTATTGTGGGCGAAAATGTGGTATTGGAAAAACAAAAACAAGTCAGAGAAGTAGAGCAGTTAGGATTTAGTAAATGTCGGTTATCCATAGCAGTCGGAAAAGATAAAGAATACAATTCATCTCAGGATTTGGAAGGGAAGCGCATTGCTACTACCTATCCGGTCATTGTAAAGCAGTTTCTTGATAAAAATCAGATACAGGCAGATATTCATGAAATTAGCGGATCCGTGGAGATTGCCCCCGGAATAGGACTAGCTGATTGTATTTGTGATTTAGTGAGCTCAGGTTCTACCTTGTTTATGAATGGATTAAAAGAAGTAGAAATTATTCTCAGATCTGAGGCTGAATTAATTTCAGGGAATAATCTTGGCAAGGAGGAAAAGCAATTACTGGATAAATTTATTTTTAGAATTCAATCCGTAAAAAAAGCACAGAATACCAAGTATATCCTCTTGAATGCACCGAATGATAAACTGGATATTATTTGCAATCTGTTGCCGGGAATGAAGAGTCCTACCGTCTTACCTTTAGCAGAAAATGGATGGAGATCTATACATTCCGTGGTGAATGAGAATGAATTCTGGGGCATAATAGAGAAGTTAAAAGCCAATGGTGCAGAAGGTATTTTAGTTTCACCAATTGAGAAAATGATTTTATAAATAAAAGGTTATGCAGGTAATTAAATTTCCTTCGGAAGAAAATTGGGATGAGCTGTTACAACGTCCTGTTATAGAAACGGCTTCATTAGAGAAGCAGGTCAAGTCGGTATTGGATAAAGTGAAGAAAAATGGTGATCAAGCCGTAAGCCGTTACACGGAGAAATTTGATAAAGTAAAACTAGAACAGTTTGCTGTACGAGATGAAGAATCTATTGAAGCGGAGGAATTGTTGAGTAAGAATTTAAAAGAGGCAATCCTAAAGGCAACAAACAACATCGAAAAATTTCATGCTGCACAAAAAAATCCTGTAGAAAAGATAGAAACCATGCCGGGTGTTTCGTGTTGGCGGAAGTCCGTAGGGATAGAAAAAGTAGGATTATATATTCCGGGGGGCAGTGCACCTCTATTTTCAACAGTGTTGATGTTAGGGATTCCGGCAAAATTAGCAGGGTGCAAAGAAGTCATTCTGTGTACACCGCCCTCTTCGGAAGGAAAGGTAAATCCTGCTATTTTATATGCTGCTTCGTTAGCCGGCATTACCCAAATTTTTAAAATTGGAGGTGTTCAAGCAGTTGGTGCGATGGCTTATGGAACCGAAACTGTTCCTAAAGTATATAAAATATTTGGTCCGGGCAATCAGTATGTAACTTGTGCCAAACAATTGGTTACCAAAGATAAAGTAGCTATTGACATGCCAGCAGGGCCTTCGGAAGTGGCAGTATTTGCTGATGAAACAGCTCAACCCGAATATGTAGCCTCTGATTTGTTGTCTCAGGCCGAACATGGAAGAGACAGCCAGGTGATTTTGTTTACTACGCACAAAGAAATGATTGAAAAAGTACAAAATGCAGTAAAAAAGCAATTAAAAAAACTGTCTCGAAAAGATATTGCTAAAGCATCTCTGGAAAATAGCAGGATTTTCCTTTTGGGAAATAGAGAAGATGCGCTGAAAATGATAAACAAATATGCTCCTGAACATTTGATTCTTTCTTGTAAAAAAGAAGAGGAAGTAGCAGAAAAAGTCATCAATGCAGGCTCTGTATTCTTGGGAAATTATTCTCCGGAAAGTGCTGGTGATTATGCTTCCGGCACCAATCATACGTTACCTACCAATGGCTATGCCCGAGCTTATAGTGGAGTGTCTTTAGATAGTTTTGTAAAGAAAATTACTTTTCAGAAATTAAGTAAAAAAGGATTGCAAAATATTGGAGATATTGTAGAAGAAATGGCTGCGGCAGAGGGGTTGGAAGCCCACAGAAATGCAGTTGCTATCAGAAACAAATAAATATTCAAAGAGCATATCGCTTTGCGAACTTTGCAAGTTCCTCTGCGGTCTTTGCGTGAAATAATTAGCACTCATGTTCGATATTAATAAATTAATCAGAGAGAACGTTAGAAACCTAAAGCCATATTCCTCCGCCCGAGATGATTTTAGTGGAAATGCATCTATCTTTTTAGATGCCAATGAGAATAGTTTTGGCTCTCCTGCGGGAAATAATTATCACCGTTATCCTGATCCACATCAGAAGAAACTAAAAGAAAAAATTGGGGAAATAAAAGGCGGACTTCCTCCGGCTCATATTTTTCTGGGAAATGGAAGTGACGAATGTATTGATTTGTTATTCAGAGCTTTTTGTGAACCGAAGGAAGATAACGTAATTATTTGTCCACCTACTTATGGCATGTATAAAGTGAGTGCCGGTATTAATGATGTCGAGGTTAGAGAAGCTAAATTGGATAGGGAATTTCAATTGGTAGTGGAAGAAGTGAAAGCGCAAATTGATGAACATACCAAGATGATATTCCTCTGTTCACCCAATAATCCATCAGGAAATACCTTGTTTAGAGAAGATATAGAAGATTTATTGAAAAATTTTGATGGATTGGTGGTGATAGATGAAGCCTATATCAATTTCTCTCACTTTATGTCCTATCTGCAGGATTTAAAAAACTACCCCAATCTGGTTATTTTACAGACTTTCTCCAAAGCTTGGGGCATGGCAGGGTTACGTTTAGGAATGTTATTTGGAATTTTGCCTGTGATTAATATTCTGAACAGAATAAAACCTCCTTATAATATTAATCAGGCTACACAAGATTTGGCTCTGGAAGCTCTGAATAAGATTGATTTAGTAAATAGTAGGATTAAGGATATTGTGGACGAGAGAGAAAAATTAATGGTTGAATTAGGAGAATTCCCTTTTGTACAGAATGTATATCAGAGCGATGCTAATTTTGTATTGGTCAAAATGAGAAAAGCCGCAGAGAAATATCATGCTTTGGTAAAAGATGGAATTATTGTGAGAGATAGAAGTAAAGTAATCCTCTGTGATGACTGTCTGAGAATCACTGTGGGTACACCAGAGGAGAATAAGACCCTGTTGGCAGCACTGAAAAAGATGTAGAAAGTTTCGTATGTTTGTAGAAAGAATGAAGAATTATGGAAGCTTTTGAAATTTCTGGGAAAGTGGATAAAGATGGCAAACTTCTAACTACCGAGTCTCTTCCTTTTAGAAATAGAAAGGTTCGCGTTTTATTAATGGTAGAAGATGAGTTAAGTGTCGAAAGGGATGATTGGGCAAATACCTCAATGAATAGACTGAATGATGCATATGGAGAGGATGAGCCTAAATATACTATAGACATGGTAAAAGAATCTAATCCTAATTACCAATTAGGCTAAATTATGTTTCTTTAGTTCCTCAAGAATATGTTTTAGGTAAAATTGAAATATACTGAGTGAGTTTGAGAAAGTGAAAGTAGATAAAGAAATGTTTTAAAATAGCCTATCGAATACTTAACTTTGCTCTCTTTGCGTGAAATCATATATATAAACCAAAACCAAAATGGCAAAACGCGTATTATTTATTGACAGAGACGGCACATTAATTCATGAACCGGAAGACCGTCAGATTGACAGCTTAGAAAAACTAGAGTATTTTCCAAAAGTATTTCAAGGCTTGGCTAAAATCGCCAAATTAGATTATGAATTGGTGATGATTACCAATCAAGATGGGTTAGGAACTGATCATTTTCCGGAAGATAAATTCTGGCCGGCTCAAAATAAAATGATGGAAGCCTTGGAAGGTGAAGGAATTCATTTTACCGAAGTTTTTATCGATAAAACCTTCAAAAAAGAGAACAAACCTACTAGGAAACCGGGGACGGCTTTGTTAACCCAATATATTGATAATCCCGATTATGATCTAGAAAATTCCTTTGTCATAGGAGACAGACTTAGTGATGTAAAGTTAGCGCACAACCTTGGAGGTAAAGGAATCTGGATCAATACAGGTCATGGCCGCGGCATGGAAGATCTTGAAGAAACATTAGAAGAAATTCGCCCTCAAATAGCTTTAGAAACTACAGACTGGAATG
>CAZLDH010000068.1:9325-15172 GCA_964558275.1 uncultured Chitinophagaceae bacterium
GGAATGAAATCTATAATTTTCTAAAAAAAAAAGTAGAACAGGAAGCGTAGTCCGCAACACCAAAGAAACGCAAATTGCCATCTCCGTTGATTTGGATGGCTCAGGAAAAGCTGATATCCATACCGGTATCGGCTTTTTTGATCACATGCTGGAACAAATTGCGCGTCATGGATTATTAAATTTGAAGATTCATGTGAATGGAGATTTGGATATTGATGAACATCACACCATTGAAGATACCGGACTAGCTTTGGGAGAAGCGGTTTTAAAAGCACTTGGTGATAAAAGAGGAATAGAACGTTATGGTTTTTTGTTGCCCATGGACGATAGCTTGGCTCAGGTCGCTATTGATTTTGGCGGGCGGAACTGGCTGGTTTGGGAAGCAGATTTTAAAAGGGAAAAAATAGGGGAAATGCCGACAGAAATGTTCTCTCATTTCTTTAAATCTTTTTCGGATGCAGCAAAATGTAATCTGAATATTAAGGCAGAAGGCACAAATGAACATCATAAAATTGAAGCTATTTTTAAAGCCTTTGCGAAAGCTATAAAAATGGCCGTTCGTTTGGATGAGAATAATATGCAACTGCCCAGTACAAAGGGATTGCTTTAGGTGTACAAACATTCTCATTTCTCTCTTGTTTATATGCATAGAGGAATTTCTCTTATGCGTTTTCTCTTTGAATCATAAGAATGGTATATTATGGCTATAAAAGAATTTGATGTTTTTGTAATTGGAACAGGAACCGCCGGGAAGACAGTGGCTTTTGCTGCTGCCAATGCCGAGAAAAGTGTAGCTATTGCAGATGATAGAGAATATGGTGGAACTTGTGCCAATCGGGGATGTGATCCCAAAAAGGTAATTGTCGGCATTACAGCACTTCTGAATGGGGCACAAAACCTGCAAGATAATGGCGTTTCAAAAACACCTAAGCTGAGTTGGAAGGAGATGATGGCTTTCAAGAAGACATTTACGGATCCGGTGCCTTATGTTCATGAAAATAATTTGAAGAAACAAGGAATCGTATTATATCATCAATCTCCACGATTTATAGATAAAAATACGCTTTCTGTGGAAGGAAAGACTGTAAAAGCAAAAAAAATAGTTATCGCTACCGGTGAAAAACAATCTGAATTGAAAATTCCCGGGGGAGATTATGCTTTAACAAGTGATGATTTTCTGGAATTGGAGCAGTTACCTGAAAGCATGTTGTTTATTGGAGGCGGATATATAGGGATGGAATTGTCGCATATTGCTGCCAGAATGGGTGTAAAAGTAACCGTGATTCATGCTCATGAAAGACCACTTAATCGCTTTGATAAAGATATGGTGAATGAGTTAACAAAAGTCTCTAAGAAGTTGGGAATTAAGTTCATTTTCAATGCAAGAGTGAATGAAATAGAAAAAGGAAAGGATGGTTTCTATGTGCTGGCAGATCGAAATAAAGATAAGGTAAAAGAGAAAGCCGAAATGGTATTTAACGCTGCCGGACGCAGTGCTTCCATCAATAAGTTAAACTTGAATAAAGGTGGGGTTTCTTTTACTAAAGGTGGCATCACTGTAAATGATAAATTACAAAATCCGGACAATAAAAATGTGTTTGCCTGTGGTGATGTTGCAGATAGCCCGGGCTTGTCGTTATCTCCTTTATCTTCCTTTGAAGCCAAAATTGTCGTTTCTCAGTTATTCGATAAAAATCCAAAGACCATATCCTACCCTACCCAGCCTTCGGTTGTCTTTACTTTACCTAATCTGGCTATGGTTGGTCTGACTGAAGAAGAAGCCAAAAAAAAGGGAATTGATGTTGCAGTAAAGAAGGGAGATGCGGGAAAATGGTACAATGCAAAGCGAACCAAAGCAAAAGCTTATGCTTATAAAACCATCATCGAAAAAGAATCAGGTCGGATTATAGGGGCTCATATTATTGGTCCTCAAGCTGCTGAAATGATTAACCTTTTTGCTATGGCAATGAATAATAAAATAAAGTCGAAGGATTTAAAAAAAATGATATTTGCATATCCTACCTGGGGTAGCGATATCCAATCCATGATTTAAATAATCTGTTACAATGCTGTAACCTTTTCTCATTGGAATTACTCTACTAAAGTGAATAGTAGATAGTACATGGAAAAAGACAATAACAGATTCTTTATCCTATTTTTGTAGCATTCACCCTACTATGAAAGGTAAAATAGTGATTAGAAATCATAAATAAATAGTCTGATTATCACAGTTGTTTTGGTTTTTGATTAAGGGTACTGCCTCGGACGAATCTGAGGCAGTTTTTTATATTTATAAAAAAATATTTGGAAAATTCCATTTTCTTTAGAAGATTTGCAAAGAAATGAAGATAAAAATTACATACAATCAGTGGTGGCATATAGTGCTTAAGGGAGGAGCGCTGTAAAATAGCCATGTATGTATGAATGATATAAACTATTTTAAAAGGCTCGTCTCGCTTTAGCGGAACGAGCCTTTTTCTTTTTTAGAAGACAAAAATTTTATTAGGATGGAACAAATTCGTATTAAAACACACTGTAAAAAAATGCTGGCTGATTTAAATACACCGGTGAGCATTTATTTACGAATCAGGGATCAATTTCCGGGTTCTGTAATGCTGGAAAGTGCAGATAGTAATGCAGGGAAAAACAGTTTCTCTTACATTGCCATTAAACCGATTGCCGGTATGGAAATTAATAAAAATCGGTTGGAATATAAATATCCGGGCAATAAAGAAATAGATGAGCCCATTGGGAATCAAGATAAAGCACCAGAAAAGCTCATGAATTTTATTCGTCATTTTACATCTGAAGGGAATTCGCCGGTAAGTGTTTCTGAAAGTTTTTTCGGTTATACAGCTTATGAATCTATACGTTTTTTTGAAACTTTAGATTTGGATAAAGAGGAAAATGAGCAACCCGAAATTCCACTTCTTCGATATCGTCTGTACCAATATGTGATTGCCATCGACCATTTCAAAAATGAATTATACCTCTGTGAAAATCAGGTAGAAGAAGAAGATAGTGAGTTTGAACAGATAGAAACACTTATCCTGCAAAAAGATTGTCCTACCTATCCTTTTGAAACGGTAGGAGACGAAAAAAGTAATATGACGGATGAGGATTATCGGCAAATCGTTCAAAAGTGTATAGCACATTGTCATAGAGGAGATGTTTTTCAGATTGTTCCTTCAAGAAGTTTTAAGCAGGAATTTAAAGGAGATGAATTTAATGTGTATAGAACTTTACGCTCCATAAACCCATCTCCATACCTGTTTTATTTTGATTATGGTAATTATAAAATCATGGGATCTTCTCCCGAATCCCAATTAATTGTAGAGGGAAATAAAGCGGTTATTCATCCTATTGCAGGAACAGTGAAACGCACTGGTAATGAGGAAGAAGATAAAGCTGCCGTAGAGCAATTAGTGAATGATGAAAAGGAGAATGCAGAGCATGTGATGCTGGTGGATTTGGCAAGAAATGACATGAGTCGCTTTGCTAACAATGTGCATGTTTCTGAATACAGACAAGTACATTCTTATTCGCATGTGATTCATTTGGTGAGTGAAGTGACCGGCGAAATACCGGAAGGTGCCAATCCTTTTAAATTGTTGGCAGCCAGCTTTCCCGCAGGAACACTCTCCGGAGCCCCTAAATATAAAGCCATGGAATTGATTCGGGATTATGAAGTGAGCAAACGCGGATTTTATGCCGGTTGTGTAGGATCTGTAGGATTAAATGGAGATTTTAACCATGCCATTATGATTCGCTCTTTCCTTAGCAAGGATAATAATTTAAGATATCAGGCTGGTGCCGGTGTGGTTTCCCGTTCTGTTCCCGAAAATGAATTACAGGAAGTAAATAACAAACTCAATGCATTAAAACAGGCAATAGTGCAGGCGAATAAATTAAACAAATAGAATAGTTTTTAGACATACGATAATGAAAATACTGATATTTGATAGTTACGACTCTTTTACCTATAACCTTTATCATGCGGTAGAAGAACTTTCCAATGCGGATGTGGATGTATATCGAAATGATGAAATTCCTTTGGAAGATGTAAAAAAATATGATAAGATCATTCTCTCTCCGGGACCGGGTATCCCCTCGGAATCCGGATTATTGTTACCTCTTATTAAAGCATATGCTGCGACGAAATCTATACTTGGCGTTTGTTTGGGAGAGCAAGCCATTGCTGAAGTGTTCGGCGGAAAATTGATTAACATGAAAGAAGTATATCATGGCGTTTCCTCCAGAGTAAAATTATTAGGAAATGATAATCATTTATTTCTGGGTTTACCACAAATTATTGAAGCCGGGAGATATCATTCCTGGCTGGTCTCAGAAGAAGGTTTCCCTGATGATTTAGAAATTACCGCAAGAACGGAAGAAGATAATGCTATTATGGCTTTACGACATAAAAATTATGATGTTCATGGTGTGCAGTTCCATCCGGAAAGCGTATTGACGCCAATGGGAAATAAAATGTTGAAAAATTGGTTGGTTAGTTGATTTGGTTGAGTATGTTAAATAAGTTGATTATATTATTTGGTTCATAAGATAAAATAATCAACCAATCAATCAACGAGATGAACTAATTACCTAATTAACAAAATAAACAAATCAACTAACTCATGAAAGAAATACTAAATTACCTATTTGAATATAAAACTTTAACTAAAGAAAAAGCCTACGAAGTTTTATTAAACATTTCCCGGGAAAAATATAATGAGAGTGAAATGGCTGCTTTTATGACGGTATTTATTATGCGCAGCATTACGGTACAAGAATTAAGCGGTTTTAGAGAAGCTTTGCTTGATTTATGTCTGAAGATTGACTTGGGCAGAAATGATACATTAGATATTGTTGGAACGGGAGGAGACGGCAAGAATACATTTAATATCTCTACTGCGTCTTCCTTTGTGGTGGCTGGAGCAGGAGTGAAAGTTTCCAAGCATGGAAACAGGAGTGCTTCTTCTGTTAGTGGCTCTAGTAATGTAATGAAAGCCATGGGTTATGAATTTAAGCAGGAGGAGGATAAGTTAAGAAAAGAATTAAATGAAGCGGGAATTTGTTTT
This sequence comes from uncultured Chitinophagaceae bacterium, assembly GCA_964558275.1. Taxonomy (GTDB): domain Bacteria; phylum Bacteroidota; class Bacteroidia; order Chitinophagales; family Chitinophagaceae; genus FW021-bin31. Next base: position 14,407 of record CAZLDH010000068.1, read on the forward strand.
TTACATGCTCCGTTATTTCATCCGGCCTTAAAAGTAGTAGCTCCCATAAGAAAACAATTGGGGGTACGAACCTTCTTTAATGTGATGGGACCTTTGGTTAATCCGACTTTCCCAAAATATCAAATGTTGGGTGTGTATAATTTGGAAGTGGCACGTATTTATAATTATCTTTTTCAAAAAACGGATAAAAAATTTACCATCGTCTATAGCATGGACGGGTATGATGAAATTTCATTAACTGCCGACACCCGTTTTATAGATAATGAAGGAGAGAAAAATTGTACTCCTGAAGAACTGGGTAAAAGGAGTGTGAAGCCATCTGATATTTATGGAGGAAAAACCGTAGAGGAAGCTTCCAAAATATTTTTGAATGTTTTAAAAGGAGAGGCTACCCCTGCTCAAACTGCTGTGGTTTTGGCAAACGCAGCATCAGGAATTCGATGTGCCGGATTGTACGAAGATTATGAGGATTGTTATCAAGCTGCGAGAGAATCTATAGATTCCGGAAAAGCCTATGGCGTGTTGAAGAAGTTGATTGAGTTGCAATAAACAGTTTTTTTTCAATTTTGTTCATTGGAAGTCACAAATTGTGACCTCAAGTTTTAATAATAAATTCATAGCTCATCACCCATAGCTCAAAACTCATTTATTTTGAATAATATATTAGAAAAAATAGTAGCCCACAAAAGAAAAGAGGTGGAAGAATGGAAAACTCATATTTCCATTAACCAGTTAGAAGCGGCTGAAACCTTCTCACGGGAATGTT
>CAZLDH010000069.1:0-14967 GCA_964558275.1 uncultured Chitinophagaceae bacterium
TTGATATTTACTGTGCTATCTGCCATGGTGAAAAGTTAGATGGAAATGGACCGTTGTATAATGGAGGATCCGGTCCTTTTATTGCTAAGCCGGCTAATTTTATTGCAGGACCAAAATCTACTTTACCAGCAGGTACTATATTTTATGTAGCTACTTATGGGATTCGAAATATGGGAAGTTATGCGAGCCAAATTAATCAACGGCAAAGATGGATGATTGTGAGTTATATTGAAAAGGTACAGCGCGAACACGGGTCTTCTGCTGCAAAGGAAGATTCTACTTTACAATCATTGATTCATAATTATTCATTAATGAATCCTTAATTAAGATTAAGATAAACTTTAAATTAGTAAGAAAATAGAATGAAAGAGCAATTTTCAATACCCGGAAAAGTAAGAGTAACCAGTATCGTTCTATCCATTGTTGGGTTGTTAGCGTTAATTATTGGGATATTTTCTCTTAATGGAGATCAAGGAAATGCAAGATTTTGGGGCATCTTGCTGTTTAATTCAGTCTTTTTCCTGCTTATTGTTCTCGGTGCTTTGGTGGCGCTTTGTGCGGCTACATTGGCGCAGGGAAGCTGGCATGTGGCATACAAAAGAGTTATGGAAGCCATGGTGATGGCGATACCGATTCTAGGTGGAATTGCTTTTGTAGTCATGATGTGTGTGGTTTGGGGAGATAAATCTCAGGTGTATGAGTGGGTTGATAAAGGCATCGTTTCTCATGATCATTTATTACAAAAGAAGAGCACTTTTCTTAATCCTACTTTCTACACCGTTTTGACCTTTGTAACGATAGGTCTTTGGTCGTTTATAGGATATAAATTGCGTAGATTTTCCATTCAGGAAGATTTAGCAGAGACCGGAAGTACTAAAATATTTTGGAAAGGATATCGTTGGGCAGCATTCTTTGTTGCCGTTTTTGCCATTACAAATTCTACTTCTACCTGGCATTGGATTATGAGTATCGATCCGCATTGGTATTCTGCCTTGTTTGCCTGGTATATTTTTGCCAGTCTTTTTGTAACTGCATTTGCCGTCCTTTCATTGTTTGTTATCATTCTTAGGAATAATGGTTATTTAGAATGGGTTACATTTGAACATATTCATGATTTAGGTAAATTTATGTTTGCCTTCTCCATCTTCTGGACGTACCTATGGTTTGCTCAGTTTATTTTGATTTGGTATGGCAACATTCCGGAAGAAACGACTTATTTTAATATAAGAATGTGGGGGTCTTATCACACCTTGTTCTATTTGGTTTTACTTCTTAACTTTGTAGCGCCGTTCTTAATATTAATGACAAGAGATTCTAAGAGAAACTATACTATTGTTGCTTATATGGCCTTATTGGTATTTATCGGACATTATCTAGATTTCTTTATGATGTTTATGCCGGGTATTGTAGAAAATGGATGGCATCTGGGATGGTATGAAATTGGAATTTCTCTTGGGTTTATTGGTGTATTGGTCTATGTTGTAATGGTGAATCTTAAAAAAGCACCGTTATTACCAAAGAATAATCCATATCTTAAAGAGGCATTTATTCATGAATCTTGATATTGGATTTTTGAATAAAGAAGGAATATTTTGGACAGTTTTTTTAAATTATAAATTAGGTTTTAAATAAGATGTCAGGTTTTTATATCGTACTAACGGTTATCCTCATTTTGGTGATTGTGATACAAATCTCCAAGGTTAGTGATTATGTCTCTATACTAAGAGGAAAAGAAAAAGCACAGCAGACTTCTAATAAAGTCAATGCAGGACTTATGTTGGCAACATTGGTGATTGGCTTTATTGGGGTATATTGGTGTAATGAGCACTTAAAGGGATATTTGTTGCCAAAAGCTGCATCTATCCAAGGAGAAGCTATAGATCATTTGATTTTTATAACTCTTATTGTAACGGGTATTGTGTTTGTTGTTACACACATTATGCTATTTGTTTTTGCTTATGTGTACAGGTCAAGACCAGGTCATACGGCTAGTTTTATACCAAAGCATAGTCCTAAAAATGATAAACTTGAAATCACTTGGACTTCCGCGACACTTTTAGTACTTCTAGTGCTGATTGTTATGGGATTACAAGAGTGGAGTAAAATTACCGGACCGGCTCCTGAGGATGCCAACATCATAGAGGTTACAGGAAAACAGTTTAACTGGATGTTTAGGTATCCCGGGCAAGACGGTACTTTAGGAGTTAAAAACTATAATCTTATTGATCCGGCAGCTTCCAATCCATTGGGGCAGGATTGGTCTGATCCTTCGAATAAAGATGATATTGTGTCTAATGGAGTGATGCATCTTGTGGTTAACAAGCCGGTTAAAATGATTATTAATTCTCAAGATGTTATACACGATGTGGGTTTACCTCATTTTAGATTAAAAATGGATGCGGTTCCGGGAATACCTACCACTTTATGGTTTACGCCTACTATTACTACTAAAGAGATGAAAGAACGAACCGGAGATCCTGATTTTGTGTATGAGTTGGCATGTGATCAACTTTGTGGAAATGGGCATTATTCGATGCGAGCAACTATTATTGTGCAAACGCAAGAAGAGTTTGATGCATGGGCTGCATCTCAAAAATCACAATATCAATATGCTCATGCTGAACAAGATGCTGATGCGAAGGCTGATCAACTTGCTGAAAAAGATAAGAAGGTTGCAGATTCTTCAGCACATATTGCGATGAGGTAAATGAAAATTATTAGATTTAAATTCTGGGTTAGATAAAATAAAAGATTATGAGTAATGAAATGAATCAATCGATTGGTGGTCAGACTGCTTCTCCTTCCCAGGCAGCGACTGTTCCTTCTGAGGAGTTACAAGAAGGAGCCCATGTTCATCATGAGCCTTTTATAACTAAATATATTTTTAGTCAGGATCATAAGATGATCTCGAGACAATTCTTGATTACGGGAATGATTTGGGCATTTATTGGTGGATTTTTCTCGGTTATTTTTCGATTGCAATTAGGTTTTCCTGATACGTCTTTTCAATTTATGGAAGTGCTTTTCGGTCATTGGGCTGCAGGAGGACATCTGACACCAGAATTCTATTATGCATTGGTAACCATGCATGGTACGATCATGTTGTTCTTTGTATTAACTGCCGGTGTGAGTGGTACTTTTGCCAACTTTTTGATTCCGTTACAGTTAGGCGCCAGAGATATGGCCTCTCCTTTTATAAACATGTTATCATATTGGTTCTTTTTCGTTTCCAGTGTGATTATGTTTTCTTCCTTATTTGTATCTACCGGACCTTTTGCAGGTGGCTGGACGGCTTATGCACCTTTGAGTGTGCTTCCTCAAGCAAGTCCGGGATCCGGAACAGGAGCGGATCTTTGGATTACCTCTATGGGAATCTTTATTGTTTCTCAGTTGCTCGCCGGCGTCAATTATATTTCAACGATATTAAACATGCGTACCAAGGGTATGAGTATGGGACGTATGCCACTGACGATATGGGGGCTTTTAGTTACTGCCATTCTCGGGTTACTTTCTTTCCCTGTATTGCTGTCTAGTATGATTTTATTGATGTTTGATCGTCATTTAGGTACTAGTTTTTATCTTTCTGATATATTTGTGAAAGGACAAGCATTACCTAATACAGGGGGAAGCCCATTACTCTATCAACATTTATTCTGGTTCTTGGGACATCCGGAGGTATATATTACTATTCTTCCAGGTATGGGGATTGCCTCTGAATTGTTGGCCACTCATGGTAAGCGACCTATTTTTGGGTATGTGGGGATGGTTATTGCTTTCTTTGCGATTATGATATTATCCACTACTGTTTGGGCGCATCACATGTTTATTAGTGGAATGAACCCGTTATTAGGATCCGTATTCGGGTTGTTGACCTTGTTGATTGCGGTGCCTTCTGCAATTAAAGTATTTAACTGGCTGGGTACCATGTGGCGGAGTAGTATAACTTTTAATCCGCCGATGTTGTTTGCCATTGGTTTTGTAAGTGTATTTATTTCTGGTGGATTAACCGGTATTTGGATGGGAAATTCAACGATTGACCTTCATATTCATGATACTTATTTCATTATTGCGCATTTCCATTTGGTAATGGGAGTAGCCTCTCTTTTTGGTATGTTTGCAGGGGTTTATCATTGGTTCCCTAAGATGTTTGGTCGTTTAATGAACAATACTTTAGGTATTATTCATTTTTGGGTTACTTTCGTCTGTGCCTATTTAATTTTTTGGCCAATGCATTATGAGGGACTTGCCGGTATGCCGAGGAGATATTATAGTTATGATGCCTGGCATACATTTAAGCCTTTTGAGAGTTTGAATACTTTTATTAGTATTTGTGTTATTATTGCATTTATATCGCAAATTCTGTTTTTGTATAATTTCTTCCATAGTATATTTAGAGGAAGGAAGAGTAGTAGTAATCCATGGGGTTCGACTACGCTTGAGTGGACAACACCTATTAAAGCAGGGCATGGCAACTGGCCCGGGGAGATTCCTACGGTTTATCGCTGGCCTTATGATTTTAGTAAAGATGGTCGTCGGGATACTTATATTCCGCAAAATGTTCCACTTTCAGCCGATGAGTTAAAGGAACATGAGACCTCATAACTAGTAGAATTGGCGTAAATAAATAAGATGTATATGAGTCCGGGAATGGAGTTGAGATATAGTGTGTGTTTAAAGATGATTGTAGGTAATGATGATTGAAAAACTTAAGGATTATTATCAGCTTACGAAATTCACTTTGAGTTTCACGGTTGTGTTTTCCTGCGTGATTGGTTATTTACTGGTTCCCGGTTTGGAAGTTCATCTTTGGAAAGTTCTTTTACTTTTTGTCTGTGGTTTTTGTATAACTGGTACGGCCAATGCTGTAAATCAGATTATAGAACGAGAGTCCGATGCGAAAATGTCTCGTACCAAAAATCGACCTTTAGCAAGTGGACGAATGAGTGTTGCCGAGGCGGTGATTTTTGTTTGTATCTTTTGTTCTGCCGGTTTATTTTTAATTGGATATTATTTTAACTGGTTAAGTGCCTTAGTAAGTTTGGTTTCATTTTTACTCTATGGGTTTTTATATACCCCTTGGAAAAAATGGAATTCTTTTGCTGTTTTTATTGGGGCATTTCCGGGAGGTTTTCCTCCATTAATCGGTTGGGTAGCTGGTGCGGGTGTGATTACCGGACATATGGCTATTGGTGGTTGGATTCTGTTTGCTATCCAATTTTTATGGCAGTTTCCTCATTTTTGGGCTATTGGATGGGTAGCTTATGATGATTATGAAAAGGCTGGTTTCAAGTTATTGCCTTCTAGTGAAGGAAAAGATGGTTTTTCTGCTTTACAGGCAATTGCTTACACGGTAATGCTTATTCCGGTAGGATTTTTACCCTATGCTTATGGCATGTCCGGTATGGTTTCTGCCGTTATAGTGTTGTTGATGAATGTGTTTTTGTTGTATAGAGCCGTAGAATTATATAGATATAGAGATATTAATCATGCTAGAAAGCTGATGTTTGGAGCATACATATATTTTGTAGTGGTTCAATTAGCTTTATTGGCAGATAAAGTTTAAATAAATGACTGGAGCAATTGCAGGGAATATGAAAGAGAAGAAAAAAATGCATCCATATAAATTCAATATGTGGTTGGCCATTGCCGGGATTATTATGTTTTTTGCGGCTTTTACCAGCGCTTATATTGTGATGCATGATAGAGATTCCTGGCAATCTTTTAAGATGCCAAGTATCTTTTTGGTTTCTACTTTTCTTATTTTAGTGAGTAGTCTGACCATGCATTTTGCGTTGAAAAGGTTTAAGCAACATAGGATGTTGGCTTATAGATATTTGATTACGCTCACTGCAGCTTTGGGATTTTTGTTTTTAGTCTCACAATTGTATGGGTTTAGTATAATGTACGATACCGGTCTTACATTGACGTGGAATAACTCCACCAGTTTTTTGTATGTCATTGTAATGGCTCATATGGCACATGTATTAGGAGGTGTCATTGCGCTAATGTTTATATTTTTTAGGGCATATAGACGGAAAGTTAGAACTTATGATGCGGTGCCGGTAGAAATAGTATCTACTTATTGGCACTTTGTAGATGTATTATGGATATATTTGTATATCTTCTTTTTAATAATTGGATAATTTTTAATCGTTTTATTTTTTAAAAATGAGTGAATCTGTAACTGTAACAGCGGATAGTAAAACGCAGGAGAAAAAAGAAAGTATCTGGGGCTCTTCATTTAATGGAGGGGTATCTCCATTTAAAATTAGTTATGGTAAGCTGATGATGTGGGTTTTCCTTGTATCAGATACCTTTACATTTGGTTCTTTATTGTATGCTTATGGTAGTACAAGGTTTAGTTTAGACTATTGGCCTAATCCAAATGAGGTGTTTTCCAGCTTTTTTGGTATTCCTAATATGCCCATGGCTTCTGTAAGTTTAATGACTTTCATTCTTATTGTGAGTTCTGTAACCATGGTATTGGCCGTTCATGCAGGTCATAATATGAAACGGAAGGAAGTCATTAAATGGCTTACGTTTACTATTATTGGCGGACTTATATTTTTAGGCTGTCAGGCTTTTGAGTGGACTGAGCTTATTTTGGAGGGCATTACTACCAGTCATAACATGTTAGGGCCGATTATTAATGGACATGAAACACCCGGTCCCCCTGCTTTTGGTGGATTTTTCTTTCTAATTACCGGTTTCCACGGACTTCATGTAACTTCAGGAGTGACGCTTAATATCATTATTCTTATTAATGTAATTAAGGGAACATACGAGAAAAGAGGTCATTATGAAATGGTAGAAAAAGTTGGGCTATATTGGCATTTTGTTGATTTGGTATGGGTTTATGTGTTTACTTGCTTTTATTTGCTTTAATCGGTTTATTTTAGCATCTTTTAATAGAAAATTATAGAAATAGTATAAAAATGGAAAATTCTCAAGCAATCAATAAAGAAGAACTGGAAGCGACTAAAGGCAAAGACCCTATCGTGAAGGTGCTTATGAAGGTGTTTTGGATTCTCTTGGCTGTTACGCTTATCGAGGTAGGTTTAGCTTTGGCTCACTTTGAACTGGGTTTTTTACATCGTGATATTTTAAATGGGTTGTTTATTTTATTGACTTTCGTTAAAGCCTTTTATATTGTAGCAGAGTTCATGCATTTTAAACATGAAAAAAAGTCACTGGTACTAATTATTTTAATACCTCTGTTTTTTCTCATGTGGGGAATTGGAGCTACCATGTGGGAAGGTAGTGCTACATTGGAAGGAAAAGAGAATGTGAAGACCGTTATCCATTCCTCTACTGCATGGGATAATTATATGCATAACTTGGAAAAAGAAAAAGACCAATAATTTGGTATAAAAGTTATTTAGAGGTTGTTCGGAGTTTCTTTCGGACAACCTTTCTTATATTTAAACCTTTGTTACAGTGTCTAAGAAGAGAAGATTTTGGCCAAAGTTAATTTTGTTTTTCATTATCCTATTTCCTATAGTAGGTTTATTGGTGACCAAATATTTTAGCGATACCAAGCTCCAGATGCCAAAGCATTATAATGTTGACAGAATATTGGAGATTCCCGGTGAAGATGGTGATATTACTTATGATACTATTTTTCATCGGATGCGTCCTTTTCAATTTGTGAATCAATTGGGGGATACTATTGGGTTAGATGATATTGATAATTCTTTCGTACTTGTTAATTTTTTTCAAACGAAGGATAGTACACGTTCACTCCGGGCAAATAAAATTTTAAAGAAACTCACCAAATCCTTTGCGCAAAGTGATACTGCTTTGCAAGTGCTTTCTTTTACTACCGATCCCAAGGAAGATTCAGTTCCTGTTTTGCTGGATTATGCTTTAAGTTTACAAGTAAATCATAGTGTTTGGTGGTTTTTGAATGGTTCTGCTGATTCTGTTAGAAGTATTGCGAAAAATGATTTTGATCTTCAATTAAATCCGAAAGGTTCCCAATATCTATTATCTTCCCCTACACTGGTCTTATTAGATCGTTTCCAGCATGTGAGAGGCTATTATAACCTGTTAGATTCGGTAGATGTCAAACGTTGCGTACATGAACTATCATTATTGATGATAGAGAAGGAGACATTGAACGGAGTGGAACGCTAATAATAAAACTTTAGTACCATACTTTCTATCCGCGTTCTCTATCCGGGATATTTTCGAACTATAGGTGCTCTTCTACCTGAACCGAATGCCTTACCTGAAACACGGAGAATAGGACAAAATTGATGGCGTTTATATTCACCCGAATAAAACAATTGTAAAGTTCTGCGAATGGTATCTCTATCAAAATTATCTGTAGCAACAATATCTTTTTCTCCTAATCCATGTTCTATATGTTCGTACAAAATGGCATCTAATATTTCATAATCGGGAAGACTGTCACTATCTTTTTGCTCCGGTCTTAGTTCTGCGGAAGGATTTTTATCAATAATGTTTTGAGGAATAAGTTCTTTATCTCTATTAATGTATTTTGCGAGGCTGTATATTTGCGTTTTATATAAGTCGCCAAGGATGCTCAGCCCCCCGGCCAAATCGCCATATAATGTTCCGTATCCAACAGACAACTCACTTTTATTTGAAGTATTTAGCAAAATATAGCCCAGTTTATTTGCCAAAGCCATCAAAATATTACCTCGACTACGTGCTTGAATATTTTCTTCTGCCGTATCAAAAGGAAGATTTGAGAATTGTGGTTTTAAGGTATCGAGAAAGCTATTGTAAATGTGCTTTATAGGTATGATGTCATATGGGGTACCCAAATTCCTTGAAAGCTGTTCCGCATCTTCTACAGAATGATTAGTAGAATAACTGGAAGGCAATAGAATACTATAAACATTTTTTGCCCCCAAGGCCTCGCATGCCAAAGCAATGGTAACCGCACTGTCTATTCCTCCTGAAGAGCCTAAAATTGCCTTTTCGAAACCCAATTTTTCAAAGTAATCTCTAATTCCTTGAATGAGTGCATGGTGAATTCGATCAATATTCCTTTCTGGATCATAAGGAAGTTGTGCGAACTGTTCTTCAGTAAATAAAGGGAGGTTACCGGTAGCAGGGTATAAGGGCTTTTGTTTATTTGGTTGCGCTCTAAGGCGCTGTATTTGGTCAGGATCCTTCTTGTGTTTTTTGAGTAAGTCGGTATCTATTCCTGCTATTGCTTCTTCAAAATAGGGTAACTCTTTGCGAATATTCCCTTCATTATCCATGATAATAGATCCTCCGTCAAACCCGATTTCCGTCTGTGTACCTACGGTATTGCAATAGAACATGGGTAGGTTGTATTTTTCTACGTTGGTTTGGATGATGTCTAGTCGTTTCTCCTTTTGGTCATAGTCGAATGGAGAAGCAGATATGTTAATCATAAGATCAGGATCTTCGGCCATTAACTTATCCATTGGGCAGATTCGGTAAAGGTTTCCATTATCTATACTCCAAATATCTTCACAGATAGTAAGTGCTATCTTTTTTCCTTTAAATTTAATGGTTTCCCAGGAAAAACAGGGCTCAAAATAACGATATTCATCGAAGATGTCATAGGTAGGCAGGCAGGTTTTATGACTTATGTGCTGAATCTCTCCCTGATGTAAAAAGAAGGCACTGTTGTGCAAATTTTTCCCATGTGGGTTTTTATTCCTTGACGGGGCACCTAGAATTATACCAATATCTTGACTATATTGCTTTATGACGTCAATAGTCGCCTCACATTGGTTAATAAAATTTTCATATTCTAAAATATCTCTGATGGGGTACCCGCAGAGACTTAATTCAGAAAAAACAACCAGATCTGCTCCCGCTGATTTTGCTTGGGTTATTCCATGAATAATCTTCTCGGAATTCCCTTTTAAATCTCCTATTCTGTAATTCTGCTGTGCTAAAAATATCTTCATCTTTTCAATCGCATTTTAGATGTTGAAACAAAGGTAATATTTCATCAGTTTATATTTTAAGTTATTAGAGACTTTAACGTCGTGGGTTAATAAATTTTGATGTTTATCTCTTTATTTTATAACTTAGTTGAAGATTCTAGAAGAAAATTAAAGAATGGCTCATCCCTCTAAATTGAAGCATATTGCTGTTGCCGGAAATATAGGCGCCGGAAAAACAACCCTGACCGGTTTATTGTGTAAACATTTCCGATGGACTCCTCAGTATGAGACTACAGAAGAGAACCCTTATTTGCGAGATTTTTATGAAGATATGCCTCGCTGGTCCTTTAATATTCAAATTTTTTTTCTACATCATCGCCTAAAACAACTGTTAGATATTCAGAATGGGAATCAGACCATTGTGCAGGATAGAACAATCTATGAAGATGCAGAAATCTTTGCGCCCAATCTACACGAAATGGGATTAATGGGGAAACGTGATTTTGATAATTACTATACGTTTTTTCAAAGTCTGAAATCCATGTTGCAACCGCCCGATTTGTTGATTTATTTGAAAGCTTCTATTCCTACATTGGTCGATCATATTGACAAAAGAGGAAGGGTCTATGAAGAAAATATCCGGCTGGATTATTTGAAGCGACTGAATAAATATTACGAACGGTGGATAGATAATTATAATGAAGGCCCCGTTATTATAATTGATATCAATGAGAATCAATTTCATAAGAATCAGGATGATTTGGGTAAAGTGATTACTGAAGTAGAAGCTAATATAAACGGGCTTTTTTAGCTCCGTAAATACATATATTTTGGTTTGCGCTATACAATTTTCATAGCTTGGGCGGTGCTGTCTCTCTTTATAGTTACAGAGTGCAGTGGACAGCCTATGCCAAATCAGGAGATGCTGGGAATAGGAGCCTATAGTTCGGATTTTGTAAACGTTTTTAGCGGGCGGCATAATCAAGCTGCTTTGGCTGAACTGAAATCATTCAGCCTCGGCATCTTTGCAAGACAGCGTTTTTCTATGAAAGCATTAAGCGTCTTTAATCTGGGGGCAGGGCTCCCTTTAGGGAAAGGGGTTGCCGGATTGCAAGCACAAGTAGAAGGTTATCAAGCGTTCAAGAAGCAAAGGTGGACGGTGTCTTATGCACGACCGCTCTTTCCCTGGTTGGCGTTGGGCGCTTCATTTGATTATCTTCACATGGTCGTTCCTACCAAAGGAACAGCTAATGGAATCTCGTTTTCGGTCTCGGCATTAGCTCGAGTGAATAATAAATGGCGAGTTGGTTTCCAGACTTTTAATCCAGTGCAAGCGCACTATAAAAATATTGGGTCGGATGCTATTCCTACTATTTATCAGGTAGGTGTGGGATATCAGCCTTCGGATATCTTTTTACTGACGGCAGAAGCCCAATTTACAGGAGCACAAAAGAGTTTTTTGTTAGCTTTTCGATATGATATCATTCCGCTATTGAGTTTAAAGGCAGGTGGCAGTACAGGTATAAATCCTGTGTATGCCGGAGTTGTTTTCCATCTAAAAAAATTCCGGGTTCTAATCTCTGCTCAATTTCATAAACAGTTGGGATTGTCTCCGGGAATTGGGGGCATCTATCAAAATCTGTTGTATGAAAAATAAATTCCTTTTGCCTTTTGTCGTAGAATTGTTTTTGTTCTTTCCTGCTATCGGACAGGAGGATAACCATATTGAAAATGCACTTGAACAATACGTTTCACAAACAGGAGAAGGAATAGAAGATGATTCAAAAATGTTAGTCCTAAATGGATATTTAAAAGATCCACTTAATCTAAATCAAGCATCAAAGGGAGATTTGCAACAATTGTTTTTTTTGAACAGTCTGCAGATTCATGCTTTTCTGGAATATAGAAAATTATTAGGGCATATTATCAGTATATATGAATTACAAGCCATTCCCCATTGGGATTTGAAAACAATTCAGTTTGTGTTGCCTTATGTGACTGTGATGAAAGACTCAAATACCCGATTAAAATTGCCTGAGTTATTTGAAAGAGCAGAATTACATATGCTTTTACGATATAAAAGAACCTTGGAAAAGAAAAAAGGATATATTGTTGATTCGTTGGGGAATACTCATTATTTGGGTACTCCCGGAGCTGTTTATTTCAGAATGCAACTGCGTATGTCCCATCATATGAATGTGGGAATAACGGCTGAAAGTGATGCTGGAGAACCTTTTTCAGGGTATGGACAAAAAGGTCTTGATTTTTATTCATTCCATTTTTATATTGAGGACAGAGGGTTTCTTGAGGCCTTGGCGGTTGGGGATTATAGAATAAATTTAGGTCAGGGGCTAATCAACCAGCAAGGCTTGAGTTTCGGAAAGACAGGAATGGTGATGCAGATTGATCGCTCACAAGAATCCATACGACCACATACTTCAGCAATGGAATCCGGGTTTTATAGAGGGGCAGCCGCGAAATTCGGACTAGGGAATTGGTCTTCGACATTGTTTATTTCCAAAAAATCTGAAGATGCCCATTTTTGGGAAGCAGATTCTTTCAATCATTATTTTAGATCTATACAAAGTAGTGGATATCATCGCTCAGTCTCTGATTTTAAAAATAAAGGAAAGCTACAACTTTTTAGCACCGGTGGTAATCTGAAATATGACTTTGGAGATGGACATGTGGGTTTGAATTTAGTTTATCATCATTTTTCTGACTCTATGGGAAAGTCAGGACAGCCGTATCAATTGTTTCACAATATTGGCTACAATATGCTAAATGTGAGCATGGATTATGCTTGGTATCTGAATAAGTTATATTTTTTTGGAGAGACGGCAATAAATGAAAAAGGAGCTTTGGCTACAGTAAATGGCTTGCTGATGAGCGTAGATCGAAGGGTAGATTTGTCTTTATTAATCAGAAGTTTTTCTCCCCAATACACCTCATTATATGCCAAAGCTTTTGCCGAAGGTAGCCATCCCCAAAATGAAACCGGATATTATATTGGTGTGGCAGTTCGTCCAGCATCTCATTGGGAAATCAACCTGTATTCTGATTTTTTTAAATCACAATGGCTGCGCTATCGGGTGGATGTCCCTTCGCATGGACAAGAACAATTTCTTCAGGTTAATTATACGCCCTCGGAGAAGGTGGAATCTTATCTTCGATTTCGATATAAAAGAAAACCTATTAATGTTTTGAGTGATCATCCAATGGCGGAAGTGGTAAATACATCAAAATATAATTTAAGATTGTTTTTTCAGTGGAAAATGTCAGAATATTTTAGAATTAGAGATCAAATAGAAGGCGTTTATTTCAAAAAAGGAGAGGAAAGAGCAGAACGGGGATTTATGGTTTATCAAAGTGCGCGTTGGGAAACCAATGGAGATTTTAGTGGCAATTTCAGGCTAGGATATTTTCACACCGGTGGCTATGATTCCCGGATTTATACCTACGAAAATAATGTACGCTATGCCTTTTATGTTCCTTCCTTTTTTGGAGAGGGCATCCGTTCTTATCTTAATTTAAGAATTGATATAGGAAAAAGATTGAGTTTATGGTCCAGAATTGCCCGAACCTGGTATTTTCATCAAGAGACTATCAGTAGCGGATGGAATGAGATTCAGGGAAACAAGAGAACCAAGTTTACGATTGAACTTATTTACGATTAATGGAGCTTAGGTCGCTTTTGATTCTTTAAAATAATATTGAAGAGGCTACTCCAGAGTTCAGCCTTTTTAGCAGCTTCTTGTACCTCCTTACTAGCACCTTCCAGACCTTTTGGTACCTTTAGAATAGGTATGCGGAGATGAGGTTGTTCCATATAGTTTACAGTAATTAATAGATAGATACCTCGAATTCTTTTATCTTGACTTCCCAGCAGACTGCCTACCATGGCACCGATTCCACCGCCAACCAAAGCGCCTATCGCAGCTCCGCCTGTTGAAATTTCTCGGTGATTTTCGTCTTCTATCTTTATTTTATAGGAGACAATTTTGTCGAAAGGATATTCTGTTGTTAAAATTTTCCCATCCGTTATGGAACCAAAACTAATTTTTTTCTGTGCTTCATCCAGGCATAAGCAGTTTTTACTTCCGTTGAAATCTGTAAAAAGGATGTGATTGGGCTGCAGTCCTTTCGAATGGAGCACTTTTAGAAATAGTTTACTGTTTTTTGCAGAGAGTTTTTTTAGAAGACGTTTATTTAAAAATTTAAAAACAATATTGCCCATAACGAGCAAAAATAGGACTGCCAGAATAGTAATTAGAATAGCCATAACAAGTCTTAAGATAAAACAAATATATAAAATTATTTATAGATGTAGCATTATAGTAACTCCTGTTTATAAGAAAAGTACCTTTTTCGTCATGTAATATATTGATTATTAGTTCTTACTAAATTATTTATCACCTTACGAATAATGTTATCAACATGCTGTGTATAACATTATCTTATCTATTGACATAAGATTTATAACTTTGCTAGGGTTCTCCTAAAAACTTTTTTTATCGGTATTTTGTATTATGTGCTGAGGGGGTGATTATAGCAGATATTCGTATCTCTTCCCGATAAATTGGAGAAGGCATAGGGTCTTTTTGTGGTAAAAATTTACGTAATCAATATAAAATATTTTAACTATGGGAATTTTTGATAAAAGAATTAACTACAAACCTTTTGAGTATCCGGAGGTAATGCCGTTTGTTGATGCGATGAACCGGTCTTTTTGGGTT
This sequence comes from uncultured Chitinophagaceae bacterium, assembly GCA_964558275.1. GTDB lineage: Bacteria > Bacteroidota > Bacteroidia > Chitinophagales > Chitinophagaceae > FW021-bin31. The sequence goes on from CAZLDH010000069.1 coordinate 14,633, forward strand.
CATTCTGAAGTAGATTTTACAGCGGATACACAGGATTTTAAATCTAACCTCTCTCCGGTAGAAAAAGAAGTGGTAAGAAGAAGTCTTTTATCTATTGCTCAGGTAGAAGTTGGTGTGAAAGCATTTTGGGGGGATTTGTATAGACATTTTCCCAAACCGGAGTTTAATTGTTTGGGAGCTACTTTTGCAGAAAGTGAGGTGCGTCATTCGGAAGCTTATTCCCGTCTTCTGGATGTTTTGGGTTACAATGGCGATTTTGCTTCCTTATTGGATGTTCCTATCTTTCAGAAAAAACTGGATCTGATTGATTCCTATATGGGAAAAGATAAAGATAT
>CAZLDH010000070.1:0-14733 GCA_964558275.1 uncultured Chitinophagaceae bacterium
CGCTTTTTTGCCGGTTTCGCTCCTGAGTTGTCCTTCGATAGTTATTGTGTTCATAATATATAAAAATTAAAAAATTACAACTTTACTTTTGATTACCATGAATAAATAAACTGGTAATCGATCTATTTTCATGTACATTCCTAATAGCCACTGCAAATAAATCTGCCACTTCTACTACTCTAATCTTTGGAGACTTCTGTCTCAAAGGAATCGTATCGCATACCAACAACTCCTCCAAGGCCGAATTATTGATTACTTCATACGCATTTCCACTTAATACCGGATGTGTACAAAAAGCTCTTACTGATCTTGCTCCTTTTTCTTTGAGCATAGCCGCAGACTTTGTCAGCGTACCTCCCGTATCAATAATATCATCAATCAATACCACATTTCTATCTTTCACATCTCCTATAACAGTCATAGAAGCCACTTCATTAGCTCTTTTTCTTTGTTTATCACAAATTACCATATCCGCACCAAAATATGAAGCCACTTCCCTCACACGACTTGTACTTCCCACATCGGGGGACGCAAAGGTAAGATTTTCTAAATTAAGTTGCTGCACATAGGGAATAGAAATTGCAGAGCTATCCAAATGATCTACAGGGATATCAAAGAATCCCTGAATTTGAGGAGCATGTAAATCCATAGTAATCACTCTGTTGGCACCTGCAGTAGTAAGCATATTGGCAATCAATTTTGACCCAATCGCTACTCGCGGCTTGTCTTTTCTATCCTGTCGTGCAAATCCATAATAAGGAATCACAGCAGTAATATATCCTGCAGAAGCTCTCTTAGCGGCATCAATCATGAGCAAAAGTTCCATCAAGTTATCGCTAGGAGAATTAGTGCTTTGAACTAAAAAAACATAATCTCCTCGAATACTTTCCAGAAAAATGGGTTGAAACTCTCCATCACTAAATTTTTGAATATTGATACGACCCTGTTTGGTACCATATCCTAATGCAATTTTATCGGTCAGAGCATGTGCCTGATTACCTGAAAAAATCTTAACTGAAGGCTGCATAATTTGTTGAACTACTGGTGAAATTCTGGGCACAAAGATAAACATTCCAATAAGATCACCGAACTAATTAGAAGAAAAATTAAAGTTTTTTCTTTCATCGTATTTAAGATAGAATACGCTTATTCTCTTCTTCTTTTTTTATAAAAAAAATCTCTTCATAAAGGATAATAAGTAAACACACAAAAAACATATATTTGCATCTAAAAAAAATTATGTGGGATTGGATTCTTTTTATCATCTTCGTCATTATCTGTCTTTTTTTAGATTTGGGAGTTTTTAATAAAAAAGACCATGTTATCTCCACAAAAGAAGCAGCCAAATGGACCAGCGTATGGGTATCAATTGCTTTGCTTTTCGGAGGAGTAATTTGGTGGATTTTCTCCAGTGGCTATGCAATAAATCCAACCAATCTCACGCCTCATGACGCACTATTAAATTATTATACGGGATATTTGGTCGAATTATCTTTGAGCATAGACAATGTCTTTGTTATTGCAGTCATTTTCAGTGCATTCCAGATTCCTGCTAAATATCAACACCGGGTACTTTTCTGGGGGATCTTAGGAGCCGTTGTATTCCGAGCACTGATGATTATCTTTGGTGTAGCCCTAATCAACAAATTTGATTGGATTATTTATGTATTTGGCGCCTTCTTGCTTTACACCGCTTATACCATGTTAAAGGAAGAAAAACAAAACGACCCCAAAGACTCCTGGCTATATAAGAATTTATCTAAAGTAATTCCTATTACACCTGAGATCAGAGGCCATGATTTTTTTATCAAAAAAAATGCTAAAAATTATGCTACCCCCCTATTCGTCGCATTGATAGTCATAGAATTAACGGATATCATGTTTGCTTTAGACAGTATTCCTGCAATTTTAGCCATTACACAGGATGAATATATTGTATTTACCTCAAATATATTGGCTATTTTAGGACTCAGATCAATGTTTTTCTTAATTGTTGGAATGCTGGAAAAATTCCGACTCATAAGATACAGCTTAGCTGTTATTTTAGGTTTTGTAGGCATAAAAATGCTTTTAATAGACTATTTTCATTTCCCGTCATGGTTATCATTAATTGTTATTGCTTTAGCTCTGGCAGGAGGTATTTTGGCTTCTATTTACATAAAACCTAAAAAGGCAAAGGATTAGATGCTGCACGATATAAAATCAAACATATTTTGCTACCTTCATAGTCTTATAAAATTGAGTTATTAAGTGTGAAATATACTATCGGACAACTTGCAAAAATCCTTCACTTGAGTCAGCCCCCAAAACATGCTCAACGTGAAATATCGCAACTATTGACCGATAGTAGAAGACTTATTCATCCGCATGAGACATTATTTATAGCCCTGTCTTCTAACAGACAAGATGGACACCAATACATCCCTGAGCTCTATAAAAAGGGTGTACGTGCTTTCCTCACAAACCAAAATTTTGATTCTTCACCCTATCCCGATGCCGATTTTTTACAGGTCAGCCATCCATTAAATTCCTTACAGTTCATTGTTGAAACATGGCGAAACAAGTTTTCGATACCACTCATAGGCATTACGGGAAGCAACGGAAAAACCATTGTCAAAGAATGGCTCTTTCAATTATTAAAGTCTGATTATCATATCATTCGAAGCCCTAAAAGTTTTAACTCTCAAATCGGCGTACCGCTGTCAGTAGCTGAAATAAGTCAAGACCATAATTTGGCTATTTTTGAAGCAGGGATTTCCAGAACCGGAGAAATGGACAGATTACAAAAGATAATCCATCCCAATATCGGAATATTTACCAATATTGGAGAAGCCCATTCTGAAGGGTTTACAGATATAAAACAAAAAATCAGAGAAAAATTAAAACTTTTTACAAATACACAATGCCTCATATTTTGTAAAGATGACGCCCTTTTAGAGCAAGAAATACACAGGTTTCAAAAAAAACAAAACAGTACACATCAACAATTACAATTATTCTCCTGGAGCAAGAAAAAGTCTCAAAAAGCTCAATTACAGATTATTCATATTCACAGAGATAAAAAGAAAAAACATCATGATTATTCTCAGATAGAGGCTATATATAAAAACCAAAAACTGACAATTTCTTTCCCCTTCACTGACAATGGCTCTATTGAGAATGCCATTCATTGTTTATGTACTTTGCTTTATTTAGGTATAAATCCTAAAGATCTATCCGCCAGATTCGAAAAACTACAACCTGTGGCCATGCGCCTGGAGATGAAGACTGGCATTCAGAACTGTCAACTGATAAATGATAGTTATAATTCAGATTTTGCATCAATAAAAGTAGCACTCGATTTCTTAGTCCATCAAAAACAAAGAGACACACACACGCTGATATTAAGCGATATAGAACAAGCAGGAACAGATGAAAAAGTACTTTATCATAAGTTAGCCAATTTGTTGGAAGCGAAGAAAATTGATCGCTTCATTGGAATTGGAGATGCACTTTTCAGGCAACGTCATCTTTTTGAAAACCTACCGGAAGTTTCTTTTTACGCTTCGACTCCGGAATTTATTAAAGCAATAAAAACACCTTCTGCCAACGCTATTTTTCAAAACGAAGTCATTTTACTCAAAGGATCAAGAAGCTTTACTTTCGAAAAAATCGTCAAATTACTAGAACAAAAAAAACATCAAAATGAACTAACCATCAACCTTAATGCTGTTGTTCACAATCTAAAAACCTACCAGTCATTATTAAATCCAAATGTAAAAACAATGGTCATGGTTAAGGCTTTTTCCTACGGCAGTGGAAGTGCTGAAATAGCGAGCCTTTTACAATTCCATCGGGTGGATTATCTGGCAGTTGCAAATATAGAAGAAGGTATCTATTTACGTAAAAATGGAATTACTCTGCCTATTCTTATTCTCAATCCCGATCCATTTTATTTCGAAGAGTTAATTGAATGGAAATTGGAACCGGAATTATATTCTTTTACCATATTCGAGGAATTTTCACAAAAAGCAACCTCCATGGGGCTAACGCATTGCGCCGTTCATATAAAACTAGACACCGGCATGCACCGACTCGGATTTACAAAAGAACAATTACCCCAACTCATTACTACGATAAAGCATACTCCACATTTAAAAATAGCTTCTATTTTTAGCCATTTAGCAGCAAGCGAAAATCCAAAAATGGATTATTTTACTAAAATTCAAGGTGAATTATTTGACCAAATGAGTACCGCTATAACTGGTGAGCTATCCTACCCGGTGATCAGACATCTGTCTAACACTTCCGGAATCAGTCGTCATCCCAATTTACAATTTAACATGGTTCGTCTTGGAATAGGATTATACGGAATTGATGCTGCCATGGAGAATAAACTAGAATCTGTGCACACTTTAAAAGCAACCATTGCTCAGATTAAATCCATACCACCCGGCGACACTGTCGGTTATGGAAGAGCCGGAAAAGTAAAAACACCCACACGCATAGCCATTGTAACTTTAGGATATGCTGATGGATATTTAAGAAGCCTTGGTCTGGGTAAAGGAAAAATGCTTATTCACCAAAAACACGCACCCACAATAGGCCAAATCTGCATGGATATGTTAATGTTGGATATTACATCTATCCCAAACGCTAATGTTGGCGATGATGTTATTGTCTTCGGAACGGATTTAAAAATAGGAAAAGTAGCTTCTTCCGGTCATACCATACCCTATGAAATACTATCCGGACTTTCTCAAAGAATTATTCGTGTATATACACAAGAATGATAAATGATTGCCTCTGCAATATTAGTGATCAGCTTCAGGGTTTCCAATTATAAATTTTTTCATCACCGAGTTCCCATTATCTATATCATTCACTTGTAAGAAATAAACCCCGGGACTTAGATTTCCGGTATAAATACTTCTGACATTGGATCCCCTTTCAAGATCGAGTGCATAAGACGATTTAATATTTCCCTGAAGATCAGAAATTAAAACTCCGGCTTTTGAGTCATCAGGCGAAATGATTGCAAAGTTAATTTCATTATTATCCCGGGAAAGTACAAGTTGAGCCAATTCCATTTTTGGGATTGGTGTTAACACTATTTGCGGATGAGTCACATACTGCATGCCGGTATCTAAAACCTCTCTAATTCTATAATAAACCAACCCGCCAATTGGATTGGAATCGTAAGAATAATAATCCTTCTTTTTCTTATCATTGTTACTACTCTCTGCAAACCCAATCATTCTATAGGTATTGCTATCTAATGAACGTTCGATAATATATTTCACACCTGCTCTTTCATCCTGAGTCACCCAATGAATAATCACCGACTTGCTTGCAGGAACATAATCCACCTCAAAAGAAATAATCTTGACCGTTGAAGAATCTATCTTTTCAGGCTGAGCCGATGCAGCCATAAAAAGAAACAATCCCACAAGAAGTAAACTCCCTTTTCTACATATAGAATTCAACATTAGATACAGTAATTTTATATACCAAAGGTCAAATATCAGACCAAAAGAACACCAGATATTCGTGGTCTCAGACCATAGTTATAACATTGACATACTAAATCTTTATTTCATCTCCATTTTCATCAAGAAAATGATAATCTATAAGGTGACATGAAGTATCTGATATTAAATGTATCCATTGCCCCATTGATAGAAACCATTTCCATTGTCTGTTATAAACCCCTTTCTTCAAATAAGCATATAAAATCGGATTTACATGCAGTTTTAATTTTTTGTAATTATTTTTTATAAGGTGCTTAATCTTTCTTTCTATTTCATCAGCAATAATGATGGAAGAACCCACCTTCCCTGTGCCATGACAAGTAGGGCATAATTCAGAAGTAGAAATTTCCAGTTCCGGTCTCACTCGTTGACGTGTAATCTGCATCAAACCAAAGCGGGAAATAGATAAAATTGAATGGCGTGCTCTGTCGGAATTCATAAAATCTAACATCGCCTTATATACCTGTTTCCGATGTTCAGGAAGCTTCATATCAATAAAATCAACGATAATTATCCCTCCCAAATCTCTTAATCTCAATTGACGTGCTATCTCCTTTGCTGCTTCTAAATTAGAAGCTAAAGCATTCTCTTCCTGATTATTACTACTGCTTTTATGACCACTATTCACGTCAATAACGTGTAAAGCTTCAGTATGTTCTATAATTAGATAGACACCACTATTCAGATTTACCGTAGTACCGAAAGATTGTTTAATTTGTCGGGTTACTCCATACCTGTCAAAAATACCATCATCGTGATAATAAGAAACAATGTCTTTTTTCTTGGGAGCAACCTTTTGAATATATCCTTTTACTTCATTGAAAACTCCTTTGTCGTTAACGACCACCCGGTTAAAGCTTTCATTGAGCAAATCTCTTAAAATACTTGTTGTTCGATCTTGCTCTGTTAATACTCTGGCAGGAGGTGTAATGCCTTTAACATTCTCGTGAATAGTATCCCAAGTTTCTTTTAATTCTAATAAATCATTATGCAACTCAGCTGTTGTTTTTCCTTCAGCTGCCGTTCTGATAATGACACCAAAGTTCTTCGGTCTGATGGCTTCAACCGTTTTTTTCAAACGTTTTCTCTCATCCGAGGAGGTAATTTTTTTACTTACCGCCACCATATCATTAAAAGGCGTAATTACCACAAACCGACCGGGAAGGGAGATTTCACACGTTAATCTGGGACCTTTTGTAGAAATGGGTTCTTTTAAAATTTGAACCAAGAGATTCGGACGCTTATTTAATACGTCAGTAATCTTGCCTGTCTTTAGAATAGTAGGTTCTAACTTAAAATTGGCAAAATCAACCTTCTTTTTGTCGTTTTTCCCACACATACGGGTAAACTTCAATAAAGAACGAATATGAGGGCTCAAATCCGAATAATGAAGAAAGGCATCACGTTCATATCCAACATCCACAAAGGCAGCATTTAATCCGGGCATCAGTTTTCTGACCTTTCCCAAATAAATATCACCTACAGCAAATTGAACGTCATCATTCTCATGATGTAATTCTGCTAATTTTCTATCTTCCAAGAGGGCTATATCCACTCCTGAAGACTTCGACTTTATAATTAATTCTTTTTCCAACGAAATATTTTTTAACCATTATCATAATACGACCACTTCGTATCTTATCAATACAAAGCCGGATGCATGAATAATAGAGCCTGTCAATACACATACAGAAACACCTCCTCAATATCTGAAAATATATCAGGAGACAGCAACATGGACTATCTATTACTTTTCATCCCCAAAAAGTACAAGTGATAATGGTTTCAGGGAATAAAAAAAGAATGAGCTAAATGAAACAGCTTACTTCTTTTTGTGACGATTCTGTCTCAATCTCTTTTTTCTTTTGTGAGTTGAAATCTTCCGTCTTTTCCTTTTCTTTCCTGAAGGCATAATTATAAAAATTTAATAGTTTATTAAAATATTATTTGAATGAGTTTATATAATCATCAATTTCCTGATCAAATCCGGAATCATGTACCAAATCCTTACACTTATTAAAGAGTGCAATGGCTTTTTCCTTATCTCCCGTATTTTTATATGCTTCCGCCAAATAATAAAGGGCTTCCACATTATGAGGCTGTTGATCAACAACAACCTGTAATCTTTTTACTGCTTTCATAAACTGAGCCGAGGTAATTGACATCCGCCCCAAAGTCATATTTGCCGCAATATTCTTGGGATCATGTTTTACAACTTCCAACAACTGCTGCACTCCTTTCATTACTGCCCCGGAAGCTACATAAACTTTAGCCAGCCCCACTTTTACAGAATCGCTTTGTGGGTTCAACTCCTTCGCACTCATCAAAAAACTTTTTGCTTTACTCAACTCCCATTTACTAATACGCTGATCAGTTGTAGATTTTTGTCTCGCCAAAAGCAAATAAGCTGCAAAGGTGAGCGTTTTTTCTGAATTCTCCAATTTTCCTTGCTCTCCTTTATAATAAGCCGCAATTGAAGAATGTCCCAGACTATCCCAAACCTTAGCTAATTCATTATAAGCGCGAACTTTCTGTCTGGATAAATCTCCACGAGTAATATTATTTTCCAATTGTGTCACACGTAATTGCGCATCAGAAGGAATACTCTTTTTTGCTTTTGTTAAAATTTCATCAAATGACACCGGTTTGCCTTGTGACTCACTCATCTTAGCTCCATTCGTAGCCATTTGAACAGCCGGAGCTTGTCCTGTTTGTGCCACTCTCTCCCCAAAAGCATAGATAGCTGCTACTACAATTAAGCCGGCGATGGCTAGTATCCATTGTTTCTTACCCATTTCAGAAGTATTTTTTTACAAAGATAAAGATTTTTCAAGCAATTATTTGCTCATTAAAAAAAAGGCTGTATTTTTGCAGCCCGCAATTAGAGACTAAGCAATTGCCCGATGGTGTAAAGGCAGCACTACAGATTTTGATTCTGTCAGCCTAGGTTCGAATCCTAGTCGGGCAACACAAAGTTCTCCATATATAAATATCACAAAAACACAGATTAATAAAGGTAGGATTGTTTCTTGTGATATTATTTTGCCCGATAGTATAAGGGTAGTACAGCAGATTCTGGTTCTGTTAGTCCGGGTTCGAATCCTGGTCGGGCAACTACAAAATATTTTACCTTTCTAAGATATTATATATCTCCTATTCCTTCAATAGCTTCTACAGCTTAATTCATTAAAAAGTCAGCTTAAAGCTCCCAAATATTCCAAATTTTCTGCTCAGCGGCACATTACTCCCACTTTGAGGCAATACGCGCCATACCAGGTCAACCCGTATAAAATGAAGTATATTTTCAACTCCGGTTCCTATCTCCAGGTAGGGGTTTCCGGCTAAAGTATGAAATTGATATCCATGACCAAAATTAAGCTTTTTATTTTGATTGGATAATCGACCAACAACGAACTTAGCTGTCCAAAATTGTCTAAGCTTTAGTTTTTTCAATAATGGGATGTAGTTAAAAATTCCGCCACCAATATCATGTTCTATATTCACCCCAAACCATTCATCACTCAAAAATTCATACCTATTCATCATATTAAATGCATGCGTTTTGTAATAATACAGCTCATTCCCTTGATGTATCTTCAAAAGCAGATAGGGTAACTGCCCCCATATTTTACCCCCATAAATATTATACTCCAATTGTCCCAAAGGAGGAATTTGCCATTTATCGGAAATACTTGCTTTTAACTTTTGATATTGATAACTGCTGTGCAGGATTCCTTTTACGCCAACAGCTCCGGTTAATTCAATAATCGGATATTTACTTCCCAGACTGATTCGTTTATAATCTCCCTCCAAAAATTTTTCTCTCCATGCGAATCGTGCAGACAAACTAATTTCAGAATTATTAAAAAAGTCAAATGCCGACTTACTGATATTATAATCAGTTTTTAGCGGTAAGGGGGCAAAAGGATTGTATTTTTTATTGGTAAACATCCCATGTAAGGAGAAACCATTAAACCATTCTTTATAAAACGCCAACCTTCTTTCCTCTTCCATAACAAATTTTTGAGGAATACCATTTTTTCTAATAGCCAAAGAGAAGATATTATCTGTACCAATATCCTTTCCTTTTCCGCCGTTATCCAAATCATGCGTATATGAAGCATATAGATACATCCGGGGATGTCGCTTTAGCAACCATAAGCCGGACAATCCGCCTTTATACTGATGATCGCCAAATCCATAAGCTAAATATCCATGTAAATAAATATCTTTAAAAAGATCCGTAGTAGTCCCTAAATCCATCCGAAATCTTATCTTCTCTCTTTGATTCCCACTTATAAAATAATAATAGGGACCTATTTCAATAGGACCAAAAGCCTTTGTTCCGGTAGTGACAAATTTAATAATATTAACATATTTATGATAAAGCGGCATCGTTTCCAGCGTATCCATCATACTATAAATAGCCTGTTCATTTTCACTCAAATTTACATATCTATGATTGACCCAAAAGCTATCCGTTTTATCCGTTGCGTGAGGCATAACAAAAATATTATTCCCCCTGTGTTTTTTGGCATTTATCACCGCTTTTACTTTTGGATCATCTATTTGAACATCATAATACTGTGTTGTTTTTCGCCCTATAAATCCGGGATTATTTTCTCCTACAGGAATAAAATCAGCTACAATTTTATCTTCAACAGGAAACCATACAGAATCCTCAAGCAATTGAAATTCTTGTACCAGATTAATTTTATGTACAAAATTGATATTCGCATCCTTAGATACCTGGAGGTTCATTTTCTTGATCGCGTAAGAAGTGTCATTGACCCAGAAATCACCAAAGAAATATTGCCCTGCTTTATGTTTCGGTTTAAATGCAATCTGAAAACACAATTTCCGGTCAATATATTGGGTATCTACTATTCTGTATTTATAATATAAAGTCGCATTGTCATTAATTGGGCTCGGAAATTGTTTCCCGAATACAGAAATAAAATTACTATAGACATTAATTTTCTGATACATATTCCCCAAAAACTGTGTAAAACTCTTGTTCTTTACACCGGATCGATGACTGGCACGAATAATTTCTTTTTGTTTCTTTGGTTTCTTTTGATAATAAAAATCAGAAATCGTTTCAGTAAGAAAAACCGGCAAAAACACTTTTCCGGCAGCGGTAGAATCCAAATTCTTTAAAATAAAGGCAAAAGGTTTAAGTAATTTAGAATGCTTAATCTTTTCTTGATCTAATTGAGTTAAATCGAGTTCCAATTTGTTATATACTCTTTCACTGTAAGAAGCTATTTTCTCAGGATTATTTTTGATTTTCTTTTCAATTATTTTCCTGAGTATATTCAATGCCGGATTCACCCCTGCATGAATGGTAAACTTATCTAGTTCATAATTTTCTCTAACCAGATTTAGTGTTAAAGTCTGATTTTTTTGCTTTTTATCAATTGCAATATATAACGTTTGATAGCCTATAGTTCGAGCTAAAAGCGTATCCCCCGGAAAGTGATCCAACTTTAAAACAAAAGTTCCATTCTCATCTGTGCTTGTACCTATGGTAGTTCCTTTAAATTGAACCGAGGAGAATGGCAATGGTTCTTGTGTATTTTTATTGCGAACAACCCCTTGAAGGACAATATTTTGTCCCCATGCACCCAGACTGGTAATCATTAAAAATATAAAAAGGTAGAAAGTCCGCATCAAAATAAATTAATGAGCTGAATATGAATAGATTCCTATATCTATTACTATAACAAACTTACCTTTTTTATTCCTAAAAGTGTGGAATCCCTAAACTTATTTATAAACAACTAAAGTTTCACATTATTCTACACAAACAACGCCACAGGATGCGCTATAATTATAACATCTACAATACTTTTTCAATCGCTTTTTTGGCTAGCGGCTCCATCACTTTATATCCTGCGTTATTCGGATGAACGCCATCTTCAGAATAAATGGCTTTCATCCCACCTTTGTCATTTACTAAATGAGAATAATAATCGAGATAGGTAAAATCATTTTGTTCGCAAAACTTTTCCATCCAATGATTCAATGCAACAATCTTTTGGGAGGGATAGGTTCCTTTTTTCCATGGATAATCATAAACCGGCAAGATAGAGGACAAAATAACCTGAATTCCGTTAGCTTGTGCTATCTGCGCCATTGAAGTAATGTTATCCTTAATCATCAAAAGTGTAGAAGGTCCTGTATTCCCAGCCAAATCGTTTGTACCGGCCAAAATCACTACCGCTTCCGGTTGAAGGTGAACCACATCCTGCTGAAACCGAATAAGCATTTGAGGGGTTGTTTGTCCGCTAATTCCCCGATCAATATAAGGATTTTCATTCCAAAAATCCGGAGAATGCTGAATCCAACCATCTGTAATAGAATTCCCCATAAAAACAACACGTCCCTCCTTAACAGGTTTAGTCATAAGTACAGAGTCGGCTGAATGATACCGTTCCAAGTTGGGCCAGTCCTGAGCCGAGACACTACTACAAATGATTAAAAAAAAGAAAACCTGAAATAGCAATTTAAATTTTAGCATAGCAACCTTTATTATTGATGAGGTGATGAGCAAATATAAGCTTCATCTTGTTTATAATTTTTCATAAATTTACTCTATCTCTTCCAATTTATAAAACCTTACCCAGTCTATTTCCATCTTCACCGGTAAATCTGAGGTATCTACATCGCCAACCCAACTTCCCCCAAGTTGCATATCAATCAATAAATAAAAGTCATGTTGATCAAATGGAAATTGTCCTTTTTTATCCGTATCAATTTTAGGATAAGTAAAAGTTTTTCGGTCATTGACATAAAACACCAGGCTATCCGGATACCTTTCAACTGCATAAGTATTAAAATCCTGCGGATGGATTGGAGCAGTATCATGAGAAAGCGGATAATCCTTAATACCTAAATTCACTGTATAAGAGGAATGAACCGTCTGATACGCTATACTATCATCATTCAGCCGCTCCATGATATCTATTTCCCCTCCATTAGGCCAATGTGCATCTACAGGCAGCATCCAAAAAGCAGGCCATGCGCCTTTCGCATCTTCAAACTTTGCGCGAATTTCAATTCTTCCATAACCAAAGCTTTTAATTCCCTTCGTATATAACCCTCCTGTAATCCAACGTGCTGTATCTTCAGGCAAAATATCATTCACAATTCCTCTCAAAATTAGCTTCCCGTTCTGCACCGCATATAGGCTATCAAAAGCACTCATCTGTCGATTCCAATCACTTCCTCCTCTGGGAATTTTCTTCCATTTTGCACTGTCAAATTTAGATCCACTAAATTCAGCCTGCCATGTAGGATTGGAAGATATCTTAGTGGCATCTCTCGGCGCTACGCATCCAAAAGCAAAAAGGAATATTGAAATAAAAACTATTTTGTATTTATATCTCATTATTAGAAAACTTTTTAAAAGCGTTTGATGAGGCAAATAAATCAATCATACTATATTTTCACCATTATTTTTATGGTTTGCCCCTATAAATCTGACAATTTATTTCTCCATCCATCATTTCATATTCAGTTTCACAACCTGCACACCATCATATAAATGTGCCACTTTTTCCGGTAAATTCAAGACCACATTCCCGGCGGCATTCTTCTCCATGGGGATTGGCATTCCCGATTGTAATAAGTAGCAGTCTTTGATATTATTATAACGAAAAGGCAAAGCAAGCATTTGGGATTGTTCTTTTAATAAACAAACATACAAATTTTTACCGCCGTTCTTATTTGGTTTTTGCGTAAAAACAATACCCTTTGGTGCTTTTGTATCCACATGATGCGTGCCATAAACAGCTTCACCATTGGCTGCTATCCACCCACCGATTTCCATTAATCTTCTAACGGCCATTTTGGGGAACATCCCATTCGGTTTTGGTCCGACATTAAGCAAATAATTTCCTCCTTTCGAAGCATTATTAACTAAGAAAGAAATCATCTGTTGCGCTGTTTTCCAATGATAATCTTTTGAATGCCAACCCCAAGAATGTTGCATTGTAGCAGGTGTTTGCCATGGTTTATGCTTTTTCTCTCCGGGATATGCATTATCCAACATCGAAAGGTAATCTACCTGACTTCCGGGATTTAAATAAGAAATTCTTCCATTAATAAGACATTTCGGATCCAATCTGCGAATCAGAGCAATGAGTTGATCTCGCCTTTTATCTGTGATGAATTCAGCTTCTTGCGCATCACCCCAGGTATCAAACCAAAATAAATCGGGATCATACCTATAGATCAATTCTTTTATTTGAGGAATCACCTTTCGATTCCAGTACTTGGCAAATGCGGATTCTTTTATTCTGGGTTTCCAGTGGGGTTTTGCTCCGCCGGGGGCATACCAATCTTCGCAATGAGAATAATAAAAGCCAAATTTTAATCCATATTTTTCACAAGCTTTTTTTAATTCTCCTAAGATATCATGTCCTTTATAAGGTGTACTTCCAATATCGTAATCAGAGACCTTAGAGTCCCAAAGTGCAAAACCATCATGATGCTTGGCAGTAATCACAAAATATTTCATTCCCGCTTCCTTAGCCAAACGCACCCACCGATCTGCATTGAATTTTACCGGATTAAATTGATGTACCAGCCTATGATACACACTATCCGGCACCTCCAACCGTTGTTCTATCCACTCTGCATACCAACTTTTCCCTTGAGGGAAGGAAGAGTCCGGCAAGGTATGTCCATTATAACTTCCCGCCAGAATACTATATAAACCCCAGTGAACAAACATACCAAACTTCGCTTCCTTAAACCAATCAGCACGATGGCGCGTCAAAGAATCTGTTTGTGCCTGAGAAAAATGAAAAATAAATAACAATGCTAAAAGTAAAAGTCCGGCTTTCTTTATCATATTTCCCTCTTTTGGCGATTAAGATAAGATAAAATTTTGGGAAGTACACGATAAGTATGCTTTAGGCTTGTTCAATCTTTTGTTTTCCGGATCCTTGTTCTTTAATTGTTCGAAGTCGTTGGCTGTATGTAATTATATTCAGCAACTACCGCTCGAAGATAAACCACATCTCTTCGCCATGATGAATGCTTTCCTCAGAGATTATAAAGCGAGGAAAAAAGTATGCGTGGAATAATTCTCAGAAATTATTTGATTCCTTTGATATATGCTTACTGGGATAGAGCATTATAAACAACAAATATACAATGATATAAAATAAAAATACAAACGGAATCATTTCAAAATCCTTAAGAAAACACCATC
>CAZLDH010000071.1:0-14597 GCA_964558275.1 uncultured Chitinophagaceae bacterium
TCAAAAAACTTCAACTATGAACACCAACAGCTCAGAAGCATGGATTTCTCTATTTAACGGAAAAAACCTAGACGGCTGGAGAGGTTTTAAAAACCATCCCACAGACGCATGGAATGTAGAAAACGGAACCCTGCATTGCAATGGACATATAGAGGGCGCTGCACACACAGACCTTATCACAGACAGCAGTTTCAAAGATTTTGCCTTCGCTATAAAATGGAAAATTTCACCGGAATCAAACAGTGGCATCATGTTTCACGTAACCGAGGATCAGCCACATACTTATCTAACCGGACCGGAATATCAAATTATCGATGACCAAGGCTGGCCGGGAGATTTAGAAGATTGGCAACATACCGGCAGCAATTATGCCATGCAGGTACCTGATTCCGCACATGTTAATCCCGTTGGAGAATGGAACACTACAAAAATTGTTGTTGAGGATGCCCATGTATCTCATTGGTTAAATGGAGATAAAATTTTAGAATATACGCTTTGGAGCCCGGAATGGAAGAAACAAAAAGCCGCCGGAAAATGGAAAGAAGTGGCTTCTTATGGGATGTCTAAATCCGGTCATATTGCTTTACAATATCATGGAGGTGATGTATGGTTTAAGGATATCAAGATCCGAAAGCTTTAAATTTCTTCTTACTTTTGACTTCCTAAAAATAAAAACATTGCAAATGGAAGTTTGGGAAAAATATCAGGAAGAAAACAAAGCGCGTTTCCTGGAAGAATTATTGGAACTACTACGTATTCCATCCGTAAGTGCGGACAGCTCACATAAGGATGACATCAAACAATGTGCAGAAGCCGTCAAAAAAAGATTGGAAGAAGCAGGAGCAGAAAATGTAGAAATCTGTCCAACCGGTGGACATCCTGTAGTTTACGGTGAAAAAATCATCGATAAAAACCTACCCACCGTTTTGGTATATGGACATTATGATGTTCAACCTCCGGATCCTTTAGAACTTTGGGAAAGTGATCCTTTCGAGCCGGTTATAAAAGAGGATAAAATATATGCCCGTGGCTCGGCTGACGACAAAGGACAATTTTACATGCATGTAAAAGCCTTTGAAAAGATGGTAAAGACCAATACCCTTCCGGGAAATGTCAAATTCCTTATTGAGGGAGAGGAAGAAGTTGGCTCCGAACATCTTGGAGACTTTGTGAAAGCAAATAAAGAACGTCTTGCCGGAGACATTATCCTCATTTCAGACACCGCCATGCAAAGTATGGAATACCCAACGATTGAAACCGGCTTGCGCGGAATGGCTTATATGGAAGTTGAAGTGACCGGTCCCAACAGAGATCTGCATAGCGGCGTTTATGGCGGTGCTGTAGCGAATCCCGCTACGATTCTGAGCAAGCTCATTGCCTCTTTACATGACGAAAATAATCACATTACAGTAGAAGGATTCTATGACGATGTTGAAGAACTTACGACTGAAGAGAGAAAAGCCATCAACCTCTCTCCTTTCGATGCCAAAGCATATAAAGAAGATTTAGGCATAAAAGAGGTATGGGGTGAAAAAGGCTACACCACAATCGAACGAACCGGAATCCGTCCTACGCTGGAGGTTAACGGACTATGGAGTGGTTATACCGGAGAGGGAGCAAAGACGGTATTACCTTCGAAAGCACATGCTAAAATATCTATGCGATTGGTTCCTCACCAAAGCTCCGAAAAGATTGCGGCACTCTTCACCAAACATTTTGAGAATATTGCACCGGAAGAAGTGGAGGTAAAAGTAACCTATCTCCACGGCGGAGAACCCGTTGTTACGCCTACTGATTCTATTGCATATCAAGCTGCAGAAAAAGCAGTAGAGAAAGCTTTCGGTAAGATGCCTATCCCGCATAGAGGCGGAGGAAGCATTCCAATAGTCGCGCTTTTCGAAAAAGAACTCGGCCTGAAATCTGTTTTATTGGGCTTCGGATTAGACAGTGATGGGCTACACTCGCCGAATGAGAAATTCAATGTCTTCAATTTCTATAAAGGAATAGAAACCATTCCTTATTTTCATAAGTACTTTGCAGAAGCAAAGAAATAATACCGAAAGAACAAATAATACAGACCGATTTAGCCAAAACCGGTCTGTATTATTTGTATTCCTTCGGCATTATAAGAAGGGGATATTTCTTTTTTGGACTATAATAAATATCACTTTCTTATAATAGGTATAGAAAGAAGTATAATTATGGAAAGATTACAGTTTACACAGTATTATTGATATCAACAATCCTTACGTTTTCTTGATTTGTCTTTGAATCCAATCTAAAAAGACCTTGTACAGCGGAAGGAAAATGATGGCATTCACCACTATTTTAAAACTGTAGTCCACGGTGGCGATTTCCAACAGATTGTTTGCCAAATAGCTATCCGAGGTCTTGTAGAAAGCCACAAAAAAGAAAGTTGCAGTATCCAGAAGGTTACCCAAAATTGCTGACGCTAAAGGCGCATGCCACCATTGCCGATGTTGCCGTAGTTTATTAAATACAAAAACATCTAAAACCTGCCCGATAACATAAGCTGAAAAACTAGCCAGTGCAATTCTAAAAACAAATAAATTGAAGTCGAAAAGCGCATCAATGCCCATCCATAATCCATGTCTAAATCCCGTAGTAATAACATAAGACACTAATAATGCCGGAAACATGGCCAGAAAAATGACACGTCGCCCACTCTTTGCACCTAAAATCCTCACCGTTAAATCGGTGGCTAAGAAAATAAAAGGAAACGTGAAGGCTCCCCAGGTAGCTTTAAACCCGAAAACCATGATAGGAAACTGAACCAGATAATTACTGGAAGCAATAACAAGAATATGAAAACCGGCTAACAACAGCCGTAGCCGTCTCATTTTACCTGAGGACAAATGCATTTCTTAGTGTTTTTAACGTAGGGGAATCTCGAACTACGTGCCCATATTTATAAAAATTGCGAAGTAACAGTATTTTTTTGAAACTCCTCTTTCCCATTGCTTCTTTTCAAACAATTCCCTCTTTTTATTGTATGCTCTCATAGGCTGGAAGTTTCATAACTTGCAGCTTTTTGTTAAAAATGAAAACCGTTCTACGAGACAGGAATTATATATGACTACCTCTTCAGAAAAAACAAAAGCAGATCTAAGTCCCAAACCCGCAATAAAAAGATGGACCGTCTTTTTGATTGTGGCCTTCGCCTTACTGATGATTACCATAGATGCAACTATTGTAGCTACTGCTTTACACACGCTGAGAGAAGACTTGCATACCTCCATCAGTTGGGCAGGATGGACTTTAACTGCTTATTCTCTGGGCTTTGTATTGATGTTGCCGTTAAGTGCAAAATTAAGTACACAGTTTGGTCATCGTAGGATTTTTATGGCTTCTATTTTGGTCTTTGTTGTCGCATCACTGTTCTGTGGTCTATCTAACAATATTTTTCTTCTAATTGTCATGCGCGTGATTCAGGCTATTGGAGGTGCGGGAATCACTCCTTCCGCCACAGGGATTATCGTAGAATACTTTGGAAAAGGACGAGCGCAGTTCCTTGGACTATTCGGAAGTATATTTGCTACAGGAGCCATGATTGGACCAATTTTTGGCGGCATCATTGTTTCTTACTGGTCGTGGGATTGGATCTTTTTTATCAATATTCCCTTGGGGTTGGCGGTGTTGATTTTATCCCTACAATATATACCCAAAGACAAGGAATCTGTTTCTCAAAAAGAGAAAATGGATCTTAAAGGTTTGTTGTTGATGGGACTATCTATACTTTCTGCAATGTACGCAGCCACTTTTTTAGGAGAACCGGATACACAATTATTATCCCCTGTATTTATTGGTTTATTGCTTGTCTTTTTTATCTCTGTGGTATTGCTTGTTCGTCATTTAAAACGAATAAAGGAACCTTTTATCCAACCCCGGTTTATTTTTGGTAAAGGCTTTGGCGCTGTTAACCTACTCAATGTTATACAATCAGGTATGGTCATTGGTGCAACTTCTCTGGTTCCCATCTATGCGATTAGCGAATATGGTATAAGTGAATTAAAGGCCGGGACTTTATTGGTTGCAAATGGGATTGCATCCGTTGTACTGTCTGTGATATTGAGTATCTATATCAATCGTAGCGGTTATCGCCTTCCATTATATGTCGGCGGATTGGTTATTGCGACAGGGGTAGTCTTACTCGCGCTCCCTCCGCAATTTGGTTGGTCGCCTTTTATTTGGTTGGCTTTTTGTACCTTTTTTATTGGTGCGGGAATGGGGATCATGAGCCCGGCAGGCAGGAATGCAGGTATATCCTTAGCGCCGGAACAATCGGCTAATATTGCGGCGGTTCGTTCTGTAGGTATTCAAATCGGACAGATTATTACCATTGCAGGAACGACCGCTATCATTGCGGGAGATGCCAACCCTAGTCATTCTCAGGCAATGGTCTATATAGGATTGGCTGTCATTTTTGTCATCACCCTCCCAATTGTATCCAGGGTGCCCGAAATAAAAGGAGCCTGGTAAAAAAATTATTCCTTATCAAAAAGTGTTTTCGCGAGCTCCATTCTTGCTTTTGCTTCTTTTTTACCCAGCTGCTCGGCAATAGCAAAAACAGAAGGGCCAAATTTTCCGCCTACCAGCATCACTCTAAGCGGCAATAACATTTTTCCGCTTTTTAATCCTTTTTCTTCTGCAAATCTACGGATATGTTTTTCAATATTTTCTTCTTCAAAAGGAGCAATGTGGTCCCATTCTTCTTCTATTAATGCCTTAAAAAAAGTACTCTTTTCCTGATTCCATTTCTTTTTCACACCTTTCACATCCCATTCTTCCGGTCGCCGGAAAAAATAATAACTATTATCCCAAAATTCAGGTAACAGATTACAGCGCTCTTTAATCAAGTCCAGAACAGTCAATATTTTCTCGTCTGCAACACCTATTCCTTTTTTTTCTAATAAAGATTTGAAATAAGTCAAAAAAGTGGAAGATGTATTGTCCTTGATATAATTGTGATTAAACCACAGCGCTCTATCGTAATCAAACTTTGCACCTCCTTTATGAATTCGATCAATGGAGAATTTTTCTACTAATTCATTTAACGAGAATATTTCCTGTTCCGTACCGTCATTCCAGCCCAATAATGCCAACATGTTTACAAACGCCTCCGGTAAAAAACCTCTTTCTTTAAACCCTTCCGTCAAATCTCCTGTCTTTGGATCTGTCCAGTTCATAGCATAAACGGGAAATCCCATTTTATCGCCATCTCGCTTACTCAGTTTTCCTTTTCCATTTGGTTTCAAGATTAACGGAAGATGTGCATAATCAGGCATAGACTTTTTCCATCCCAACTTATCCCATAATAATACGTGCAAGGGGGTACTGGATAACCATTCCTCTCCTCTAAAGATGTGAGAAATCTTCATCAGATAATCATCCACCACAACCGCCAAGTGATATGTTGGCATCCCATCTTTTTTCAATAGAACCTTATCATCTAATTGGCTTGTTTCAAAAGAAATCGCTCCACGAATTAAATCTTTGAAATGGACAGTTTCAGCCTCCGGCATTTTAAAGCGCACTACGTAAGGGGTTCCGGCGTCAATTAATTTCTGTACTTCATCTTCTGATAAAGTCAACGAATTTTTCATTTCCAGACGATGATGCTGATCGTAACCACTTCCCTGACCTTTTATTCTTTGCCGCATCTCCGTCAATTCTTCCGGAGTATCAAACGCATAGTAGGCATCTCCTTGCGCCACCAGCTGCTTTGCATATTTTTGATAAATTTCTTTTCTATCACTTTGTCTATATGGACCATATTCCCCTCCTTGCTCAACACCTTCATCGGGTTCCAACCCGCACCATTTCAAACAATCTTTAATGTATTGTTCTGCACCTTCTACATAACGAAATCGATCTGTATCTTCAATACGTAAAACAAAACTCCCATTATGCTGTCGAGCAAACAGATAATTATATAAAACGGTACGCATCCCACCCAGATGCATCCCTCCGGTGGGGCTAGGGGCAAAACGAACTCTTACTTTTCTTTCCATAATGCCTGCAAAACTACATAATAAATAAAGGAAAAAACAAAACAAGTTATTCCTGATTAACTATTTTTTGTACTTTGGTATAAATATTGTTTTTTATACTAATAAAGACTATTACTATGACATTTCGCAAACTCATTTCTGGATTTCTTACATTAAGTTTCTTTTCTATAATTCTTATAATGGCAGGTTGCAGCGACGATAACGACAACAACCCCAAACCGCCGAAAATCAGTGATTGTGAAGTCCTCTTATTTGACGGGGATAATTTTTCCGACAACTATATTGTCTTGAAAGGCTCCGGTCAATATCCCGACTTAAGCAATTTACCTAACTCAAAAACAGACTGGACGGATGAAGCGGACTCTTTCAAAGCAGGTGAAAGAGCTGAAGTCACCTTCTATAGTCAACCCGGTTTCAAAGGCGACTCCACCGTCTTTGAGATGGGAGCCCAAAAAGGATCTTTAATTCATAGTCCACAATCAATAAAGATAAAATGCCTACATCAAATGCGTCCGATGACGGATGAATAAATGGTCATCTACATCGTAAATCTAAACAGTTGTCGATTAATTTTCATCCCTTCCGAGCTCAAAACAGTTCTACCATCCATCCCTTTTGATGAACTGGAAAATTGATAAAAATTTCGTATTTTTGCATGACATTACGCGTTATTGAAGAACAAGAAAAATATTTTAAATGAGTGAAGAACAAGATCAGACAGCTTCGCTGTCAATGGCCTCCGAGAAAGGAGATTATGGAGCAAATAACATCCAGGTTCTTGAAGGCTTAGAGGCTGTCCGTAAGCGTCCCGCCATGTATATTGGGGATGTAAGTAAAAAAGGATTACACCATCTTGTTTACGAGGTTGTTGATAATTCTATTGATGAAGCACTCGCAGGATACTGTACCCATATAGAAGTAAGTATTGAAAAAGATAATTCCATCATCGTTACTGATGACGGAAGAGGAATCCCTACCGGGAAAATGGACAAAGAAAACCGTTCCGCATTGGAAGTGGTGATGACGGTTCTGCATGCCGGAGGGAAGTTCGATAAAAACACCTATAAGGTTTCAGGAGGACTACATGGGGTAGGTGTTAGTTGTGTAAACGCACTCTCTACCAATTTTCACGTTACCGTAAAACGAGAAGGGAAAATATTTGAACAAGAATATCAAAAAGGAATCCCGCAAAATACAGTAACTGTAACTGGTGAAACCGAAGAAACCGGAACAACAATACAATTCTGGCCGGATGATACCATCTTTAATGAGACCATATACAACAGAGAGACGCTGGCATCCCGTCTAAGAGAACTCTCTTACCTGAATAAGAAAATAAAAATCACCCTCACCGACAAAAGAGAACAAGATGAAGAAGGGAATGACCTTTCAGAAACCTTTTACTCTGAAGGGGGAATTGTAGAATTTGTTAAATTATTAGATGAAAGAGCCAAAAGAACAACTTTATTGCAGGAGCCCATTTATGTAGAAACCAGAGACGAAAAGACCAATGTATCCGTAGAAGTGGCCATGCAATACAACAGCTCTTACAATGAAAATATTTTCTCCTATGTCAACAATATCAACACCATAGAAGGAGGGACGCATGTCTCGGGTTTCCGAAGAGCAATCACGCATGTTTTCAAAGGATACGGTGACAAAAACAAACTTTTTGACAAAGTCAAAGTATCCATTAGCGGGGATGACTTTAGAGAAGGTCTGAGTGCCATACTTTCTGTACAAGTTCCGGAACCTCAATTTGAAGGACAAACAAAAACAAAATTAGGAAACTCTGAAGTATCAAAAGTAGTCAGTGGAGCCGTCAGCACAGTGCTTTCTAATTTTTTAGAAGAGCATCCGAAACAGGCGAAAGCCATTATTAAAAAGGTTATTCTCGCCGCACAGGCTCGTCATGCTGCACGAAAAGCGAAAGAGCTGGTACAACGAAAAAATGTATTGAGCGGAGGTGGTCTTCCGGGAAAATTATCAGACTGCCAGAGCAGAGATCCCGAGAGAGGAGAAATCTTTTTAGTGGAGGGTGATTCGGCCGGAGGGACTGCAAAACAAGGTCGTGATAGAGACTTTCAGGCGATTTTGCCATTGAGAGGTAAAATTCTGAATGTAGAAAAAGCAATGGAACACAAAATTTTTGAGAACGAGGAGATCAAAAATATGTTTACTGCTTTTGGTGTAACCATGGGAACGGAGGAAGATGAAAAAGAATTAAACCTGGAAAAACTGCGCTATCATAAAATCATTATTATGACCGATGCTGATGTGGATGGTGCCCATATAGCAACGCTCATTTTGACTTTATTTTTCCGAAAAATGAAGACGCTGATTGAAAGGGGATATGTTTACCTAGCTCAACCACCACTTTACAAGATTAGCCGCGGAAAAGACTTTGTTTATTGCTGGACTGAAGATCAAAGAAAAGAAGCCACACAAAAACTATCGCAAGATGGTAAAACAGACAAGGTGAATATCCAGAGATATAAAGGTCTCGGAGAAATGAATGAAGAACAACTGTGGAATACGACGCTAAATCCGGAAACAAGAATCCTAAAACAAGTCACTATTGAGAGTGCAGCTGAAGCAGATCTGGTATTCTCTATGTTGATGGGGGAAGATGTTCCTCCCAGAAGAGAATTCATTGAGAAACATGCACAATACGCGCAGCTTGATGTGTAGTTATAAGCTGAAAGCAAAAAGCTGAAAGCGAAAAGCTGTTAGTCTTTGAGCCTTTAGCTTTCAGCCTTCAGCTTCCGGATATACCAAAAAGCCATTATTGCACCAAAAAAACCGATAATTCCACCAAAATAAAAGGCGATTGGAATATTAAAATAACTCACAATAACACCAAAAAGAATAGGTCCAACTACCTGACCTAAACTGATTGAAGTTGTGGAGGCTCCGGCTACCGTTCCCATTCCATGTACTCTCCCTCGTTCTGTCCGAATAGCAATAGTAGACGCACGAGAAAAAGCACTGGTTAATCCCATGATGAGCGTAAAAGCAATAATCCCATAAACACTCTTTAAAGAAGGAATAACAAACATACAGATTGCACTAAGGAGTCCGCCAATTAAAATAAACCCTCCCCTGTATTTGACATATTTGTCTGCATAAACGCCTGAGGGATATTGCAAAACAGCACCAGCTAACATATAGGCAGACAATGCTAACCCCACCTGTGTTTTATTAAGATGCGCAAAGCGGGTTGCCAAAATAGGGAAGAAAGAGTTAAATCCCCATCGATAAAAACCTCTGGACCACAAGTAAATTAAAATACCTTTCATGTTTCTATCTCTAATAACATCCTTAAACCCTTTAAACAAAGAGACTTGCTTTCCGGAAGATCTTTTATTTTCCGCTGTCGATTGGGGAACCAACCAAAAGACGAGAAGTAGCGCCACAAAAGCCATGGCAGCCATAGCATAAAAAGGAGCTTCAAGAGAAATTTTATCCGAAAGGACACCTCCTACTACAGGTCCTACAGCAGTTCCTCCAATATAAGAAACGAAGAAAAGGTTCATATATCTGCCTTCTTTTCCAACAGGGGTAATATCCCCCACATAAGCTTGAGCTATAGGTGTAATCATTACAGATGCCAGACCTTGTGCAGTTCTTATACAGATTAGCGCAAGCGGGGTTTTGGCAACAACATATAATACAGAAAAAATGATGAGCAAAAATATTCCGCAAATCAAAAATTTTTTGCGTCCTTGTTTGTCCGATACCCTGCCGATCCAGGGGGCAAATAGCATACGAGAAACTGCAAAGCCGGAAAAAATAAGTCCCAACATGATACCCGATGCCCCCATGTTTTTTGCATAAAGCGGCATAATAGGCTCTATAATACCAATACCTAACATGGCCGCTGCAGTGGCGATAAAAAGGCTGATAAAGGTGCCTCGATATTGAGATTTAGTATTCATTGGTTACATTTACAAAGCTAAAGGCTTCCTATGGAAAAATATGCAAAAACAGGACAATATGGTTCAAAACAGGTGTAATTGAATATCACGGACAGCCAAAGAGACAAAAATGCCCTAAAAGTTCACATCAAAAGAATGAAAATTAGACGTAAATACAATAATTTCAGCTACTTTTGATTCGTTTAGAACAAGGCAATAAGCACCTGTCATTCATAACTCATCACTCATCATCAATAATTAATAATTATTCCATACCTTTGCAGCCTTAAATTTTTATTAACTAAAAAATACAGGGAATCATGAATGATTACGAATTGATGGTGATTTTCACCCCTGTGCTTTCTGACAGCGAGTTTAAAGACGCTCAGAAAAAGATCGAATCCATTATTAAAAAGAATGGAGGCGAACTAGTGCACACCAATCCCTGGGGGCTAAGATCACTGGCGTATCCTATTCGCAGAAAGACGACCGGTCTTTACTGGGTATTGGAATATCAGGCGCCATCCGACCTCAATGACAAATTGAAGATTCAACTTAACAGGGATGACTCTTTACTGCGCTACATGATTACACGACTAGATAAATATGCCGTGGAATACAATGCAAAAAAGCGCAACAAATCAAAATCTGCTAACCAGACTCAAGGTGAGTCTCAAAAAGTTGAAGCTTAATTATGGCAAAACAAGAGATCAGATACTTATCCAATACTCGGGTACATAAAAACCGTAAGAAGTATTGTCGTTTCAAAAAAATGGGTATCAAATATATCGACTATAAAGATGCTGAATTTTTGAAGAAATTCTTGAATGAACAAGGTAAATTATTGCCACGTCGTATTACGGGAAACTCTCTAAAATACCAACGTAAAGTTGCACAGGCAGTAAAAAAGGCACGTGAAATGGCTATACTACCTTATGTAACTGACCTTTTAAAGTAAGAAATCATGCAAGTTATACTTATAAAAGATGTAAATAATCTGGGTGCTTACAATGAGCTAGTGACCGTAAAATCCGGTTATGCGAGGAATTATCTTATTCCTCAAAAACTAGCCGTTGAGGCCAGCCATTCCAACAGAAAATTGATGGAAGAACGCAATAAAGTTCAACAGCAGAAAGAACAAAAGATGTTGGAGGAAATTGCAAAGGTCAAAGAAGCACTTTCAGCAGAAGCCTTAAAAGTAGGCGCAAAAACAGGTACTTCAGGAAAAATTTTTGGTTCTATCACTACCCTGCAATTATCGCGGGCAATTAAAGACCAAAAAGGATACGAAATTAATCGTAAACACATTGAAATACTGGACGAAGTTAAAGTATTGGGAACTTATAATGCAAAAATCAGCTTTCCTAACAAACAGGAAATCGATTTGCCGTTTGAAGTAGTTGGTGATTAACTTCCTTCCCAAAGCTAATTGAAAACCCTCAGTTTATACTGGGGGTTTTTTATTTCTCATAATCTTGTTTTCTAAGGTGCCTTTATGCACGAATATTCTTAAATTTACATTTCTTCAAAATAGAAACTTAATAAGCCTATCGGCTATACAAAAACCTACAGCGAGCAAATGGACTATTTAAAAGGACTAAACAAACCCCAACGCGAAGCAGTATTACATAAAGAAGGCCCTCTTATTATCATCGCAGGAGCCGGCTCGGGAAAAACCAAAGTACTTACCACCAGAATTGCCCATTTATTGAATAGCGGCGTCGATGCCTTCAATATTTTAGCTTTGACTTTTACAAATAAAGCGGCTAAAGAGATGAAAGAACGTGTGGAAAAAATGTTGGGAGGAACAGAAGCAAGAAACCTCTTTATTGGTACATTTCACTCTGTATTTGCCCGTATATTACGCACGGAGGCACCTAGAATGGGCTATCCTTCCAACTTCACAATTTATGATTCCGATGACAGCAAAAGTCTCATAAAAACAATAGTCAAAAGACATAACCTTGACCCCAAAACGTACAAACCAAAGAACGTACAGAATCGAATTTCTGCAGCTAAAAATGCACTTATTCATCCCAAAGAATACGAGCAAGAATTTGAATTCAGACAGGAAGACTTGCGCTCCAATCGTCCTTTAATATACAAAATCTACCAAAGCTATGTCAAGGAATGCTTTAAAAACGGAGCTATGGATTTCGACGATCTATTGCTCAATATGTATGATTTGCTGACAAAGTTTCCTGAAGCACTGGTAAAATACCAACATAAATTCCAATATATTCTAATTGATGAGTATCAGGATACCAATCCGGCACAGTATGCTGTTATTAAATTATTGGGAGACATGCATGAAAATATTTGTGTGGTTGGGGACGATGCCCAAAGTATTTACTCTTTCCGTGGTGCTACTATTCAAAATATCCTCCGCTTTGAAAAGGACTATAATGATGTGAAAGTAGTGAAACTGGAACAAAATTACCGGAGTACAAAGACCATTATCAACGTAGCTAATCAGGTCATATCCAAAAATAAAGATCAGATAAAGAAAAAATTGTGGACAGATAATTCCGGAGGCGAAAAGATAGATCTTATTCAGGTGGCTTCCGATAATGAAGAGGGAAAAAACGTAGCCGGCATCATTGCAGAACAAAAGGCACGGAATCATTTTATGAATAAAGATTTTGTCATCCTTTACAGAACCAATTCCCAAAGCAGAAGCTTTGAAGAAAGCTTGAGAAGACGCAGCATCCCTTACCGTATTTTCGGTGGCTTATCTTTCTATCAGCGAAAAGAAATTAAAGACCTGTTGTCTTACCTGCGAATCGTGGTCAACCCGAAAGATGAAGTTGCACTCAGAAGAATTATCAATTATCCCACGCGAGGAATAGGAAAAGTCACCATAGAGAAAGCAACAGTGGTGGCTAATAAACACAGCGTTTCTCTATGGGATGTCTTTGGCAAGGCAGCCGAAGTTGGATTCAGAGGCGCTACCCTGAATGCAATTCAGAACTTTGTCATTATGATAAAAAGCTTCCGTACCATGTTGGAGACGCACAACGCCTATGATGTAGCCTTTAGAATAGGAAAAGAAACCGGTCTGGTAAAAGATCTCTTCAAAGACAAGAGCGTGGAAGGTATTGCCCGTTATGAAAACATACAGGAGCTGCTTAACTCCATTAAATCTTTTACAGAAACACCTACCGAAGAAGGAGAAATTATAGATAAGGATCTGGGAAGTTACTTACAACAAATTGCGCTGATTACTGATGCCGATCAGGAAGATGAAGATAGTGATGTCGTTAATCTTATGACCATCCACGCAGCAAAAGGGTTGGAATATCCAAATGTATTTGTCGTGGGACTGGAAGAAGGGTTATTCCCTAACATCATGGCCATAAACGAAAGAGAAGATTTGGAGGAAGAGCGTCGTTTATTCTATGTAGCAGTGACTAGAGCAGAGAAAAACCTCTGGTTGAGTTGCTCCAGCAGCAGATATCGATTTGGCAATCTAATACAAAATGAACCCAGTAGGTTTCTTAGAGAAATCCCCACTGAAAGCCTAAAAACAACGATTAGGGCTCGGGATAACAGAAGCTTCTCTAGAGATAATGGTGCATCAAGACAGCAGACGCAAACTTTCGGACAACGGAAGACCACCTCCCAAAATCGGGAGCAAAGTCACTTTATTAAGCAGAAGGCAAGCAAACCAACGGTCGTCAATCATAGCCCCTCTTCAAGCTTCCAGGCAGATAATCCTGATAAAATCCAAACAGGTATGGAGGTAGAACATACAAAGTTCGGATTCGGGAAAGTATTAAACACAGAGGGAAATCCCAAAAACAGAATGGCAACCATCTTTTTTCAAAAAGCGGGAGAAAAGAAAATCATGTTGAATTATGCCCGCTTAATGATCGTAAAAAAACAAGCTTAATTATGGCTACCCCCGGACAAGCGCTCGAAAAGCTCAAACATTATTGTGCTTATCAGGAAAGAAGCCACAAAGAAGTAGAGGAAAAACTGCATCAGCTTAAGGTTTGGGGAGAAGATGCCGATGAAATCATAAGCCACCTCATTCAGGAAAATTTTCTGAACGAGGAACGCTATGCACGGGCTTATGCAAGAGGAAAATTCAATATGAAAAAATGGGGCAGAAACAAAATTCGTTATGCCCTGAAAAGAAATCAGATCTCTGACTATTGCATCAAAAAAGGAATGCAGGAGATAGATGAAGAAGACTATCTGGAGGCACTCTCTGTCCTAGCTCATAAAAAATATGAAACGCTCAAGAAAGAACAACACTTTCGCCGAATACAAAAGACCAGAGCTTATCTTGTACGAAAGGGGTATGAATATGACCATGTATCCGAAATCCTCACCCAATTTTCTCAAGAGAATCGCTAATCCTATTCTGACAAAATAGAGTTAGACAAGCAGTCTATCCCCCCTCATCCGATTGATCGACGTCAATTCTTATAAAAAAGATACCCTACCGGATAGTTCAACGGCTATTCACCAAAATATTGCTATTTTTGAAACTATCATAAATAAAGCTATAGGTAGCCTATTCTTTATCAATGAGTCTTTCTCTCAAATAAGCGATGACATTCATGAAAAAATCAGAAATAGCCGATAAATTATATTTACTGTCAGAAGAATTAGAAACCTAATTTTATGACAACACAGAGTT
>CAZLDH010000072.1:0-14279 GCA_964558275.1 uncultured Chitinophagaceae bacterium
ATCTTCTTTGTTATTTGATAAATATGTATGACGATAATAAATATCAAAATTTGCTGTTTTTCTTCATGTTTTAAGTCATACATTCGCCGGAATTGTTTTGACGAAAAAGTGTGAATAGAACAAACTTTTACTTGTAAATAATCAGTAACATGCAATCGTTGTTGCCTTCGAAGCAGAACGGTTGTGTTTATTTATTTTTTTATTAAAGTAAAAGTATATGTTAAACTTTCAACGACCCAAGAGTGTGTTGCACAAAAGGAAGTTCAGTGGAACTCCGCTTGGTAGAAAACTTGCTTGTGCGTCTTTATTGTTGCTTTCTACACAAGTAAGCGTAAGTGCAAGCGCTTTAAACAAAGCATCAGCACGCAACCCCCAATCGGATATCACAGTAGAAGCCGGAGAAATTGCTCCTGCTATTCAAATTGAAGGATCTGTTAAAGATGGGGCAGGTAATCCCCTGATAGGTGTATCCGTTCATATTAAAGGAACTTCGAAAGGAACCATTACCAATGCAACCGGACATTTTAAAATTGAAGCTGCTGAGGATGCAGTTTTGGTTTTATCTTATGTTGGTTATGAGAATAAGGAAGTGGCTGTTAATGGCGAAACCTCTTTAAATATTACCTTAAAAGCCTCTGCACAAAGTCTGGACGAATTGGTGGTAGTAGGTTATGGTAAGCAGAAAAAAGTAGATCTTTCAGGTTCTGTTAGCACGGTGGAAACTGACGAAATTACGGATCGTCCTTCTACTTCTATGTCAAATGCGCTACAGGGGATTGTTCCCGGTTTAGCTATTATGGATCGCCCGGGAGATGTTGGCGGAGATATGGGAACCGTTAACTTACTTGGTCGTGGAAACCTGGGGTCTTCTTCTCCGCTTTTTGTAGTGGACGGTGTTCCGGTAAGTTCTTCTGTCTTTAATCGATTGAATCCTCATGATATAAAAAGTGTTTCTGTATTGAAGGATGCTGCTGCAGCGGCTATTTATGGATCTCGTGCGGCTTATGGTGTTATTTTGGTCACTACAAAAGATGGTAAAGAAGGAGAAATGACTGTTACCTATAATGGGTATTATGGCATTCAGACGCCTACTTATTTACCAGATTATCTGGGCTCTTATCAATATGCAAAATTGAGAAATGAAGCCGCTGTAAATAGTGGAGGATCTCCGATATATTCTCAATCAGAATTAGAAACAATTCAAAATCAATCAAAACCCGATTTATATCCCAATAATGATTGGTATGATATTGTATTAAGAGATGTAGCGCCTACCACCAAACATCAATTGAGTGTTTCCGGTGGAGGTAAAACACGTTATTATCTGAGTGGGTCTTTCTCTCAGCAAAATTCTATTTTACCCGGAAAAGATTTGAAACGCTATTCATTGCGAGCTAATACACAGTCTCAAGTGACTGATAAGTTGAAGGTTGGAACAAATCTTTCCTATACCCGAGATGGTTATAAAAATGAAAATGGCGCGATTAGTTGGATTGATTTAAACAGAATTCTACCACTAACAGTTAATAAACAAAGCAATGGAGACTGGGGAAGCATTACCGGTGGACATGCAGATGGGACATTAGCAGCAGTAAATCCTATGCGTATTTTACAAGAAGGTGGTAACCGTTCTTATCGCCAGGATTTCTTCGGTGGGCAGGTGAATGCGACTTATACGCCTATTGAGGGCTTGGATATTAAAGGATTGGTATCCTATAATATGTATCATTATCTCAATTCCACTTTTACCAACAGAATGGATCCCATTACAGATTTTTTGACCGGGAAAACTATTTCCGGTTCGGGAGTGGCTGTTAATCAATTAGATGAAAAATGGGAAAGGAATGGCAGGTTATTGACACAAGCTACTGCCAGTTATGTAAAAGATATCAAGAAGCACCATGGAAAACTGTTGTTGGGTACGTCTTACGAAAAATATAAAACGCGTTTCATTCAGGTTGTCAGAAAGAATTTTGCCAGTAACAACTTAGGTGTTATTGATGGAGGTTCTTCAGATCCTCAAAATACAGATGCTTCAGGTAATATGCAGGAAAGTGGTCTGGCTTCTTTCTTTGGTCGATTCAACTATTCTTACGATGATAAATATATCTTCCAGGCCAATTTAAGAGTGGATGGATCTTCTCGTTTTGCTCCCGGGCATCGCTGGGGGGTATATCCTTCTTTCTCTGCTGCGTGGAGGCTTTCGGAAGAAAATTTCTTACAGTCCGCTGATTGGATGTCTAGCTTGAAAGTTCGTGGATCTTGGGGTAAATTAGGAAATATCAACAATGTAGGATACTACGATTTTTATGATGCCATCAATGTGGGTTCTTCCATTATTTTAGATCAAACCCAGCAAGATGGTGCATGGCCGGGAAAAGTGGCTAATCCAACGCTTTCGTGGGAGCAGGTGACTATGGCTAATATTGGGATTGACGGATCTTTCTGGAATAATAAATTTAGCTTCCAAATAGATGCTTTCAATAAATTAACGGATGGTATTTTACAGGCAAATCCTTCCATGCCGGATGAGATGGGATTAACTTCAGATCAGGTACCTGTAATTAATTTTGCACAGGTGCGTAACAAGGGTTTTGAATTCAACTTATCTTACCGAAACAGTATCGGTGATTTCAAATACGAAGTAGGTGGAAACTTTACACGTATTTGGAATGAGGTAGAAAGACTTGCCGGTGATGATGTTCAACCTACCAGCTATTGGGTGAATGCAGTAGGGCAATCGATTGGAACCTTCTATATGTACAAAGCATTAGGTTTGTTTGTCAATCAGGAAGATGTAGATAATCATGCATTTCAGTCTGTGAATACAGGTCCCGGAGATATCAAATATGAAGACATTAATGATGACGGAAAGATTGATGGAGATGATCGTACTTATGTTGGTAATGATGTGCCTTATAAATATTATGGTATCCATTTTTCAGCCAGTTATAAAAACTTTGATTTGACTGTTATGGGACAAGGGGTGATGGATGTGCAAGTTTATCTTCCTTCTGAAGCTTCACAAGCCTTCTTTAACGGTGCAGGTGTGAAATCATATGTTTTAGACAGATGGACAGAAGAAAATCCTGATCCAAATGCAGCTTATCCTCGTTTGTTAACGACAGCAAACAATACCCAGAATTTACAGACCTCCTCTTTTTGGTTGTTTGATGCCAGTTATTTCAGAGTGAAGTCTATTTCTTTGGGATATACTTTACCCGAATCTGTAATTTCTTCTATGAATATACTGAACCTTAGAGTCTATCTATCCAGTAACAATCCGTTTACAATTAGAGGGGATCATCGTTTAGGAGATTTTGATCCGGAATCTGCTTCTTCCAGAGGAGGTTATCCTCAGATGAAGTCCTTTATTTTTGGTGTAAATCTGACTTTCTAATTAAATAAAAAGAATTAAAAATGAAAAAGATATCAATGTTCGTTCTGCCTTTAATGGTAGGGGCGCTCCTTTTTCAAGGATGTAAAAATAATTTGACAGTGGTTCCTGAGGATGAAATTTCCAGTGAAACCTTTTGGAAATCCCCTAATGATGCACGATTAGCCCTAAATGGGTGTTATAGCATTTTTGCGAGTGCATGGACAAATGTTTATGAAGATGCTGAAACTGATAATGCGTATGCGCAACACCCCTGGGAAAGTAATGCTACGGCTATAGCAGCAGGAAATATTAATGCTACGCTCGACGCGGGATATAATGAAGGTTATCAAACGGTTCGTAAAACCAATTATTTTTTGGATAACATCGACAAAGTAGAGATGGATTCTGCATTGCAACAACGTTTTATTGCGGAAGCCAGAACCATTAGAGCTTTTGCTTATTTTAATCTGGCATGGACTTTTGGTCCGGTTCCGTTGATTAAGCATTATTCTGTAGATGAGAGTGATTATAAAATTGCTCCTACTCCGGAGAATGAGGTTATTCAGTTTTGTTTGACAGAACTTTCAGATGCGGCTAAAGATTTACCAAACAGCTATCAGGGAGGTGAGAATTATGAAACAGGAAGGGTGACAAAAGGTGCAGCTTTGTCTATTAAAGCACGTATTGAACTGTATTATGAAATGTGGGCAGATGCTGCTAAAGATGCACAAACTGTGATGGGATTAGGCTATGAATTATTTCAAATCAATAGTTTAACCAAAGAGGATATCGTAGAAAATTTCTCCAAATTTGTAGATTTTGAAAATAACGCAGCTAAAGTAAAATTCTATAAAGGAGTAGCCAGCTATATGCAGCAGTTTTGGAAAGCAAATGACGGAAACAGCGGTGTTATTTTGGCTTCTCAAAACTTGCAGGATTCCGATTTCCCAAATTCATTAAGGACTTATTTTGCTCCGGCAAACTTGAGCGGTTGGAGTTCAATTACGCCGACACAGGCTTTAGTGAATGCTTATTGGAATTTGGATGGAACCAAATTTAATCCTTCCAGTAGAGAGCAAAGAGCTACTAACTATAATAAGGGCAATCCGAATGATGCTTTTTTTAAAGAGTATGAAAATAGGGGAACACGTTTCTATGCCAGTATCTTATTTCAAGGAGCATCTTGGAACAGATTCCAAAATGGCTATGTATTTCATTGGACAGGCAATGGAAGTAATAATAGTAAAACTAGCTATAACTTTACCAAACTTGTTGACCCAAAATATACAGATCAAAGCATGAATGCGCCGAATGATTTTCCTATTATTCGCTATGCAGAAATTTTGCTGACTTATGCAGAGGCTAAGAATGAAGCAAGTGGCCCCACCACTGCTGTATATGATGCACTGGACTTAATCCGTGAAAGAGCAGGAATGCCTGATGTGGATAGAGCTGAATATAATTCTAAGACCAAACTTAGAAGTTTGATTCATCGTGAAAGAAGAATAGAACTAGCCGGAGAAGGACAACGTTCTGCAGATATTCGCCGTTGGGGAATTGGCGATGAAGTAATGCATAATATATATGACCTTAACAACGATGTAGTACAACAGCGGAAATGGCAGGATAAATTTATAAAAATGCCTTACCCTCAGGCTGCAGTAGATCATAATCCAAATCTTGAGGCTGCCCAGGATGAGAAAGGTTATTAATAGGAATACTTGACGATGTTAAGTAATTAATTTGGAATCCCTAAAGTGTAAGGACTTTGGGGATTTTTTTACCTGAATTATTTCCTATTTTTTGAAATAAACTCCATTGAAAAAAAGCTCTATCTTTATTTGCAGAATCTGACTTTTGGCTTAATTATTGAATAACAAGAAGAAAATTAAACGGTAATAGAAATAGAAGAAATTATGAGAAAAATGAATGTCCGTAAACAATGTATGAAGGCGTTCCCTTTAGTCTTCCTGGCTTTAATTGTAGGGATGAGTACAAATGCTCAGATAGTTAAAAAGGCTTATCCACAATATGGTATTTCAGGAAATGTGCATTATTCAACAATCACCGGTTTTAATGGTGGCTCAGGAAGAATTGTACCTGATATTGGGGTGTTTGCCCAAATCCCTATTCAAACAAGATCCAGTTTATATTCTTATAATCCGGTTCATCTGTATATTGTGCCTCAGATTGAATATAGCATGAGAGGAGAAACCAGAGAAACACAATCCGGAGATGTTAATTTCCATTATAATTATATCAATATACCTATTTATGCCAAATATTATATCAAAGGATTTAATATTGTAAAAGGAGATAAGATTTTTGCTATGGTAGGTCCCGAAATAGGATTTAATGTTGTAAAAAATGAAGGAGATTTTTCCAATATTACTGATGTCGAAGAGCGAACTTCTTTAAAAAGTACATTAGAGAATTTTAATGAGATTAGTTTTGGGGTATCTCTGGTCGGGGGATACAGTTTCCCTTTTGGGTTAGAAGGTTTTGTCCGTTTAGACAAAGGATTTACTGATATTTATAGAGGGGCTACCGAAGATGGCGCTAGTGCCAATCATATTAAATTGGGTGTAGGAATTAATTGGGTCATTCCTTATTAAGATGAAAAGTTCTTAGAAAAAGTAATCTTGGAACTACCCACATTACCTGAAATTTGGGGATGGAGTTTTTGTATCATGAGCTCCATCCCTTTTATTTTGGGCCACTCTTTTTGAATACTGGAAATACATTTTTGAGCCACTGTTTCTATAAGTGCAGATTCGTGGCTCATTTCTTCTTTGATTATTTGGTAGAGTTGTACATAATCTATCGTATCAGAGAGGTCGGTAATCTCTCGATTACCTTCCTCTAATTTGATATGTACATCAATTAAGAAATCGTTTCCCAGACTCCTTTCTTCCGGATAAAATCCAATCGGTGAATGGAAGCGAAGTTGTTCTAAGCTAATGGTAAACATAATATATTATGCCAATTCTTTTTCTCCAAGATATCTTTCTGCATCCAGAGCTGCCATACATCCACTTCCTGCAGCGGTGACCGCTTGCCGGTAAATTTTGTCTTGTATGTCTCCAGCTGCAAATACTCCTTCCACATTTGTCTTAGAGGTTCCATTAATGGTTTTTACATATCCTTTTTCATCCATCTCCAATTGATTCTTGAATAATTCCGAATTGGGCTCGTGTCCAATCGCAACAAAGAATGCGCCTACCGAAAGGGTAGATTCTTCCAATGTTTTGTTGTTATATACCCGGACTCCATTTACTTTGTTTTCTCCTAATACTTCTTTAACTTCCGTATTCCAATATATATTGATATTAGAAGTCTTGGATACACGTTGTTGCATTATCTGCGATGCGCGCATTTCGTCTCTGCGAACAAGCATATGAACAGAAGAACAGATTTTTGAAAGA
Source organism: uncultured Chitinophagaceae bacterium (assembly GCA_964558275.1). GTDB lineage: Bacteria > Bacteroidota > Bacteroidia > Chitinophagales > Chitinophagaceae > FW021-bin31. The sequence continues at coordinate 6,805 of CAZLDH010000072.1, forward strand.
TACAAAGCTTCTTCACAGGCTGTATCTCCACCTCCAACGATGGCTACTTCCTGATTTTTAAAGAAAAAGCCATCACATACTGCACAGGCAGATACACCTTGTCCGTTTAGTCTGTCTTCACTCTCCAGTCCTAACCATTTAGCAGAAGCTCCGGTAGCGATGATGAGAGCGTCTGTTTCTATTTCTTTTTCTTCGTCTATCGTAATTTTAAAAGGTCGTTGAGATAAGTCAGCTGCTGAAGCTATTCCAAATCTAATATCTGCCCCCATTCTACTTGCTTGTTTCTCTAAATCCACCATCATTTCCGGTCCTTGTACGCCTTCTGCGTAACCGGGGTAATTCTCTACTTCTGTGGTAATGGTCAACTGTCCTCCGGGCTGAATGCCCTGATATAATATTGGGCTTAAGTTGGCTCTGGCGGCATAAATAGCTGCCGTATATCCGGCTGGTCCTGATCCTATAATAAGGACTTTTGTTTTTTCTGTTGTGTTATTTCCCATTTTTTTACTTTTTATTTGGGTATAATAATTTTTTTTGTTTGTACTTGATAGCCTCCCCAATATCCTAAGGCGCCAGGAATATTTCCTTCCACTTTAGTTGGACTGGAAAAAGGATTCCCCTGATTACTTCTGGCATATTCCCAAGTGTGCCAATAATGATATGTATTTTCGTCAATATTACAGAATTTTAGTGTGACGGTATCGCCTCTGTAAAAATAGCCATAATCCTCAGAATCAATATCTACTGTTTTAGGAACACCTCTTGGAACCCGTAAGTCAAAGAATTTTCCATTGGAGATAGCATCTTCAGCTACAGAAACACGCCCGGAGAAAAAAGGTTCACTATTTCTTTTTGTAAAATATCGGGCATAGTCTTTTTCTTGTGGTGGATCGAAAATTCTGGCCATGAGAAAGACTTTGTTGCTGTCTTTTTTATCTTCACTCGAAGTAGGTTCCCACCAAATAGTGTCTAAGACAAAGCCATGACGAGGGATAGTGGTAGTGGCTTCTAATGTTTTTTGTTCTGTTTCAATTTTCAATTGGTAGGTTGTGCCAGCTATTCCAATAAAAGACTGATTCTCTTCAGGAACATAATAGTAGAGTGAAACGCCCGGAATGGTATCTATTTCCTTTTCTACTAAAGTGACTTGGCTATTCTGGTTAGATACGGTTATTTGCGCATGGTGAATAAATAAGTCTTGCAGCACGGAAGTGTCATATGAAGTAGCAAATGGTAAACTGTGCGTGAGGATAATCTGTGGAGTTGTCCCGCTTTCTATTGTACCTTCTACGACCAAGGACTGTTGAGATGCCTTGAGCTGAATATCTGCATTTCGCTCACAGGAAAATCCTGCTATGAGGCAGAGGCTGAATCCTATGATAAATTGTAAACGAATGGACATGACTCTTTAACTCAAATTTAATCGTATTTGTTGTTGTTTTCTAAAAAAGCACCGACTTTTTCAAGTGTCGGTGCTTTTGAACCCTGTAAAGGTAAGTATATTAAGAAGAAATAGTTATTACCCTAAGTAGGATTTTAATACTTTACTGTAACGTCCTTTTTGTAAACGTTTAATGGCTCTTTCCTTAATTTGGCGGATACGTTCTTTCGTCAAATTATACTTCTTGCCAATCTGTTCTACGGTAATTCCGTTTTCTCCTCCCAAACCAAAATAGGCATATACAATTTCTGCTTCACGAGGACTTAGAGATTGTAAAACACGCAGTATCTCTTCTCTCAATGAATCGTGCATAACATCGTCATCTGTAACTTCACCACCTTTTAATAAATCCCGCATGGATACATCTTCTGCTTCGTGAACAGGTGCATCTAGACTCATGTGCCTGCTATTACTCTGGAAAATAGTGTTGATGTCTTTTTCGTTCATCTCCATAATTTCCGCCAGTTCCTCGGTAGAGGGACCACGTTCATGGTCTTGTTCGAACGCAATATAAGCTTTGTTGGCTTTGTTGTAAGTTCCGATTTTATTTTGTGGTAAACGGACGAGTCTTCCTTGCTCGGCCAAGGCTTGAAGAATAGACTGTCTAATCCACCAAACGGCGTAAGAAATGAATTTGAAACCTTTTGTTTCATCAAAACGACCTGCGGCCTTAATCAATCCAAGGTTACCTTCATTAATCAAATCACTAAGTGACAAGCCCTGATGCTGATATTGTTTAGCTACGGAAACCACGAATCTAAGGTTACCGGTTACCAGACGTTCAAGTGCATCTTCATCTCCCATCTTAATACGCTGTGCCAGCGTAGTTTCCTCTTCAGGCGTCAGCAACGAGATTTTTGAAATCTCTTGTAAATACTTTTCTACCGCCTGAGAATCTCGATTAGTAATCTGAGTGGCAATTTTTAGCTGCCTCATAATTTTAGTTTTTCTTTTATTATTCCCTTTCTACCTATTTGCGTAGCTACTACAAAATAACGCAATTTTTATGCCCTATTTTCTTTTGTAATCTACCTTTAGAGAACAATATTTTTTATAAAAGGTTCGAAAAATGGGCGCAAAAGTCCTATTTTTTTTCGATTTTACAAAATATTATTTTAAAAGCGATATTTTATAGAGTTAGAACTCTAATATAAAAAGAATAATTTACTTTTTATAATTTATTTTATAAAGGGATTTATTAGAATCTGAGCGGTTGGGGGATAGAATAGAACCGATATAATAAAAAAACAACCGGAATTGTGAACCGGTTGTTTTTTTTTATGTGTTTATTTTTCTGCTTGAAGTGTTTTGTAATCGATGAAACTTTGTTCAATGATTTGTTCTGCGGTTTCTTTTCCTTGAAAATCTTCAACCAGCACTTTTTTCTTCTCCAATGTTTTGTATTCTTCAAAGAAGTGACGTAATTCTTTTGTGAAATGGGGGGGGAGTTGTTCTATGGTTTCGATATAATTCACACTTACATCATCAGATGCTACGGCGATGATTTTATCATCTGCTTCTCCCTGATCAATCATTCTCATCACGCCTATTACTTTGGCATTAACCATACAGAGAGGGACGCAATGAATTTGAGATAATACAAGAATATCTAAAGGGTCGCCATCATCACAATAGGATTGAGGTATAAAACCATAATTTGCCGGATAATAAAGTGAAGAGTATAACACCCTGTCTAGTCGGAGCAGACCACTATCTTTATCTAGCTCATACTTTGCCCGTGAGGCAGAGGGAATCTCAATGATTCCGGAGACTTCGTGAGGAGTGTTATCTCCCGGAGAAACGTGATGCCAAGGATTAAACATAAGATTGCTGTTTTTAGTTTTTAATAAATAGAAAACGTTGCTGTGTTAGGGAGTCGATACAGAATCTCTAACCGGAGCCGGTTGGTTAAAATCTGGTAATATAGTCTCTTTGGTAAATGATACTTTCCATTTGCCATTTTCTTTTTTGAGATTTAAGGTCTTTCTGGTACTGTCTTTGTCACTATTATAATATACAATAGCTGTAGAATCACGCATCTTGGTATCTAAAATAGCTATTTTCCCTTTCTGGAAACGTTCTAAAGATTGTTCAGAAAGCATGTCCTGAAAAGAAGAAAGCGCGTCCAACATATCTTTTGAGTCCTTGGTGGCGTATTTTTTCGCTTCTTTGTAATCTGCTTGTTGAATGGCCGTTAAGAAATGAAGCGTTACCTTTTGGGGCGTGCTTTCTTGATTTTTACATCCTGATAGAATGACAGAAAAAATCAGTAAAAGACCAAAACAAATGCTGAGATACTTCATAATCATCACTTATACCACTCGGTTATATATTCTAATATCAATTCGTTATATATCTTATTCGAATTGTATTCAATGTTTGATATTTGCATAATTACAGTATAAATTCAATTTACAATCCTGTAATTTGCACAAAAATACTTGCTTTATTTTGAATTCACAAAATCGCAGAAAAACTTTACGCTATTGAAACTTGACTTCATAGATGCTGGTGGTATGTTTGTTTAGATATAAATTATCAATAGCTATGTATTTAAAATCTCCAATGTGACTGGTTTGCAGGTAATTCTTATTAGTAACTGCCAAGAGGGTTTTATAGATAAATTCCGTACAATAAAAGGCATTGTTGGTCGTTAAATCGAAGGAGCGATCAAAGGGGATTTGATCTTTATAATATTTATCAATCAAACTGTCAAGCGAATCTCTTTCTTTATGTGTAAGTGCGTAACGAAATATACCGAAACCAGTATTTTGTTTAGGATTACAGAACGTTTTTATGGATACTTTACGTAATGTTTTTTGAGGATTTGCTTCTCCGCCTATTGCGTGATATACCAGCGTTTTTCCGTTTTCTTTTCGAACAAATCCACAATGAGAATAGGTTTGGTCTTTTAAAGAGAAGCGACGTAAGGCAGAGCTGATAAAACTCCTGCCGGTGCGCAGTATTAAATCACCGTCTTTTATTAAATGAATTCCCTCCGCTATCTTTTCTTGATTCGATTCTTTTTTAACAATAGCAGAGGGAGATTCTGAAGAACATGAGAATAAAAGCAGGGATAGAATAATTCCTACGAATAGTTTGTTTTTGATTAATAAAACAGAACAGTTCATTCCTTTATTGGTTTGCTTTTTTCCTTTTGGGCTTGTTTTGGAGGCAGATGCTTTTTATCGTTAGCTTCGTAAGCTTTAATGATTTCTTTTACCAGCCGGTGACGTACCACGTCTTCTTGACCCAATTCAAGATAGCCTATTCCCGGAATGTTTTTTAGAATATTGGTGGCTTTGAGAAGTCCGGATCGTTGATTTTTGGGTAAATCTACTTGTGTTAAATCACCGGTAATTACTGCTTTGGCGGATGGTCCAATCCGTGTAAGAAACATTTTTAGTTGGAGGTCGGTTGCATTTTGTGCTTCATCTAAGATAATGAAAGCATTATCCAATGTTCTTCCTCTCATGTAGGCCAGTGGTGCAATCTGGATAACTCTGGAGCTCATATAATAATTCAGCTTGTCTGCAGGAATCATATCATCCAGCGCATCGTATAGCGGTTGTAGATATGGGTCTATTTTTTCGTTTAAATCACCCGGCAAGAAACCCAGGTTTTCTCCTGCTTCAACTGCAGGACGCGTAAGAATAATTTTTTTTACAGCCTTGTTTTTTAAGGCTCGAACTGCCAGAGCAACAGCCGTATAAGTTTTCCCTGTTCCGGCGGGGCCTATGGCAAATGTAATGTCATTCTTTTCGGAGGTCTGAACCAGTTTTTTTTGATTCGTTGTACGGGCTCGGATAGTGTGTCCTTCCGGTCCATAAACCAAAACATTGTTTAAATCATCCTCTAATTGTTCCTGTTGGATTTCATTGGATAAAATTTTCTGAAAATAATGTTTGCTCAGGTGGCCGTTTTTTTCCAGATACTTTATCAGTTGATTGATTTTTTCCTCTGCTTTCTCAATCTCTTCCGGAGCCCCTGATAGTTTAATTTTAGTACCTCTGGAAAGCATTTTTAATAGGGGAAACTGCTTTTTGAGTAAGTCAAATTTACCATTGTTTATACCGAAAAACTCAATGGGGTTAATATGCTGTAGCTTAATAATCTTTTCTTTCAAAATATATTGTTTCTGCAAATGAAAAATAAATTGTTTTGCTTTGTTCTTCCGTTTTATTATTTGTTAGTGTTAACAACAATAATAATGAAACCTTGGTTTAAAGCAAACCTACATTAAAATATAAAATATGGCAAGGGTTTCTCTTAGATTAGGAATTTCATTAAATTTGCTTTTGCTTATTTTTTTCATTAAATAATAGCTATTTTCATGGGACGTATATTTGAAGTTAGAAAGGCGAAGATGTTTGCGCGTTATGATCGTATGGCCAAACAATTTACGCGTTTTGGAAAAGAAATTGTTATTGCCGTTAAACAAGGAGGTCCTGATCCCGAAAATAACCCGAGTCTTCGACGTATTATTCAAAATGCCAAGGCTATTAATATGCCTAAAGACCGTATTCAGGCTGCAATCAAACGAGCTACTGATAAAGATACTTCAGATTATGAAGAAATTATGTATGAAGGCTATGCGCCACATGGGGTAGCTGTTTTGGTAGAAACTGCAACTGATAACAATACGCGCACGGTGGCGAATGTTCGTATGCATTTTAATAAGGGAAATGGAAATCTGGGGGGTAGCGGAAGTGTGAGTTTCCTTTTTAATCATATGGGTACATTTAAGTTGGATCCCGAAGGGATTGATCAGGAGGCGTTAGAACTTGAATTAATTGATGCCGGACTAGAAGAAATGGGAGAGGATAGCGAGGGGAATTTAGTGGTTCGTTGTGCCTTTAATGATTTTGGAAACATGCAAAAAGCACTGGAAAAAAAGAATATTGAACCTAAAAATTCTGATTCTGAATGGGTGCCAACCACTACGGTGGAATTGCCGGACGAACAAGCAGATGAAGTGTTAAAACTAATAGATACTATGGAAAGTGATGATGATGTTCAGAAAGTATTTCATAATCTGCAATAATGGCATAATAAATAATAATGAAAAGCAGCGACCGTATATAAGGTCGCTGTTTGTTTAGCGTATCTTATATCCTTCTTTATTCAGGTATTTTTTTACTTTTTCTTGTCGGTCTCCCTGAATAATAATTTGCCCGTCTTTTGCAGATCCTCCGGTTCCGCAAAAGGCTTTTAGCTTTTTCCCTAAATATGTTAAATCTTCTTTTGTACCAATAAAATCATCTATGAGTGTTACCGTCTTTCCTTTTCTGTGTTTGGTATCCAGTGTTATTTTTAATTTTTGTTCTTCCGGAGGTAAAGTTTCTTCTTCCTCTTTTTCATTCTCCATTTCTAAATCGGGATTTGTAGAATAGACCAATCCTCCCTGATAGTTTTTTCTTTTTTTACCCATAAATTATCTTGTTTTTCTATTTCGTTGTAATATTGTTGCAAAATACAAAATTATGTCAAAAGCTTATGTTTTCCCGGGACAGGGAGCACAGTTCTCAGGAATGGGGAAAGATTTATACGAAGATAACGCCGGGGCGAAAGAGCTCTTTGAGAAAGCCAATGAAATCTTAGGTTTTAGATTATCGGATATTATGTTTTTCGGTACTAAAGAAGAATTGAAACAGACCAAAGTAACGCAGCCGGCTATTTTTTTGCATGCTGTGGCAGCTTATGAGTATAAAGCGGATGCGCAACCTGATGTGGTAGCAGGACATTCCTTAGGAGAGTTTTCTGCCTTAGTTGGAAATAAAACTTTGAGCTTTAAAGATGCGTTAAAGTTGGTTCAAATTAGGGCTAATGCCATGCAGAAAGCATGTGAAGGAAATCCGGGAACCATGGCTGCTATTTTGGCTTTGGCGGATGAGAAGGTTGAAGAGATTTGTAGCGAAGTGCAACATGATACAGGAGAAATTGTTATTCCTGCCAATTACAATTGTCCGGGACAGCTGGTTATTTCCGGTAGTTTGAAAGGAGTTGACGAAGCCTGCAAAAGATTTAAGGCTGC
>CAZLDH010000073.1:0-14254 GCA_964558275.1 uncultured Chitinophagaceae bacterium
TGTATCAATCGGGTGTCATCCTTTTTCCAATAGGTCTCCCACTGGTCGGGAAGCAGTTCTTTGGTAGCTGAAATATATCCAATAGGGGCATCAAACCAAACATAAAGTACTTTTCCTTCCGCATCTTCCAACGGTACTTTGATTCCCCATTTTCCGTCCCTTGTCATGGATCGGCTTTTTAATCCGTTATCTATCCAGCTTTTGCATTGACCATAAACATTATTTTTCCATATCCCTTTCTTGTCGTCAATCCATTCTCTTAACCAGGGTTCAAATTTTTCCAGAGATAAAAACCAATGCTTGGTTTTCTTTTTTATAAGCGGCGCGTTGCTTAATTTAGATTTTGGATCAATCAGTTCATTAGGACTTAAAGAAGAGCCGCATCTTTCACATTGATCGCCATAAGCTTCCTCATAACCACATACAGGACAGGTACCTACAATATATCTATCAGCCAGAAAAAGTTCCTTCTCCGAATCATAATATTGTTCCGTTTCTTTTTCCTCAAATTGTCCGTCATCATATAATTTTTTGAAGAAAGCGGAAGCCGTTTCATGATGGATTGGTTTGGAAGTTCTGCTAAATATATCAAAAGAAATTCCCATTCCTTCCATACTGTTTTTAATCATAGGATAGTAACGATCTATGATTTCTTGTGGGGTTACGCCTTCCTGCATAGCTTTAATATTTATAGCCACCCCATGTTCATCAGTCCCACCTACGAATTTCACAGGCATTTTACTTGCCCGCTGATATCGTACGTATATATCTGCCGGCAGGTAACATCCTGCCAAATGCCCAATATGAATGGGTCCGTTAGCATAAGGAAGCGCTGCCGTCACTAAAGTTCTATTGAATTTTGCCATAGTGCCTGCAAATTTAAGAAAAAGGAGGTTAGAAAGAAATAAGGAGTTAGAAGATTTTACTAAACGCGAAAAGGAAGCTATTGAAATTCCTTTCAATAAATTTAGTTGAATATTCAACTAATACCTATCTTTGCGTTTTAAAAATAAATATAATGAAAGAAGAAATGCCACTTACTGCTGTGATGGCGAGGACTTCACGGCTTTATAGGATACGATTAAATCAAAAATTGTCTGAGAATAATATCGATTTAAGTTCAGAAATGTGCGGAACACTTTTAGAATTAGGAAAAAAAGAAGGCAGGCATCAAAAAGAATTAGCGAATACATTATTTAAAGATAAAGGCGGAATTACCAAATTGCTCAAAAGTTTGGCCAAACGCGAATACATTTTTGCCAAAGTAGATAAAATTGATACGCGTCATAAAAAAATTTATTTAACAGAAAAGGGGCGATTGATTTTAAAAAAAGCAATGCCTTTAGTGAAAGAAGTTAGAGCGCAGACCCTGAACGGAATTGAACATACAGAAATTATCCAAACACGGAAAGTTTTAGAGAAAGTGATTAACAACCTGACTGAATAAAGATTTCTGTTTTTCCTTAAATTATAATAAAAATTAATTTTGTTTATGGCGTATGCTTCATCACCATATCGTAGAAATTTTCCGCAATGGATGAAGCTAACCGGGCTCTTTCTTATCTTGTTTTTACAATATTTTGTTTCCGGTTTCAATGGAGATATAGGAGCCAGAGTGACTTCTTATTTCGGATTGGATTCCAATAAAGTATCTTTTTATCTCCATTTAGGCACTGTCGGAATGTTAGCTGTTCTTCCGCTGACTTATCGCTTTCGCTCTTATTTTAAGCGAATTAGCCTTTTAATGTGGGGGTTGGGCTTGCAATTATTGATTTCTGTACTCTGTTATACCACAGAAATTGAGTTGATTTTAATGATTAGCAGCTTTGTCATGGGAGCGGTAAAAATTCTTGTGTTGCTGGATTTACTGTCATTGTTTATTGGTATGTTTCCTATTTTAAGGAACAGGGGTATATTTTATGGTGTGCTTTATGGAATCTTGCGCAGTATTCGGGAGGTGGCTACTTATGTTAGTTTGAAAGTGATTGAAAATTATGGTTGGAGAGATGTATTTGTTGTGTCTATTATTGCAGTGTCATTGACTATTTTGCTTTGTTTATATCTTTTTGAGTCTCGTCGGTCCGAAAGAAAAATTCCTTTGTATCAGGCAGAGTGGGTTAGTATGCTACTGATGATAATTATGGGCGTGTCTTTGTGTTATACGCTGATTATGGGAAGAGAACTGAATTGGTGGAGTTCTGACCGGATTATTCTATCGGCGGTTATTTTTGTAATCTCTACAGCTATTTTTGTTTATCGACAATTCCATATTAAACGTCCCTACTGGGATTTAAGTATTTTTTCAAAGTATAAACAAATTTCTATTGGCGCTTCCCTGATGTTAGTCATGTATATATTTTATTCTACTTCCACCTTATTCAACAGGTATATTGATTACAACTTTCAGGGCGAAGAAAATTACCTGGCACATTTTGGAATCATTCATTTCGTCTGTTATCTTATTTTCTTTCCAATAGTCGGGTTGATGATTTATAAAAATGTATCCCGAAGGTTGATGATTAGCATTGGATTTCTATGTTTTGCCTTTTCTCTGCTTGATTTTAGTTTTATCATACAGGAAAATTTAACCTTCCGGGATTTGCTGCCTGCCATGATAACCTCGGCAATGGGATATGCCTTTTTACTCACCAATTCTGCCGCATATCTGGCAACAAATATCCCAAGGAAAGATAATAGAAATAGAGTAATGGTAACCATTTCTGCCAGATATGTAGTCGGTAGCTTTATTGCTTCTTCGTTTTTTAGTCATTGGATATATCATCGGATGCGACTGCATTCCTTCCAATTTTTGGAAAAAATGAATTTTACCAATTCTGCTTTTATGAATGGTATAGCACGTTTTTCAAATTTTTTTGAGTCACAGGGTACAGATGCGCATCATGCACATTTGAAAGCCGTAGAATTAATTAAGGGGAAAGTAGAGGTAGCATCCATGTTGTTGACCATCCGGGAGATTGCTTATTTGTTAGGCATTTTGGCTATTATAATCGCAGTAATAGTATTGTTTATACATCGTTTCGAATTACATAAAAAGGATGGTAAAAATAAATATAAACTGACACCCTGGTAAAACGCGGGAGTAGATAAATAAATAAAATAATAAATTGAATTTATCAAACAAAAAAGAACAAAAGGAATGTTATTTTTAATAAAAAATGAATAACTTTGAATAAAATTAAAAATATAGCCTTAATATTGCATTTTAAATAAAATACATAAATTATGTCTCAGATCAGAGCTGCCATTGTAGGATATGGCAATATCGGAAAATCAGTATTAGAAGCGGTGCAGGCTGCACCGGATTTTGAAGTAGCCGGAGTAATTCGTAGAACTTCTTCCTTAGGGAATACACCGTTGGAGCTTTCCAATATTCAGGTGGTTGATGATATCAAAAAACTGGATAATGTCGATGTGGCAATTTTGGGTTCTCCCAGTCGTTTAGTTGGGGATGTGGCAAAAGAAATATTTGCTTTAGGTATTAATACAGTGGATAGTTTTGATATTCATCAGGCTATTTGGGATCTTCGTCAAGATTTGACTCCGGTAGCAAAAGCAAACAATTCAGTTGCTATTATATCTGCCGGCTGGGATCCCGGAAGTGATTCTGTTGTAAGAACATTGTTACAGGCTGCTGCGCCCAAAGGGATTACTTATACCAATTTTGGTCCGGGAATGAGCATGGGACATACTGTAGCGGTTAAAGCTATTGATGGGGTAAAAAAAGCGTTATCTATGACTATCCCGTTGGGAACAAGTATTCATAGACGAATGGTTTATATTGAATTAGAAGATGGTTATGAATTTGATAAAGTAGCTTCAGATATTAAGTCGGATGCTTATTTTGTCAATGATGAAACACATGTCTTTCAGGTACAGGATGTTGACAGTGTACAAGATAAGGGGCATGGTGTAAACATGATTCGCAAAGGCGTTTCAGGAATTACAGATAGTCAGCGTTTTGAATTTAATATGCAGATTAATAATCCTGCCTTAACTGCACAAATTTTGGTTTCCTGTGCAAGAGCAACTACAAAGATTGCCGCCGGAGCTTATACCATGATTGAAGTGCCATTATTGGATATGTTATATGGAGACAGAGAAAAACTGATTAAAGATTTAGTATAATACCTATATTAATAGTTGAATATTGATAAAAAGACCGTTGAGATTTCAACGGTCTTTTAATTTAAAACAATGATGATAAATTGGTTATTGCATTTATATAAAATTAAATAACAATCATCCTTTCGCTAATGATTGAATAATGTCATATTTATTCACAATATGATATTGACCAATTTTATCCCTTGTCAATACGGCCCCATTATCCTTATTAATATAAGCCGATAACCGCTCAATAGGGATGGTAGTTTTGACAATAGGAAAAGGAGCTTTCATTACTTCTCTTACTTTTTTATTTTTAATTTCAGGGCTATCAATAATTTTTCCAAATAATGTATTTTCTGAGATAGAACCAACAGGGTCATTATCCTCTAAAACAGGAATATGCTCAATACCATGTTTCTTCATTTTTTGTACTGCCTGAGAGACCGTATTTTCCGGATCCAAAGCAACCAGCGGGACACCTTTTCGAGATCGAATAATATCTTTTACGGTTTTTACTTCGATAAAACCGCGCTCAATCATCCAGGCATCATTATATATTTTTCTAAGATACTTACTGCCATGATCCGGAAAAATAACTACAACAAAATCTTTCGGACTGAGTTGATCCTGCATTTGCAAAAGTCCTTGTATAGCAGTTCCTGAAGAATATCCTGCTAAAATACCTTCTTCTTTCGTAATCCTTCTTGCCATGAGCGCTCCATCTTGATCAGTTACTTTTTCAAACAGATCTATGATATCCATATCAAAGTTTTCAGGTATAAAAAATTCTCCAACTCCTTCAGTGGCATATGGATATTTTTCTTTTAATTTAAGATCTCCGGTATCAAAGTATTCCTTTAATAAAGAGCCATAAATATCTATAGCACAATTTTTTATATCTTTATTCTGTTCTTTCAAATATTTCCCTGCACCGGTAATTGTTCCTCCGGTGCCTGAAGCTACCACCAGATGTGTAACTTTACCATCGGTATCTCTCCAAATCTCAGGACCGGTCTTTTCATAATGTGCCTGTTGGTTAGCCAAGTTATTGTATTGGTCAATGAAAACAGCTCCAGGAACTTCCTCTGCTAGCCTTCGGGATACAGAATAATAGGAGCGGGGATCTTCAAATTCCACATTGGTCGGACAAACAATTACTTCTGCACCTAAACTTCGCAGAATGGCTACTTTTTCCGGAGATTGCTTATCATTGGTTGTAAAAATACAATGATATCCCTTAAAAATAGCTACTGTTGCCAGGCTCATACCTGTATTTCCGGCAGTACTATCCACAATCGTTCCTCCCGGTTTAAGTTCACCTGATGCTTCCGCTGCTTCAATCAGTTTTTCTGCTATTCTATCACTAATGGCATTTCCGGGATTAAATCCTTCCAGTTTTGCATAAACAGGGCAGGGAAGCTCAGCTGTTACCTGGTGAAGCTTCACAAGTGGAGTATCTCCAATGGTCTCTAAAATATTATTATATAACTTCATTCTGTGCTTTTTTGAAAGTAGCCACTTCTATTAAAATTTTACGGTATTGAATTTTATGTTGTAAATATATTGCAAAAAGACAGGATGAAAAATTGTCTGTTGATTTTTATTTAGCTTGGCAATTATATTCAAAACAATTAGGTTTGTCAAAATTTGTGTTCCGGATGTCCGGATTAATAATTTCTATGGCAATTATAGAATGTGTTCCTAATTTTAGTGAAGGTAGAAATCAAAAAATAATTGATCAGATTACGGAAGCCATTAATGGTGTTTCCGGAGTCCAATTATTACATCGAGATATTGGATTTTCTGCTAACAGAACAGTCTTTACTTTTGTGGGACAACCTGAATACGTGGTGAAAGCTGCTTTTAATGCCATTAAAACTGCAGGAGCGTTGATTGATATGAGAAAACATGAGGGGACGCACCCCCGCATTGGTGTTACAGATGTTTGTCCGCTCATACCAATATCCGGTATTTCTATGGCTGAAACAGTAAAATGGGCTAAAAAACTGGGAAAAAAAGTGGGCGGGGAATTAAATATTCCTGTTTATTTATATGAAGAAGCCGCCACGAATCCCAAAAGAAAAAACCTGGCAGGAATTAGAAAAGGCGAGTTTAATAAATTGGAACATAAGCTTAAAGATCCGAATTGGCAACCGGATTATGGAAATAAGCCATTTATCCAAAGTGCAGGTGCTTCTGTAATTGGAGCCAGAGATTTTTTATTGGCATATAATGTTAATTTAAATACAAATGATGTTTTAATTGCAAAAAAAATAGCAGCAAATATACGATCAGCCGGAAATCCCAATGCTGTTCCATATTTGAAAGCTATTGGCTGGTATATCGAAGAATATGGCTTGGCACAGGTCTCTATGAATCTGACTAATTATAAAATAACGAATATTCACATTGCTTTTGAAGAAGTAAAAAAAGAAACTGAAAAATTGGGTTATAAAATTTTAGGTAGTGAATTGATAGGAATGTTACCTTTGCAGGTGTTGAGAGAAGCCGGTACTTTTTATTTCAATAAAGAGTGTGGTAGTTTAATTATAGATAAGTCTGATAGTGAACTGATTCAGAAGGCAATAGACAAACTCGGTCTGAATATGCTTACTACTTTCAAACCGAAGGAAAGGATTATTGAATATGTGATGAAAAAAAATAGAATGAGGTTATGAGTGTATTATCTAAAAATGTAGGGCGCTTCTTTAAGTTGTTGCTTTATCCTCTTTCTCTTTTATACGGATTGATTACCTGGTTACGAAATAGGTTTTATGATAAAGGTATTCTTTCTGAAATCGAATTTGATATTCCAACCTTAGCTGTAGGAAATTTATCCGTTGGGGGAACCGGAAAAACACCGCATGTAGAATATTTGATTCATCTTTTGATGTATGAATTTTATGTAGCTACGCTAAGCCGGGGTTATAATAGAAAAACAAAGGGCTATTTATATGCAGATGAGAATGCAACGGCTTTAACCATTGGAGATGAACCCAAGCAATTTATTCAGAAATTTCCTGATATCTCTGTGAGCGTTGGCGAAGAAAGAGCGCTGGCTTTGCCTCAATTGTTGCAAGACGCGCCCGAAACAGAGGTCGTTATTTTGGATGATGCTTTTCAACACCGTTCTGTCAAGCCGGGGATAAATATTATGGTTACTGAATACAATCGTCTATTTACTCGAGATCATATTGTTCCTTTCGGCCGGCTAAGGGAAAGCAGATCCGGATATAAACGTGCAGATTGTATTATCGTATCTAAATGCCCTGCGGATTTAACAACCGAAAAAAAACAAAAAATAATCAACGAAATACGTCCGTTACCTCATCAAAAGATATTCTTTTCTGCGATTAGATATGGTCGTGTTTATCATTTTCTAACGAATGAAACCGAGACACTTTTGCCGGATACCGGAGTAGTGGTGGCATGTGGTATTGCCAATCCTACACCATTGGTCGAGAGATTGAAGTCCCGGGTGAATGAAATAAAATTATTAAGATTCCCTGATCATCATTTTTATACAGAAAATGAATTGTATCAGATGGAAGATGCCATTGCACAATTAAAATCAAAATATAAAATCATTTTAACAACGGAAAAGGATGCCGCAAGATTAGACTTGTTTAAAAATCAAATTGAAAAAATGCAGCTTCCCCTTTTTGTTGTTTCATTGAATATTTATTTCTTATTCAATGAAAAAGCCTACTTTGATCAATATATTATGGATTATATGAGTGATGCCATGGCAGAACAATTTACTACTTAAAGTATTGATATGGCAAGAAAAAAGAGAAAATCAAGATCAAAAAATAAAAAGAAAGCAAATAATAGGTTTGCCGGTATTTTTTATGTCGGCAAACTGGACGTAAACAGATCCGGTGTCGGATATGTTATCGTAGATAATTTAGAACAGGACATTAAAGTTAGACCCGAAAACTTACATACTGCCATCCATGGGGATGAGGTGAAGGTCGAATTGACCAAAGTAAAGCGAAATGGTCGAAAAGAAGGAAAAGTAAAAAGAATTGTAAAACGCAAAACCAGAACTTTCGTTGGGGAGATAGAAATGAGCAACGGATTTGGCTTCCTGGTGACTCGAAATGATAAATTGCCGGATGTTTATATTGATGGTAAAGATCTGAATGGTGCCAACAAAGGAGATAAAGCCGTTGTAAAAATATTGAGCTGGGGCAAAAAAGGGAAAAAGCCCACCGGCCAGGTGACATCTGTATTGAATAAGGAGGATGAGAATGACATGGCGATGAAGGAAATACTCATCGAAAACGGTTTCCCTTTAGATTTTCCAAAAGAGGTTTTGGATGAAACAACAGCGTTGAAAGAAGATTTTTCAAAGCAACAAATTAAACGCAGAAGAGACCTCCGCAATATATTTACGCTCACTATTGATCCGGCAGATGCAAAAGATTTTGATGACGCCATTTCTTATGAAAAACTGGATAAAGACCTCTTTCGTGTAGGTATTCATATAGCCGATGTAAGTCATTATGTACAACCCGATACCGCATTGGATAAAGAGGCTTATAAAAGAGCAACTTCAGTATATCTGGCAGATAGAGTATTGCCAATGTTGCCGGAGAAAATATCCAATGAATTATGTTCTCTCAGACCGGATGAAGATAAGATGACTTTTTCTGTACTTTTTGACCTCACAGCTTCCGGTAAAGTTAAAGATACCTGGATTGGCAGGACTGTAACACATTCTGACAGAAGATTTACCTATGACGAAGCCCAACAATATATTGAAGGAGGGCAGGGAGATTTTGATAATGAAGTCAGAAGTCTGAATAAGATTGCTCGAAAAATAAGAGAAAAACGTTTTAAAAAAGGAGCCATTAATTTTACATCGCAAGAAGTACGTTTTAAATTAGACCAGCAAGCAAAGCCGGTTGACATTGTTCTGAAAGAGAGTAAAGAAGCAAATCAATTAATTGAAGAATTTATGTTGCTGGCTAATAAAACCGTGGCTGCTTATGCCGATTCTATTCAGGTAAATAATAAAAAACTCCCCTTTCCTTATCGAATTCATGACACCCCGGATGAAGAAAAACTTAAAAAGTATGTGGCTCTGGCAACGAAAATAGGTTATCATTTTGATATTTCCTCTCCTGAAACAATCAGAAAATCCTTTAATAAACTTTTAGAGAAAGTAACAGGTAAACCTGAACAAATGTTGCTTGAGCAATTGGGAATAAGAACCATGTCTAAAGCGGTTTATACCACCGACAATATTGGTCATTATGGATTGGCATTTGAAAAATACTGTCACTTCACTTCTCCTATCAGAAGATATCCGGATATTATGGTTCATCGGTTAATAGCCGATTGCCTTTCGGGTAAAAAATTAAAAGTAAAAGAAGGAGAAATGGAGAAACAATGTCAGCATTGTTCTGAACAAGAACGAAAAGCACTATCTGCAGAGCGAACGGCACAGAAATATAAACAGGTAGAATATATGTCTGATTATCTTGGAGATGAGTTTGATGCCATCATTAGTGGGGTAGCAAGCTTTGGATTTTGGGCCGAAACGATAGAGACAAAGTGTGAAGGATTAATCTCCTTGATAGATTTGGAAGATATTGACGAATTTGTTTTTGAAGATGCAGAATATGCCTTAAAAGGAATACATAGCGGAAAGAGATTTAGAATGGGAGATACCGTAAAAATAAGAGTGGCAGCCGCTAATTTAGAGAAAAGACAGTTGGATTATGTGTTGGTTGAGTAGTTATAGAATGGATTGTTATGAAGCATGATAAATAAGTGGTGTAAAAATTAGAGATCGTAATTATAGAAGCATGAAATCATTGGATGAGTTAATAAACGAATTTAATCATAAAATTGAAGAGCCTGTTTTTCCAAAGGAACCAAAAAATCTGTATCAACCGGCCAATTATATTCTACAATTAGGAGGGAAGCGTATCCGACCTGTTTTGTGCCTGATGGGACATGAATTATTTAAGCCAATCACTGCGCAGGTTTTTCATGCTGCCAAAGCGCTTGAAATATTTCACAACTTTACGCTTGTACATGATGATATAATGGATGAAGCCCCCCTTCGACGAGGGAAATCTACTGTTCATAAAAAATATGGTTCTTCCGTGGCTATATTATCGGGAGATGTCATGTTGGTTCAGGCCTATGATGAGTTGAATAAAGTGGTTATAGATCAAAAAGACGGTCTTTTTGATATTTTCACCCGGACCGCAAGAGAAGTTTGCGAGGGGCAACAATTGGATTTAGACTTAGAAGATTTGGACTTAGAAGATCTGAAGATGGCCGATTATCTACACATGATTAGCCTAAAAACCTCCGTTTTACTCGCTGCCAGTTTACAAATGGGCGCATTAATCGGAGGCGCAGATGAAGAAAGCATGAGCCATATCTATTCTTTTGGGAAAAATATCGGACTTGCCTTCCAGATCCAAGATGATTATTTAGACGCTTTTGGGAAAACTGAAAAATTCGGCAAACAGATTGGTGGTGATATCCTGGCCAATAAAAAGACCTTTTTACTTATAAAAGCTTTCGAATTGGGGAATGAACAACAAAAAAATACAATTCTTTCCCTATTAGAAGAACAAAATCCCAAAGAAAAAATTTCCGGAATGTTAAATATTTATGGAAAATGTGGGGTTAAAAAATGGGCGGAAGAGAAAAAACAAGACTATATTCAGCAGGCCAAAGATAACATCAAGCATGTAAAGGTTGCAGAAGATAGAAAAGTTGAATTAAAAAAACTCATGCATCGCTTATTCAATAGAGAAAGTTAATTTTTTCCTGCATACTTTTGAATATGAAAAACAAATTTCTACGTAGAAAACCTTTGGCACTAATCCTCAAGGATGCAGAAACCGGATTTGGAGAAGTTGATAAAAAAGGAGGGAAATTAAACAGAGCTTTAGGGGTTAAAGATTTAACAGCTATGGGAATAGCTGCTTTGGTAGGCGCCGGTATTTTTTCTACTATCGGACAGGCTGCATACGACGGCGGACCGGGAATTTCACTCTTATTCATCATTACCGCGGTGACCTGTGGTTTTTCTGCTTTGTGTTATGCAGAGTTTGCTTCGAGAATCCCGGTATCCGGAAGTGCCTATACTTATTCTTATGCTTCTTTTGGTGAATTGATTGCCTGGATTATTGGTTGGGATTTAATCATGGAATATGCTATTGGGAATATTGCGGTAGCTATTTCCTGGAGTGGATATTTCTCCAACCTGCTTGCCGGTTTTGGTATTCATATTCCGGCATACTTTTCAGTAGATTATGTCTCTGCACTTCGGGGATTCCAAACAGCAACTGACGCAATTGGTGGTGGCAGTGCTTTAACAAGTCTCGACCATTCCATTCAGACCGCTTATCTGGCATGGACTCAGGCGCCATCAATTGGCGGCATACGGTTGATAGCCGATTTACCGGCACTCGGTATTGTATTATTGATTACCTATTTGGTTTTTGTTGGAATAAAAGAGACAAAAAGAGCCACGAATGCCATGGTGATTCTGAAGATTGTTATTGTTCTTGCGGTAATTATATTGGGTTTCTTTTTTGTTGCTCCCGAGAATTGGTCTCCCTTTCTCCCGAATGGTTTTGGTGGTGTTTTGAAAGGTGTGTCTGCTGTCTTTTTTGCCTATATTGGTTTTGATGCCATTTCTACAACAGCTGAAGAATGTAAGAACCCTCAGCGGGATTTGCCCAGAGGAATGATTTATTCTCTTATTATTTGTACGATTCTCTATATTCTCATCGCACTGGTACTTACCGGAATGGTGAGTTATCAGGAATTGGCGGTGAAAGACCCATTGGCTTTTGTTTTTGATAAAATAGGATTGACTAAAATTAGTTATATTATTTCTATTGGCGCTGTTATTGCCACCGCGAGCGTATTGTTGGTTTTTCAAATGGGACAACCCAGAATATGGATGAGCATGAGTAGAGACGGCTTACTTCCTCCCGCATTCTCCAAAATACATCCTAAATTTAAAACCCCTTATATCGCAACGATTATAACCGGCTTAATTGTGGCGATTCCTGCCTTGTTTATGAATTTAACGGAAGTAACAGACTTAACCAGTATTGGGACTTTATTTGCCTTTGTTTTGGTTTGTGGGGGAGTGCTTTTATTGCCTAAAGAGGAGCCTGAGGAACTCAAAAATAAAAAACGGTTTAGACTTCCTTATATTAACGGAAAATATATTGTGCCTCTGCTTTTTATCGTAGGGATTGTTATATTTCATCATCAGCTTATTGAATTATTCCACTATTCCGGTGACTGGCATACTTATAAAGATAATCTCCCATACTTTTTATTTATTTTGGTAGCTATAGTGATTACCGTATTAACCTTCATCAAAAATCTATCTTTAATCCCAATATTGGGGTTAAGCAGCAGTTTGTATCTGATGACCGAACTTGGATATACGAACTGGCTACGCTTCTTAATCTGGCTGGGTGTAGGATTGGTTATTTATTTTACTTACAGTTATAGACATAGCCGTTTAGAAAGAAGGGATTCTCAAAAAGAAGAGGAATCCACAAGATTATAAAATACTTTTCACCTTAATTTTTAACTTTTTAGGTGATCCCTCCCTGGAAATAATTACTCTAAGCACTTCGCCATTGTCTTTTAGCAAGTCGTGATATTCATTGATATCATTACTGAAGTTGCCATTAATTCCTAAAATAACATCGCCTTCTTTAAAGCCTGCTTTCTCCGCCGGAGAATCCTCTAAGACTCGGGTAACAACCACTTTTCCATCCAAATAATAAAGAGTGAGTCCCGTATAAGAATAATCGAAGGGTTCTTTAAAGTGACTGTTAGGATTCAGATAAATCTCATTCTGTGGATAATTGAGTGTCGTATTAAAACGACGCAATAAATCATTGCCGATCAGTCCGCCCAAAGAAGGATAAGAGGTTATATTGCCAACATCGTCAAAAAGATAAACCGGTACTTTATGAAACTGAAAAGGGCCAAGATTCATTTTTTCAAGCACGGTGCGTGTCATTAGCATAGATCCTGCAAATCCTTGAATTTCTGTTGGAATAAATTTGTGTTTTCGCTGACGTGGATCATCAAATAGACCGCTGTCAGAAACAAATCTATTGGACAACATCAGGCAAAGTCCTGCTCCAATATCGATGTAATAGCGACTTTTTATTGGATCTTCCTTATTTTGAATAGAAGCTTTTACCACCGGAATATGTCTTAGATAAGGCTGCATGAGCCAGCCTCCTGTAGGATAGGTGTATCTCCCGGGAGTATAAATATACATTTTCTTCGCGTCGTAATCAATCTTTACAATATAATTTTTCAGAAAACTGTAGCCGATAATTCCGGCAATATGCAAACCATAAACTGCACTAATAAAGGAATAGTCATTGATATGAAAATTCAAGCTGTCTGTTTCCAAGCCATCCAGCAGCAAGGTATTATTATAAGCAAAAGATAATCTCTTCACCCCGCCAATACCACGCATGTATATTTCTGAAAGCTCGGTTTTCAGACCAAGCCTGCTACAGATGGCGGAATCTAATGAAATCCCTCCACTTCCGGTATCCAGTATAAAATTGAGGGTATCGGGGAATTGATTGAGGTGGGCATGTAGTAATATAACACCACCTGTCAATTGTTGAAAAGGAACTACTGTTAATAGCTGTGCAGGAGGTTCATCAGGCGCCGATATAATCTCCTTGCCTCCAAAACCCTGAAATAAAGTACCGCAGGACATTAGTGTCAACAAACACGGCAAAAGACAATAGCGAATCTTCATATAATGCTTCGTTGTCTAGAAAAATTGAGGTCACTGATTTAATGGATTCATGTTACTCATGATTCTGTCTCTTTTACTTATTCAAAGATAACCAATAAAATACAAGCAATAGAATACAAAGTATGATGCCTTTGCCCTTCTTTGTCTTTCGTTTTTTATTCTGTATGCTCAAGTTCTTTTGCACGTGGGTTTTGGTGACTCTTTTGCAATTCTAGTTTCGTGGTGTGAGCTTGTGCTAAAGGTACAATTTTTACGAACCTCATAGAAGATAAAAAGATCGTGAGTAATTGCAAAATTATCCCCAAGTTATGTATAGTTGTTTGTATAAATAGC
>CAZLDH010000074.1:0-14134 GCA_964558275.1 uncultured Chitinophagaceae bacterium
ATGGGAAGGAACCTTTTCAGGAGAAGAGGAACCCACTTTTCCTCATGATCTAGCTCATATCTTTAAAAGAGATAAAGGGGCTATTCGTACCACTCCTTTTGGTAATACGCTCACCCTTAAGTTTGCACAGGCAGCTATAGAAGGCTATCAATTGGGAGAAGATAATATTACGGATTTTTTGACGATCAATTTGGCTTCAACCGACTATGTCGGACATAAATTTGGTCCTAATTCTATTGAAGTGGAAGATACCTATTTAAGATTGGATCAGGATTTAGCTCATTTTTTCAATGTACTTGATGAAAAATTTGGGAAAGGGAATTATCTTGTTTTTCTGACCGCCGATCATGCAGGTGCACATTCTACCGGCTTTATGCAAAAGCATAAACTGCCTTCAGGAGATGAAAAACTGGGGGATATTGAAGATGGTTTGAATGCATACTTGTCAAAGCGATTTAACGGAGATAAACTTGTACGTTCTTTTATAAATGACCATGTTGTGTATGATATGGGAAAAATTGAAGATAAAGACCTTGATTTTGATTTGATAAAAGAGGAAACGGTGAAATTTTTAAGGAAACAGCCGGTCATTCAGTTTGCTGTGGATATCGAGCATATTGGAGAAGCTCCTATTCCGGAACCAATCAAAACAAAAATTATTAATGGTTATAATTTCAAACGTACCGGACCGGTTATGATAATTCCGAATGCCGGTTGGATGAATGGAAATGCTACCGGTACTACGCATGGTACCTGGACACCTTATGACAGTCATATCCCTCTGGTGTTTATGGGATGGGGTATTGAACAAGGAGCCTCTCATCGTCATGTTCAAATGTCGGATATTGCGCCAACTATTGCGGCATTGTTACATATTCAAATGGGGAGTGGAACTGTAGGAACACCACTGGTTGAAGTGTTAGATTGATATAGTAATAGATAAAAAATGTAGCGTGCAATGAATTTTAATCATTGCACGCTACATTTTTACGTTATTGATTGAGTTAGCAAACCCTATTTAAAATCCTCCGGAGTGAGCCCCTGATTTATTTGAATAGAATCAACTATAATGCTCATGGTAATAGGACCATTTTTACTTTCCATTTTAAATGGAAATTTTAGTCCATTTACTGCTTTGTAATCGCTGTAATTTGTTGTTTTATTAATGGCACCTTTTGCTGTTTGTGTAGTAGATACCTCACGTAGTTCAAGTCCCGTTTCTACATCGAAATAATAAGTGGTCATTTTCCCGTTTTGATCTTCTGCTTGAAGACTGTAGGCTTCTTTCCCATTTATTTCTTCTATTCCTTCTAATTTTAGGTTGTATTGATCTGTAAGTAAATTGGTTTCCGGAAAAGGATTTGTTTTTGCTTTTAAGGCTGCAGTTTTGGCGCTATCCAGCGGGATTTCTCTACCCATGTTTTTTAAACTCACCTCACTTCCTTTGACTAAGGTTTTATTGATAATCATGCCTTTCCCTTCTAATTTGATTACTGACAAGAAATTGTTTGGCAATAAGTATTTTTGTTCCATATCAATTTTTCTTCCTCTTATTGAGGTGTGAGCTTTCAAGTGAAGGTCTTTTACACTGTTAATTTTATCCATTCCTCCAATAGCCTGTAGATAATCGTTCACAACAGATTGGGCTGTTACATCATCCGGTACTGCTTTATGTACAGGTGGTTGAATAGGATTTCCGTAATTATCTACATACTGAACACGACCATATTTAGCTAAAGCATCTGCAAATTCCTGCGAGTTTCCAACCAAGACGATGTTTGCCTGCTTTGGCGTAACATACTTTTGCGCGGCCGCTAAAACTTCTTGAGGAGTAACAGCAGCAATACTTTTTAAGTAATTCTTATAGTAATCTTTGGGTAAGTCGTAACGCGCAATATTCAAGGCAAAACTGGCAATTCTTGAAGGTCGTTCTAGCGACAGGGCAAAATTTCCTGAAATGATATTTTTTGCACTATCTAAGTCAGATGTATTCAGTTTCTCATCTCTGATTTTGTTTAACTGATACATAAAGCGCATAAGCGAACTGTCTGTCACAGCAGTACGTACGGCAGCTGAAGCTGAAAAAGATCCTACTAATGGATCGGAATGTAAGGAAGAATAGGCGCCATACGTAAAGCCATAATCTTCACGCAGGTCTTTAAATAGCCTTCCGGAAGATCCGCCTCCTAATATTTTATTCATTAGCCGTGCGGCAAAGTAGTCGGAGTTTCCCGGTTTCAGCTCAATAGGATCAATAATTTCGATATTGGTTTGCACTGCAGAGGGGCGATCGGCGACATACACAATAGTAGATTGAGGTTTTTTCGGCTGTTTATAAGTGGGCTTGGGTACATCTGCCTCTTGCCATTCTCCCAGATATTTATTTACAAGTTCTTTCGCATGATTTACTGTGATATCACCTACGAAAGCGATGTAGGCAATGTTTGGTTTCCAGAAAGTATTGTAATAATTTTCTATATCTTGAGTAGTGATATTCTTAATCGTTTCCGGGGTGCGTACTTCTCCATAAGGATGATTATCTCCGTATGTCACTACATCCGAAACATTATTCAGTATAGAACCGGGATCGTTTTTATTGCTTTTTAATGCAGAAAGTACTCTTTTCTTCACTTTTACTAATTCTGAATCACGAAAGGCGGGTTGGCATATTATTTCTGAATAAAGACTAAAAATTTCATCAAAGTTTTTAGTAAGAGAAGAGGCATGGGCACCTCCACTATTGGTGCTTATACTCCCACCCAAAAAGTCAATATCTTCATCTAATTCAGCTTTGGTTTTGCTTTTGGTACCTCTTCTCATCATTGAACCTGAAATGCCTACATAACCTACTTTATCGTTTTCCATGATAGGTTTCTTTTTAAGCATTAGTGAAACACTTACTTTAGGCACTTTATGGTTTTCTACAACGAAAACTTTAATCCCGTTACTGGTTGTAAAGCTGGCGGGGCTACCTATATTTATTTTTGGTGCAGGTCCGGGTTGAGGGGCATGAGACCGGTCTATTGGGTTTTGTCCAAAAGTGGTAAAACTAATAGATAATGCGAGTATTAACAGAATGTATTTCATGATAATAAATTATTTTTTTTGAGTTTTAGGTTGAGGGAGATAATAGAGAATGATTCGATTATCATTGTTTAGGTATTTATTGGCTACCCTTTTAACATCTTTGGGAGTAACCTTTTTATAACGCTTTAACTCCGTATTTATTAAATTGGCATTTCCAAAATAGACCTCATAATTGGCCAATTGCTCTGCAATGCCCAATTGCGTTTCTACCTTTCCTATATAATCGGTTTCTATTTGATTCATTACCTTTTGGAATTCATGTTTTCCCACGAGGGTATCCTTTATTTTTTCAATTTCCTGATCAATTCCCTTCTGTAATGTTTGCGGAGAAACTCCTGCATTCACAATGCCAAGGTTGATGTAAGCTCCTACTTTTTCCATCGATAAAGGAATGGAGGCCACTTGCAGGGCAAGTTCTTTTTCGTCGATTAGATTTCTATGCATGCGGGAAGAGGCTCCTCCGGATAAAATGCCGGATAAAACTTGAAATGCATAGTAATCAGGCGTTCCTTGAACCGGACCTCTATATGCTTCAATCACTGCAGGTAATTGAATATTATCATAAACAGTATCTACTTTATTTGCTTCATTTCCTAGCGCATCTAAATGAATTTTCGGTCGAGGTATTTTATTGGTTCCTTCGGCGATAGGACCAAAGTATGATGCTATCAATTGCTTTGTGCTATCAATGTCGATATCGCCTGCAATAGACAAAACTGCATTGTTGGGGACGTAAAAAGTATGATAGAAATTAATAAAGTCTTGTAATTTGGCTTGATTTAAATCTTCCATAGTCCCTATGGTTGTCCATTCATAAGATGTTCCTTTAAATAGATGAGCCGATACTTCTTTGAAAATAGTTCCGTAGGGTTGATTATCATAGCGCATGCGTTTTTCTTCTTTAACCACTTCTCGTTGCGTATTCACACCTATCGTTTCAATTTTAGCATGCATCATTCTTTCGGATTCTAACCATAATGCTAATTTTAGCTGATTGGAAGGGAGCTCTTCATAATAAAAAGTGCGGTCTGAAGATGTATTCGCATTTAGCTTTCCTCCTGCATTACTAACATAATTCATAAACTTTCCGCGATCTATATTTTTGGAACCTTCAAACATAAGGTGTTCGAAAAAATGAGCAAAACCTCGTTGACCCGGTTTTTCATTTTTTGATCCTACATGGTAAAGCACAGTTACCGCAACTACCGGAACTGTAGTATCCCGATGGAGAATTACTTTCAGACCATTAGGAAGTTTGTACTTTTTAAAGGAAATTTTTTGTTGTGCTGCAACAGATAATGCTGTAAAAAGCAAAACAGCCAGGAATGCGCTAATTTTTCTCATGGGTTTTGTTGTATTTAGTATAATGAAGTAAAATTAAGATTTTTTATATAAATAGGAATATATTTTATCTATATGGAAATGTGTAGGTATAAAGAAGAGTACATTGATTAATAAATTTTATCTTTGTCATAAAATCATATCTTGGTAAAGAGTTCGATTAATATTACGTTAAGAAAGAACAGAATTCATGTTTGGAAGTTTGGTACGGGGGAGGGGACTGTGGTCTTATTTCCCGGATTTGGAGAAACAGGAGCGGATTATGAATCGGTTGCGGAAGAATTAGGAGATGAGTTTACCCTTTTTATTCCCGATTTACCATTTCATGGGAAAACGAATTGGAAAGAGGATAGATTCTCTATTGTTGACCTCGCACATATTTATTTTCATCTGTTGGCGCAAAATATGAGTAGAAAAGCTTTTGTAGTTGGTGCTAGCATGGGGGGGCGTTTAGCAATGGCTTTGAGTCAGATGATTCCTCAGAATGTAGAAAAACTTTTATTGCTTGCTCCTGAAGGGTTAAAAAAAAACAGATGGTTTAGTCTAAGCACACAAAGTATGGCTGGGCGTTTGGTGTTTAAATTTTTTATGGCAAATCCACAGTTGACCATAGCTTTAGCAACTGGTTTGTATAAGGTGAGGATAATCAATAGAGGAACTTATCTATTTGTCAAAAAGTTGATGAAGAAAGACAAAGTGCCGTTATTAATTTTTAAATTATGGGTGTGTTTTAGAGATTTAAAGATTAAGTATAAGCGGCCAATATTTAGGACCGATCTCTTTGAAGTTCATATTGCATTTGGTTCTGAAGACCATTTAATTCCTCCTCCCAAACCAGTTGAATCTAGAAAATGGGGAATGGTTAAAACACACATTTTTTCAACATCCCATTCAGGTCTTCTTCGTGAGAAAGCAAAGAGATTTATTTCTCAAAACATAAAAAAAAGCCGGTAACTTATGCAGTTACCGGCTTGCTATGAAAAAATAGTGAGCTACTATCTTAAGGTAAATCTTATAGGTAAGCTAAATTGTACACGCACTGCACGCCCATTTTGCTTTCCGGGAGTCCAGTTAGGCATACTATTCACTACCCGCAATGCTTCTTCTTCTAATCCGCCACCTCGTTTATTGCCTACAACTTTAGCATCTTGGATGGTTCCATCCGTGTTCACTACAAACTGAACTACGACAGTTCCCTGAATATTATTTTCTCTTGCTCTTGCAGGATAATTAATATGCTTGCTCAGATACTTCATTAAAGCATTTTGTCCACCCGGGAATTGGGGCATTTGTTCTACAAACTGAAATACTTTTTTTGCATCTCCATCGCCACTTCCTCCGGGTACTCCTGAAGTTACGCCACTTCCGGATTCTTGTACCAATCCTGGATCGATTCCATCAGGATCTCCTTTGATATTTTCAGTACCTATCGCTTTATCTTTAATCTTACTCAAATCCGGTGGTTCCATATCCGGTGGTACCTGATCATCCTCAACTACTTCCGGAGGGGTATATTTTACCGTAGTTTTAACCTTCGGTGGTTCCGGTGCCGGTGGCGGCGGTGGCGGTGGTGGCAAGTCGGGTTGTTCTAATTGAACATTCTCTAATTTTACTGTTTTTTCGACCGGCTTGTCCGTCACTTCCGGCTTATGAGCTGAAATATAGAGATTCGCCGCATAAGCACCTACGAAGATAAGCAGTAATACAAAAGTCGTTATAACGGCTCTTCCTATTCTCTTGTTGTACTCTCTTCGCAGCGTGTATGCACCATACTTTTTGTTCCTTCCTTCGAAAAGGATTTCCAAAAAGTCTGCTTTTAAATATTTTTTAGCGTCCATTCTTGATTTTGTTTCTATTAATGATCCAAATTCACTAGCTTATAATAATAGAAGCTATTTGCCTTTATTCCTCTTCTTCTGTTGCTGCACCTCCATTCTTCTTGGCTTCTATAAGTTTCTTATCATTTTTACTGAAATCTACCAGTGCATATTTCCCTATTTCGTAGATATTCATATCGTCGAGGATACTTACCATATTGTTATAAGTAGCATCTTTTTCTGCTTTAATGATGACGATAATACTATCTCTTCTTCCGGAATTTTGTAATACACTTTTCTTTTTATTTATAATTACATCACCAATTCCTCCATTTAACTTGTAAGATGTTTTCTTTACCAATTCGGCAGGATTTTTTGCGGCGTTTTTGCCAATCCCTTCGTAATAAAAAATTTGGTTATCTTCTCCCAATAGAATGGTGAGTGCCTGACTCTCTTTTACCTTATTTTGCTCTTCAGGATTATCCACATCCTGGGGTAAAAACAAGTCCATTGTTTTCGCACGTTGCAGCGTAGTCGTTAACATAAAGAAAGTAATCAACAAGAATGCCACATCGCTCATAGGCGTCATATCTACATGCGTAGATTTCTTTTTACTCTTGGTGCCTTTATGCTTTTTATTACCACTATCACTGGTATCTATATCAGCCATATCTTTATATTCTTTGTTTTAAAATTTCTATCCTATTCTTCTCCTCCTGAGGAGTGTGCCGTTTGATATGCCGGCGTTCCCGGGGGTAAAGCCTTTAAAGATGTAATAAGATGTAACTTGTGTATGCTTTTATCTTTAAAGATATCGAGTACTCTGTTTACGACAGCATATTTTGTGTTATCATCTGCTTTAATCACCCATTGTAATTCCTTAATATTTTTTATAGAGTTTCGGGTATATCTAATCCACTGTCCAAGTTCCCCTTCCGCCGAATCTATTGGAATACCGGGTTGTTGAAAATTAGTTTGAGAAGGTCCTTCTAAACTTAAATACTTTTTTAATTCATTTAACGGTACTCCTACAGTAGATTGAAGTACATAATTATGAATCTGTGAAGCGGATAGTCCTAATTCATAAGAACTGTTGAATGCTTGTATTAATCTTTGCTTCGCTTTATCGTTATCCAACCCAAAAAAAACTTTACCATCTTTAGATATAGTCACTAATGCTACATTATTTTCCGGTAAAAGAGTCGTTGAAATTGCTGAAGGCGTGACTACCTCTACCGGGTCATCGGGTTTAAACTTTGCCGTCAGCATGAAAAAAGTCAAAAGCAGAAAAGCGACATCACTCATTGGGGTCATGTCCACCCTTGTACTTTTTCGTGCAACTTTTGCTCTTGCCATATTTCTACTTTTTAATCAATTCTAATAATAAGATGCATGTTCCTAAATATTCCATAAAAAATTCTATAGAATATTTAGGGACGGAATAGGCTAAAACTCAATATCCCGTCCCTACTTAATATAGTTTATTCGTAATGAGCCGCGAAACTCTGAGTTAGAGTATATCCGGTTTCATCAATACCATAAGTAATGCTATCAATATTAGTTGTAAAGTAGTTGTAGGCAATAATTGCGATGAAAGAGGTAAGAATACCGGTTGCAGTATTTACCAAGGCTTCCGCAATACCTACAGCTAATTGTGAAGAACTAGAACCTCCGGTTTCACCTAAAGCCTGGAAGGCTTTAATCATACCAACTACTGTTCCGAATAGTCCAAGAAGTGTAGCAGCTGAAGAAATAGTTGAAAGGAATACCAGATTCTTTTCGAGAATAGGCAATTCCAAGGTAGTAGATTCATCAATCTCGTTTTGAATATTAATCACCTTCTGTTCTGTAGTTAATTCCGTGTTTGTCGTCATTTCTTTATACATGATTAAGCCGGAACGCATTACATTTCCTAAAGAACCTTTCTGTTTATCACACTCTTTCAATGCTTTGTCCAATTCCTTATTGGCTAAGTTATATTGAACACTACGTAGAAATTTGGTATTACTAATTTTACCTTTTGCTTTTTTAATAGTAGCAAAACGTTCTATAACAAAAGTAACTACGATTAAAAGCAAAGTCATTAGGAAAGGAATGACAATACCACCGGTATAGATAATACCTAACATGTTTTTAGGGTGTGCATCACCGGTTGTTATTCCGCCTTCGAAGTTTGCCGGATTACCACAGACCATGTAAAAGAATAAAAAGGCAATAATTAAACAAATTGGAACAGCAAGAAAAGCAATGACATTTCCTCCTTTTCTAGAACCTTCTTTCTTCTGATTTCCCTTTTTTGCTTGATTCTTTCCAGGGTTTGTCGCATTTGATTTTGTTTCAGCCATGTTTTAATTGTTTTTTTAAATGAATAAAAGATACTCTTTTTAATTGTTGTTAATAAGCTAAAATTAATTGAGCTTGTAAATTTAATAGCTTTTTTTAAAATGATAAGCTCAAATTAAATAAATTTCAGTAATTGTCAACTTTTTTGATAAAATTTCTATTTGACCATCTTGTTGGTTTAGTCTCTTAAGTGTCAATTTTTCAATAATTTGAATTAGATAAAATTTAACAAGATAACGTCAATAATTTGTTAAGAGATGACAATATTAAGGCTTTCATTGAATTTTACAAAAAAAAGTAAAATTTTTACGGTACAAAAATATTCATTTTTGCTTTTTTTTGCTATTGTTTATGCAATCGATGTCTTCTAATATTAGGCTATTAGGAAAGCATTTTATTTCGATATTTTACTTGAACAAAAAAATCTGCTCTCAAATTATTGTGTATAGGTGGAGGGGAATAACTATTTTTGCAAGATGCAGAATAATAAGGTATATAATGAAGATACTATTGTAGCTCCTATTACTGCTCCGGGTGTAGCTGCTGTTAGTGTGATTCGTTTGAGTGGTCCGGAGGCTGTTTCTTTGGCTAATCAGTCTTTCCCTACTAAAAATTTAATGACACAACCATCCCATACCATACACTATGGACTTTGGAAATTTGAAGATCGTGTTTTAGATGAAGTCGTTCTGAGCCTTTTTAAGCACCCTAAATCTTATACCGGGGAAGATATTGTAGAAATATCTTGTCATGGTTCTCCTTACATAGTAGAAGAGATATTACGTTCTTGTTTGAAACAAGGAGCCCGAATGGCAGATCATGGAGAATTTAGTCAGCGAGCTTTCCTGAACGGGAAAATGGATTTGACACAGGCCGAAGCTGTAGCTGATATTATTGCCTCACAATCTCGTTCGGCGCATAAGGCTGCCTTGAATAATCTGCGAGGAGGATTTTCTAAAAAGTTACAAGAATTGCGAGAGCGGTTGATCAATTTTGCTGCATTGATGGAATTAGAGTTGGATTTTAGTGAGGAAGATGTGGAATTTGCTGATAGAACTAAATTCTATGAACTTATTGAAATAGCAGAAGCAGAAATTCAACGGTTGATAAATTCTTTTCGATTAGGGAATGTGGTGAAAAATGGAATTCAAGTAGCTATTGTAGGAAAACCTAATGCAGGAAAAAGTACTTTGCTCAATGCACTTTTACAAGAAGAACGGGCTATCGTAAGCGAAACAGCGGGAACTACGAGAGACACTATTGAAGAAGTATTGAATATTAAAGGTGTCCTTTTTAGGTTAATAGATACTGCCGGAATCAGAGAGCATACTGTTGATGATATTGAAAGTGCGGGAGTGAGCAGAAGTATGCAGAAAATGAAAAGTGCAGATATTGTGCTTTACCTTTTTGATGTGGCAGACACATTGAATGAAGTTAGTGAAAGATTAAAGGAGTTAAAAACACAGAATATTAATTTTATTCCGGTAGGAAACAAGACGGATCTTATTAGCGAAAAACAATGGGAAGATAAAAAACAAAAGATTCCTAATATGGTTACTATCTCTGCCAAGAAACAAAGTAAAATAGAGGAATTAACCAACACTTTATATGAAAGTACAATAGGTGAATTGCCTGCTTCAGAAGATACACTGCTTACCAATACACGCCATCTGGAAGCTTTAGAAAAAACCTTAGAAGCCCTTCAAGAAGTACACAAAGGCTTGGATATGGGATTAAGTGGGGATTTGGTGTCTCCTGATATACACACTGCCTTACACTATCTTGGCAGTATCACCGGAGAAATACAAACTGACCGAGACATATTGGGAACAATCTTTGGAAAATTCTGTATTGGAAAGTAAGAAGGGATAATAAAGGATAATAACGATTAATAACAGACAGGTAATCAGTTGTTTACGATTTTTTGTTTTATATTTGTTGGTAGATAAATGCGCTTTTTAGTGCTATGATTACACCTTTTTACACCTCAGAATGTTTTTTTTACTTCGAGGTGTAAAAATTACACCTCGAAAACCAACAATATGGAAGTAAAACTTAGAAAAAAGAAATTAAAATCCGGGAAGATTAGTCTGTATCTTGAATATTATAAAGGATCCTATCTTGATGAAAATGGCAAAAGAAAACACAATCGTCAGTTTGAGTATTTAAAGATTTATTTACATCCTGCCCCCAAAACTTCGGATGAAAGAGCGGATAATAAAGAAGCAATTGATTTAGCAGAAGATATCCTTTCTATAAGGAAGGCAGACGTATTGACGGGAAGGTACGGCTTTGTAAATAAGGAGAAGGGGAAAATTACCCTATATGACTATTTTGAATCTTTAAAGGAAAAGCGATCATCATACCTCTCCAGTTATGGAACTTGGATTTCGACCAAAAGGTATATCGAAGAATTTTTTCACCCTTCACTTACGCTGAATGAGATTACGCCAGAAATCTTGGAAAGTTTTAAACGATTTTTGGATGTAAAAGCCAAAACAAAATATGGAAACCCTTTAAGGTATGGAACTAAGTACTCCTATTTTAACCGGGTTAGAGCTGTGATAAAAAGTGCTTACGAAGAAGGTTATGTTACAGATAGTCGTCTTTTGAGGGTAAAGCCATTTGAGGATAAACAGGTTAAAAGGGAGTATTTAACTTTTCAAGAGCTACAAAAACTGGCATCTACGGAATGTAAGTATGGGATTTTAAAGAAGGCATTTTTATTTTCTTGTCTAACTGGGCTACGTTGGAGTGATATTCATAAATTGCGCTGGAGTGAAGTAAGAGATATGGAAGATTGTTTTATGATTGTCTTTACTCAAAAAAAGACGAAAGAACTTGAATATTTATATATAAGTAAACAGGCTAGAGAGATTCTGGGAGAACGCTCCCGAAAAAGTGACAGGGTTTTTACCGGTTTAGAATATAGCGTGAAAATTACAAATGAGCTACTCCGTTGGTGCATGCGTGC
This sequence comes from uncultured Chitinophagaceae bacterium, assembly GCA_964558275.1. Classification (GTDB taxonomy): domain Bacteria; phylum Bacteroidota; class Bacteroidia; order Chitinophagales; family Chitinophagaceae; genus FW021-bin31. The sequence continues at coordinate 11,563 of CAZLDH010000074.1, forward strand.
AGGTATTACTAAGCATATTACTTTTCACTGTGCCCGGCATACAGCTGCAACCCTCTTATTAAATAAAGGGGCAGATTTATATACTGTAATGAAAGTATTGGGGCATAAGGATATCCGAACGACTCAAATTTATGCTAAAATCATGGATGAGAAGCTAAGGGAAACGGCTAATATTTTACCTTCGCTAGAAGTCGATCTAAAGGGAGGTTAAATAAATTCTGTTAAGTATGCACTTACTACCATATAGGCCACAGCAATTTTGTTTTTAGCCAGTGGTATATCCTGAAAATTTGGATCTTCTTTCCGAAGTAAAACTTCATTACTTTTGGATGAGGGATGGATTCTACGAAGAATAACTTCCCCGGATTTTAATCTGATAAGAAATAAACGACCATAGGAATCTATTGATATTTTTCTTTCTGACAAGCCGATGATTGTTTTACCTTCAAGTTTGGCTGGGATGTTATCTCCTTGCAAATCCACAAATAAAGCAATAGAATCTGTTTCAACCGGAATTAGAGGGATGTCTTCTAAGTTAAAGGTCTCAAATCTTTTAAGTGCTTCAACCAAAGAAAGCCCTTTGAAATAGGGAGTGAATTTCTGAGATAACCTGCTGTCCGTAAACATAGGTACAATCTTCCCTTTTTGGATATATTCAGGATTTACATTGAATTTATCCTCTAATATCGCCTTTATTTTCGAAGGGATGGGCTTTATACCTATATACATTCGACTTAAATCTGAACCTTTAACCTTAAATTCATTGTCTCTAAGTTGTACAAAATCTACTCCCTCTTTTTCCAAGGCTCCAATAATCTTAGCGAAATTATTTCCCTCTCGGTATTTTTCCCATCCCGATTTCTTTAAGGTAGCATTGTTTAAATAATTATCAATTTTATTGATTAACGATTCGCTTAAATTTCTTTCCCCCCTCTCAACTGATCCTATTAGAAATCGAGATACACCAAGTTTTTTAGCTAGTTCCCCCTGAGTGAGATTTAATTTCTCGCGGATTGTCTTTAATTCATTATTCATATCTTAATAGTATGTTAAAATGTACTTTGATGCTATTTAATGTACACAATGTATATATTTAATGTTATCTTTGTGATAAATAATAATAATTATTGTCCATTTGTAAGATGGACAAGCAAAACTACTAAATTAAATTTAAAGATTATGAATGAAACCCAAATGACTGAAGAAGTGAGAAAACTTCTAATGGGACTGCTCCCAACGAAAAACTCATTAACAACAGATGAAGTTGCAGAGTTTACTGGATTCTCAAAATCAACTATTTATAAGCTAGTACAAAAAAACAAAATTCCTTACTCGAAACCGACAGGCAAGCAACTATTCTTTGACCGGGAAAAGATAGAGGATTGGCTGCTTGGATCCCAAAACAAAACAAAGAGAGAATCCCAACGAGAGGCTCAGAAATACATTTTGAATAAAAAGCGCAAAGCTTTTTAGGAAAGCTTTACGCAATTATTTAGCTCACCAGAGCCGGTACGAAGTTACTGGCTTTCTCTAAGAACTCAAAATTTGAAACGATGAAAAATGAAAAAGCCAATCAGGGTATGTTGTATCAGGGGAATGAATTTGAAACTAAATATTATAGGATCGCAACAACCTATTATAAGAAGGTATATCAACCTTTAACGGATGGAACTAAGCAAGAGAAACTTGTACCATGGAAGTCAGAAGCAATAAAGAATGACTTTGGAAAAGACTTTTTAAAGGAGATCGAAAAATTTGATGGATTCTGTCTCGTTCCGGAACATGTTAATTATAGAAGGGTCGTCGATGGTTTTTATAATAAGTATGCGCCGTTGCTTTCACTTCCTAAAACGGGTACTACCCCGATGTATACCTTAGAGTTTTTAAATCATATTTTTGGGGAACAGTTGCAGCTGGGGTTGGATTATTTAAAGATAATCTATGAGATGCCGCAACAGCAATTACCTATACTATGTATTGTTTCTAAAGAAAGGGAAACAGGGAAATCTACCTTCATTAATTGGTTGAAGTCTGTCTTTGGGGACAATATGACCATCAATTCCAATGAAAATTTCCAAAGTCAGTTTAATTCCGACTGGGGAACAAAACTAATTATTGCCACCGAAGAGACCTTGCTGAATCGTAAAGAGGACTCGGAACGATTTAAAAATCTGAGTACGGCTAAATATTCCAAGATTGAAGCTAAAGGGGTAGATCGACAGGAGGTTGAATTTTTCGGGAAGTTTATTTTATGTTCAAATAATGAAGATAACTTTATCTACCTGGATCGAGATGAAGTAAGGTTTTGGGTGCGGAAAGTAACTCCTTTTCCCTCTGTAGATCCTAATTTTCTGAGAAAACTGATAGCTGAAATACCCTTTTTCCTGGGCTATTTATTAGAACGCCCGTTGGCGACTAAAAGGAAAACTCGAATGTGGTTTACGACGGCTCAGCTGAGAACGAAAGCTTTACAACGTCTGAAAGTTGCCAATACGAATAAAGTAGAATTTGAACTGGCCAATATTTTACTTGAGATTATTGATTCTAGAGAAGACAATATAGATTATCTGTG
>CAZLDH010000075.1:0-14102 GCA_964558275.1 uncultured Chitinophagaceae bacterium
ATCCTGTATCTGAGGTCAGGATCTTATTATCGACAATATGATATAATAGAACATACTTCAATATAGGATTAGGAATTTCTGAAATATTTTCATACCCATTGTTATCAACATATTCTCTAAATGCCTCATTAAGAGGTAAAATATACGTTCTCCCATCTTTTTGATTGTAAAAATCTTTTAGCCCGGCTAATTCTATCGCTTTTTCCATTAATGAAAAAGAATCTTTCTTTTGAATAAACTCCCATACATTCATCCCTATATCGGAATTAGGAGGGTTCGATATGTATTTAAAGTTTTTTTGTTTTTCACATTTCGTCAATGAAAACACAACAAAAAACCCTAATATCACCAATGTAATGCATTGCCTTTTTTTATTACTTTTCATATCTTTTCTATTTTAATAACCACCCAATTAAATACTTTTACTGATAAAATTCATTTTGTGTGAGTTTCGGGTTTTTATTTAGCGCATCCTTCGAAATAGGCCAGACCAAATTCTTTTTATTACTCAATCCATTAAGAGACTCCATCACCGGAATAGCCCTTCCGGTTCTGACCAAGTCGAACCAGCGATGTCCTTCAAAGCATAATTCTATAGATCTTTCATGCAAAATAGCTGACTCTAAATCCCCATATTTAGCTTCAGCTTCTTCTTTGCTATCGAAAGAGGGCAGTCCTGCTCTATTTCTAATGGTATTCAAAAGCGCTAACGCTTCGTTGATATTATCTGCTCCACCTACCTGGGCAAGAGCCTCTGCCCTTAAAAGCATGATGCCCGCTAAGCGCATCAAAACAATATTGTGATCTGAAGGAGCTGAACTTTCGTCACTAACTCCTTTACCCAAAAACTTCCAAATTGCTTTCGGGTCGGCCTCTGTAGTATCATACACATAAGGAATACGCCTGTCCCCAGATTCATAAGAGGACTTAAACTTATCAGAAGGCGTATAGATTGCATCTGAACCGATAGCATACAACACCCTTAAAGAATTGGTGGCCTGCCCATCTTCATAAGCAATCTCAAAAATGCTTTCATTTGACTCTCCTTTTGTAAAAATGTGACTCCAGTCGCCAATAGAGGGTTCTAATGCATATAAATCATTCTTCATAACAAGCGCTGAACTTTGTACCGCTTTTTCATACTTATGTCTCCACATATATACTTTGGTCAACAGGGCATTAGCAGCTCCCTGTGTAAACATAATTCTATCATTCTCATTATTGAATTTTTTCACACAATGTTCCGCAGCAAACTTTAGATCTTCTACTATTTGATCTAATACTTTTTCTTTATCTGTTCTTTTAACAAATAATTCTTGCTTTCTTGAAGTATAAGGCTTCACAATTAACGGAACATCTCCCCAGACTCTTACCAAATAAAAATATGCCAATGCTCTCAGTGCGCATGCTTGTCCCACGAGCTGTTTTTTATAGGAATCTTCCCCATTGCTCTCTATTTCAGGGATATATTTTATTGCATAATTAGCTCTACTTATTATATTGTATAGGTTAGTCCAACTTGCAGAAGACATCGCATCATTCAAATTATTTTGAATCAAGTTCAATTCGTCTCCGGAATGAGTAGTTTTCACATTATCTGCGCGACCTTCTCCCCAGTAGGCAAAGTTAATCCTGAATGTTCCCTGTACTGCATTGTAGATCCCATAAATTCCCGCACGTGCATCATCTATATTTTCATAGAACCCTTCTGCCGGCAGACTACTTATGGGTTTTTTATCTAACAAGTCTTTTGTACACGAGTTAAAGAGAATAAAGAGTCCTGACAACATCAATAGTTTCACAAATATCTTTTTCATAACTTATAGTATTAAAATCCAACATTTACTCCAACAATAAAAGTTCGGCTTTGTGGATAGGATCCGGCATCAACGCCTATTCTTATACCTCCATAAGAGTTTACATCAGGATCGTACCCCGTATAATTGGTCCAGATTAACAGGTTTTCCCCGGACACATAAAGTTTCAATTGACTTAATCCTAGAGAAGTAATCATTGTTTTAGGAAAATCGTAAGATAACCTCACACTCTTTAGTTTCAAATAGGCTCCATTATATATCCACCGATCTGAGACACGGCTATCCGTTTCTAAAGGATCCCCTCTTATTGGACGGGGAACATTGGTCATATCACCCGGTTTTTTCCATCTCTTCAACGCCTTTCTCGAAACATTGTCATAAGAGCGAACTGAGTTCCTAGCCCTATTTATATCACTATAAATGTCATTACCATAAGAAAATTGATAAAATATACTGAACGAAAAATTCTTATAAGAAAAGTCATTATTAAATCCTCCTATAAATTCCGGCTGTGCATTTCCTATGATTTGTTTGTCTTTTGCATTAATAATATGATCCCCATTCAAGTCATCCCAAATAGGATCTCCTCCACGAAAGATTTTTCCATTAGATGAACTATACCGCAAATTATTTACATTATCTGCGTCATCAATAAACACCCCTCTAAACTTATATCCATAAAAGACACCAATAGGTTCCCCTTCTTTAAGAATATGGAAATCCCCATTCTGTATGTATCCATTAGTAAGGACTTCATCTGGCAACATCAATACCTTATTTCTATTCAAACTTATATTAAAGGTTGTGTTCCATTTAAACTCGCCATTTAAATTATGACTGGTAATGGCTAGCTCGAGTCCTTTATTTCTTATTTTTCCAATATTTTGTGTAATACTGCTAAATCCTGTTGTCCGAGGAATAGGAACTGCAAAAAGTAAATTTGTAGTATTCTTAATATAAGCATCTGCAGTTAAAGAGACCCTGTAATTAAAGAGAGATAAATCCAATCCAATGTCATATTCTGTGGTCGTTTCCCATGTCAAATCTGAATTCGGCATAACTGTAGGGGCTGCCCCGGAATGATCCAAATAATTCATTCCCATAGCAAACTTCCCCTGTGAGGTATAAATTCCTATCGCCTCATTCCCAGTTTGACCTGCACTTACCCTAATTTTCCCATCATTCAAAAAAGAAAATTTATCCATAAAAGGCTCGTCAGAGAACCGCCATGCAGCAGAGGCAGAGGGGAAATACCCAAAACGCCTATTGTTCCCAAATCTAGAAGATCCGTCAGCTCTTAAATTTGCATGAATAATATATTTACTCTTATAGTTATACCCTAAACGGCCATAGAAAGATACAAGACCATGCGAATTGGCAACATTTACCTGTTGATTAGATATCGTACCTGCTCCATTTAATGTTCTTACCCTATCACTGGCAAAATATTTCCCATCCAACCCCGTTACTTCATACTTATATCCCTGCATACTAAATCCTACCATGGCATTGAACTGGTGTCCTCCATCAAAAGATTTAGTATAATTTATATAATCTTCATTAGCCCAAGTTATGCTCTTAGAGGCTCTTACCTTACCAGTATTATATCCTTCTCTATAATCAGTTGTTGTAGGTAAAAACTTATCTTCTTTCATGGACAAAAGATTAATACTTAAGTCCGCTCTTAAAGTAAGCCCCTCAGTAATTTCATACGCTACATATTGTTGTCCGATTATTCTGTCCTTTTTATTGTCAAAAGTTGCTTCATTTGCCAAATTCAACAAATTTCTTTGACCTATGGCATACGGAATCATTGAACCATCAGGATAAGTTAAAGACAATGTAGGAGATCGCGTTAATATTGAACGAACAAGACTGTGGTTCCCAGAACCTCCAGCATCTATTCGATGATTTAATTCGTGCGCATACATCAAATTATATCCGACTTTAACTTTGGGAGAAATCTTAAATTCGGCATTTAATCTAGAAGTAATTCTTTTATAATTAGATCCCAAAAATATTCCGTCTTGGTTCAAATAAGAAGAACTAAGTGCATACGTAGCATGCTCAGACCCGCCATTTACAGATAAATCAACTTGGCTCTGATGAGCTAATCGATACATCACACTTTGCCAGTCCACATCCCCATTATTCATTGGATTAAGAGAATCAATAACAGCATAATAAGGAATCGTAGGTGTAGTTGCATTATTGAACTTATCCAAATTATGATACGCATCCAAAACATTTGCTCTCCATTGAGTGGCATTTAGCACATCCAAGTGACGGGTAATTTTACTCACTCCGGTATATGCATTTAGAGTAACTCTGGCTTCCCCCTTTTTCCCTTTCTTCGTCGTAATTATCACTACCCCATTGGCTGCCCTTGAACCATAAATAGCTGCAGAAGCAGCATCTTTTAACACCTCAATTGATTCAATATCGCTAGGATTTATATAAGAAAGTGGATTCAAGCCATGAGAATTATGTCCGTTCAACTGTGAAAAAGAAGTGGCTTCTATAGGAATTCCATCAATAATATATAGCGGACTATTCCCTGCATTCAAAGTAGATTGTCCTCTAACTGTAATGGAGATTCCATCACCCGGAGCTCCAGAATTTGAGACGACCTGCATACCAGGGATTCTTCCCTGCATTGCAGAAAGAATATTTTTGGTAGGCGTGTTCTCAATATTATCAAAGTCTAATGATGATATAGCCCCCGTCAAATCCTTTTTCTTCTGTGTCCCATATCCCACAATCACCACCTGATTCAAACTTCCCTCAAAGGCTTCCATTACCACATCTAAATCCACCTTATTCCCAACGGGCAGGGTTTGTGTTTTGTATCCCACATAGGAGAACTGTAATGAATCGGTTGGGTTTACCTTCAATTTATACTCACCGTTGCCATTCGTAACGGTTCCTCTCGTTGTGCCAACTACCTGAATGGAAACCCCAATCAGAGGATTTCCTAACTTATCCCTTACGATACCGCTAATCGTAATATTTCCGGGAACTTCATTTTCAACTTTAGTTTGACTTTTCTCTCGCTGATAAATCACCACTTTTCTTCCGATCACATCATAAGACAGTAAAGAGCCTTTTAGCAGCCAATCCAAAATATCTTTTACCGTTTTGTTTACTACAGTAAGCCCCACTTTCTTATTCATAGATTCTTTTGAGCTATAAATAAACTCTACACCGGTTTCTCGGTGTAGTTTGTGTAAGGCTTCTTCTAAAGTTTGGTTTTGAACAGCAAAGTCCACTTTTTTATTCAAAATAACCTGCGAATCTGCAGGAAGGGCTACTGCCATTTGGAGCGAAAATAAAGCCAGCAGCAGTCCCATACAAGAGCTTCTCATCATAAGAAGTTTAAATGAATGGTAATTATTGTACATTTGCATAGTGATTTTTTTAATCATTTAAAGCCCTTTGCACCGGTGGCGACCTCTCGCAGAGGGCTTCTTTTTTATTCTTATTTTGATATTCTTATTACATTTCCAACTTTGTTAAATTTTCCTCCCATGGAAAGACAAATAGCTTTCAACACTATTTCTAATTTTTGAGTTTTATCGAAAGTTCCCGAGATTTCAACATTCTCCAAAGCCTCTGTTTCAAATTGGAATTTCAATCCATAATTTCTTTGTAATATTTTGACAACTCCCTTCATAGGAGTGTGAAAAAAGACCATCTCCCCATTTCGCCAAGCCAAATAATGCGAAACAGAGGTGATTTCACTTTTTACTAATACGTCTTTTTGGTTAGCATATTTTACTTGTTCATTTTTGGTTAATTCCACTCTATCTTTTACCTCCTGCCTACTGCCTACTATATTCTGTCTACTTACAGCCACCTTTCCACTAAGTACGGCAATTTCAATCTCTGTATTATCCGGATAAGCACTCACATTAAAAGAAGTTCCCAACACTTTCGTTTTCAATGTCCCGCTATGTACAATAAACGGTTGTTCTTCATTTTTGGCTACTTCAAAAAACGCTTCTCCTTGGATATAAACTTCTCTTTTCTCCCCATAGAAAGTCGTCGGATATTTCAATTCACTTTTTGCATTCAACCACACCTGAGTTCCATCTGCTAAAGTAACTTCTTTCAATTCTCCAATTCCGGTAGAAAGTACTGCATAGTCCTGAACAGAAATAACTTGTACCGATTGATGATTATTAAAGACGGTTACAAACAATAACCCATAAGTTGCTGCCAAAAAAAATATGGCGGCGGCAGCCCACTGCCAAAGTTTTAAACTTTTCCGTCTTCCTGAACGCCTAACTATCTTCCCTTGCAAATCTTCGTAAAGCATTCTTATATAAGTCTTTCTATCCGCATCAGATAAAGATTTCCATTCGCTATTTTCTTTATTTACGCTATCTAACCAAGCTTCAACTCGCTTACTTTCACCTTCCGAAGCTTGCCCTTTCAGGTATTTATCCAATAATTCTATTGCTTCATTCTGACTCATTGAAAACCAATTTTATTAGGGTCATATACTTGTAAGTCGAACGAAAAAGGAAGTAGTACTATTTTAAGAAAAAAAAAGTTTGAAAATATTTTCTTTGGGATGGAAAGTGATAGAACACTGATTGTTATGATAATGATGATAGATGATAATCCGCTCCGTTATATCCTTTTGTTAGCCATTATCTGGGTACATCTCTGTAGTATCTGCAAGACACGTCCATTTAAATTATTCCTTCTATAATGCCTAAAAAGACCTTTTGATATCTACCTAAATTTTCTTTTAGGACTTCTATGAGTATCAAAAAAAGTAACTACTTCAATTTTATCTTCCTTTATCCTATATAACAACAAATTATGTTTCGTCAAAACAGCCTCACGAATATCTTTTTGGAAGATTTTCTGTACAATTCAGGATTTTGGCTTATCAATAACAAGACCTCATTTGTCCGTTCAACAAATTGTTCTACTACTTTTTCACTCCATTCCTGAATTAGATAGGTAATAATTTCATCGAATCTTTCCTCGGCTTTTGGAAGCCAGATTATTTCGAAAGCCATCTTTTATACTTCTTCATTACGCTATTATGGGGCTTCCCTTTTCCTTCTTCAGATTGTAAAAAAGCTTCTTCTACATCTGCCTTCACTCCATCAGGAAGTTCATCCCAAAAATCATACTCTTGTTCTTTCAATAAAACATACACTTTCTCTAATACATCGATATCAGCTGTATCAACGATCATCTTCACATCTTCTCGTAAACGCTTTATATTTTCCATCCATTCAAATTTTCAAAATCAATTTATAACTTCGTTTAAATATTTAGTCACAAATTATCCTATCACAAAAATAAATAAAATAGGAGACAAAACACTATCTTGGATACCATACGGGTATCAAAAAAGGAAATACAGAACCACCAACACCATCATCACCTTTTCCATCAAAGGACGGAGTTTTTTCATCGCGGTAGTCAGTTGGTTTTTAACCGTTTGCTCTGATATGTTTCGTTTAGCGGCAATTTCTGCAATGCTTAAATGTTCTTTTCGGCTCAATATAAAAGTTTCACGAAGCCTGTTTGGGAGACAGGAAATTCCTTTATTTAAAACAGTATTTAGGTCTTTATAAACCAAATTTTTAAACGTGTTTTCTTCGGATTTATTGGAAAGAGAAAGGAGCATATTGGCATAATACTGCTTCTGTTTATTCCTGCGAATATGGTCAATAATCTTGTGTCTTAGAGCGCCAAAAAGGTAAGAACGAATAGAACATTCAAGTTTAATTTTTGATCTCCTTTCATAAAAATTCAAGAAGATATCTTGTATCATATCCCGAGATTCTTCTAAGGAAGATAATTTTAGCGTTGCATAATTCAACAATTCGGGAACATATTTTTCATAAATTTCCTGAAAGGCATCTTCATCACCTTCCTGAAATCTTTGAATAAGTTGATTATCTGAAAGTAAATTTTCATTCATACGCCCTATTAACCTATTTAAATTTTACTTAATAACCCGAAAATCTCTGGAATTATCCAACTCCAGAGATACCTCTTACAAAACACAATAAACGAAAAAATATAATAACAGTGTAGAAAAATTACAGATTTTTTGAATACTACCACTAAAACCCATCGTTCATAAAGCTCAACTATCCGCTCTATAAAACATACCCTTTAGCCAGTTCTTCGAATTGCGTTAATTGGTCTTTTTCCCAATATTCATCAGTTCCCAACTCGCGACGCATAATTGCCGCAACACGCGGTGCCATTTTCATAGCAGCTCTGGCATCCAAAAACAATACACGAAATCTTCGGCTCAATACATCTTCTAACTGAATTGCCATTTCTTCCCTTACAGCCCATACGACTTCCGCCTCTATGAATTCCCATTTTTTATCTACTTTTCTTCCCAATCCCGGATCCTGCTTAACCAACTCTTCTATTTTCTCCCTATCGCTGCCATAAACATCCCAATCTGCTCCTTCTGCGTTACTCTTTTTCCATCCATGGATTTTAAGGGAGCTTGTTTTGCAGGCAACAGGATTTAAATTCCCAACCTCAATGGCTTTGTTAATTGTATCCTCTCCCATATGCCGATAAGTAGTCCACTTACCCCCTGTCACTGAAATTAGGTTTGAGTGACTCACCTTAATACTCTCCCCTCTCGAGATGTCTTTAGAATTTTCTCCATTACCGTGCTCGGGCAGCGCTAACGGTCTTAACCCGGCATAAATACTTAATACATCACTTCGCTTCGGTGCGACTGCTAAATATTGCCTGGCATTCCTTAAAATAAAGTCGATTTCCGTATCCAAAGCTCTCGGTTCCAAGGTGTGTTCCTCCAATGCTGTATCCGTAGTGCCCATCAGCAAATGGTTGTGCCAAGGCACCAAAAACAAGACCCTGCCATCATCTGTTTTAGGAATCATCATTGCACAATCAAGGGTTTGCAAATATTTAGAATCTAATACAAGATGCACCCCCTGGCTAGGTAAAATAGTTTTCTTTCTTTTTCCGGTATCCATTTCTCGCACGTCATCTGCAAAAACTCCGGTCGCATTAATCACAACTTTGGTCTGTACATTATATCTTTTATTCGTTGTCAAATCCTCCAGAGTAACCCCATCTACTTGATTCTTTTCATTTCTATTGATGGATTCCACTTTCATATAATTAATGACCGTCCCGCCAAAATCTTCACAAGTAGCTGCCAAACTCAAGGCCATTCGCGCATCATCAAACTGACCGTCATAATAAAGTACTCCTCCTTTTAATTTCTTAGAAGAAATACCCGGCATTTGATTTATTACTTTTTCTTTCGATAAAAAAGCCACTTTGCCAATACGCAAATTTCCGGAAAGCCATTCATAAAGTTTTAATCCAATTGTATATTTTAGTCGTTCCCAAAAACTATAGACGGGAACAATAAAAGCCTGTTGTCTCGCCAGATGTGGTGCATTTTGCAGAAAAAGCCCCCTTTCTTTCAAAGCCTCTTTTACTAAGCTAATATTGCCCTGTTCCAGATAGCGAACACCACCATGGACTAATTTGGTGCTCCTGCTGGAAGTGCCTTTCGCAAAATCAGCCTGTTCCACCAACAAGGTTTTATACCCTCTGGAAGCAGCATCAACTGCAGTTCCAAGACCTGTTGCTCCGCCGCCAATTACAACAATGTCCCAACATTCTGTATTTATAATATTTTGCAAAGAATTATTTCTATTCATCTTAAGCCCCTGTCTTTCGTTTATCTTTTTTTTCTTTCATTTAGTTTTACAAAGGTACGAATTTGAAACAAAAAGAATAACAAATACAAGTAAAGTCAAGCCGATAATCTGAACTAATTTTATTAACAGCTTCAACCCTTTCTTATAAACGGCTTTAAGCCATATGATTATAACTAATGTTAAAATCTATTCATAAATCATAATTTATTTGTAACTTACATCCTAAAGCCACATATAGCACTATAAACACTTCCATTAATGTCAACAATCATTAGCCGACATCAACAAATCTTAGATAAATTACAAAAAGAGGGCACCATACGCGTACTGGATCTCTGTGAAGAACTAGACGTTTCGGCTGTAACCATTCGAAAAGATTTAAAACTGCTGGAAAAGAAAGGATTACTTTTTCGTTCTCACGGAGGCGCATCAAGCTCCAACCCTTATATCAATGAGCGCTCTATCAATGAAAAAGAGCAGATTAACAAGGAGGAAAAAAGAAGAATTGGAGAAAAAGCCGCAACGCTTATTACAAATGATGATGCTATCATTATTGCCTCCGGTACTACTGTTTTAGCATTCGCACGCTGTATTAAATCCCCAAAATCCTTAACAGCGATAACTTCCTCTTTAAATATTGCGTTAGAGCTTAATAAACAGCAGGAATTAGAAGTCATTCAATTGGGTGGAGCCATAAGGAAAAGTTCTTTCTCTACAGCCGGACCGGCAGGGGAAGCCATGCTCAAGCAATTTTCATGTAGTAAGCTTTTTCTTGGAATAGATGGATTAGATCCGGAATTTGGCTTAACAACGTCAAGCCTGCAGGAAGCCCACCTGAATAAAACAATGATTGAATCCGCACAAAAGACCATTGTTTTGGCAGATTCAAGTAAATTTGGTCGCAGAGGTTTTGGAAAAATATGCACACTAGAACAAATTGATCAAATCATTACTGATAAAGAGGCTCCTCAAAGTTATATCAAAGCATTAAAAGAAAAAGGAATCGAAATTACGTTAGTATAATATTTTATGTCATTAAACATCCGTCAAGCAAAAAAAGAAGATTGCCCTCAAATATTCGAGCTCATACAGGGATTAGCAGAACATCACCAGTCTCCGGATGAAGTCACAGTTTCTTTTTCCCATTTTGAAGAATGCGGATTTGGGAATAATCCGGTCTGGAAAGCGTTCATTGCAGAGGTGGATGAAAAGATTGTGGGCTATGCCCTATACTACATTCGTTTCTCTACCTGGAAAGGGAAAAGACTATATTTAGAAGATTTTTACGTAAAAGAATCTATGAGAAGTCATGGAATAGGGAAAAAACTTTTTGACAGGGTTATCGAAGAGGGAAAAAGTCGCAAACTAAAAGGCATGGACTGGCAGGTCATCGACTGGAATGACCCTGCCATAAGATTTTACAAAAGATATGGTGCTAAGATTGATGAAAACCAATACAACGCTTCATTAAACTGGTCGAATCAGTAACTCTTCTAACAAACAAATTATACTTTTCTTTGAATGTACTTCGAATAATCTGTCATCTTCAACTCATATTCCTGATTGAATAAGGGAGAAGTAATAATAAAGTCTGCAGTAGAACGATTGTTAGCAATCGGAATATTCCAGACCACACACATTCTCAATAGCGCTCTAATATCGGGATCGTGCGGCTGTGCTTCCATAGGATCCCAAAAGAAAATAACTACTCCTATTTTATTATCAGCAATCATAGATCCCAACTGTAAATCTCCCCCCATGGGACCACTTTTTAATTTATTTACCGGCAATCCTATTGCTTCTTCAATTAAACGCCCGGTTGTTCCGGTACCGTATAATTCATTTCGTCCCAGGGTTTCTTTGTTATGTTTCGCCCATTCTATTAATTCCTGTTTTTTATTATCGTGAGCAACAAGTGCAATCCGCTTAGTAAGATGTAATGTTCTAGTTTCTGACATTTTTTTTTTTTAGTCCTCCGCAAAATACAAAAACGAAATAAGTTTTTACAAAACAGAAAACAATTATTTTATTCTGATGTATATAAAATAGGTTGCTTACCTTTGTTTTTCTAAAGAATATTATTAATGGATCAGCATAATAATTTTGCAGTAAACCTCTACACCGAAGAGACGCCTAATCCGGAGACGATGAAGTTTGTAGCAAGCAAATTGATTCTTCCGGGAGAAACTGCTGATTTCCCTTCTCCCGAAACAGCTGATCACGCTCCACTACCCAAAGCGCTCTTTACTTTTCCATATATAAAGGAAGTTTTTATTGCAAGCAATTTTGTGACCCTGACAAAAACAAAGGAAGCCGATTGGAAAGAAATCATTCCCCCGATGAATTATTTTATCAAAACCTATTTAGACAAAGGACTTCCTATCATTTCCAACGAACACGTCAATGATCAAAAAATACAAGAAAATTTGACTGAAGACGAGATTGTTACAAAAATAAAGCAAGTGTTGGAAATACATGTACAACCTATTATTGAAATGGATGGAGGCGCAATTTTATATAAGAATTTCAAAAAAGGAAAATTAACAGTGACTCTTCATGGCGCATGTTCAGGCTGTCCTTCCTCTATGATTACATTGAAGAATGGAATCGAATCTATTATGAAAAGAAAGGTGCCAGAAGTGAAAATTGTAGAAGCTGCAGAATAAGGGTTTCATTTTCCCTTCCCCTATTTTTACACAAATATACTTTTTATTCACCCTCCTAATACTTTCAGATTTGGTATCTTTGAATAAAAAATTCCTATGCAGGTGGATGATACAAATTCTGATTTCAAAAAGGCGGTAAACATAATTAACCATACCAACCGTCATTTGTTTCTAACAGGACGTGCAGGAACAGGGAAAACCACCTTTTTAAAATACATCAGGGAACATGCCTTCAAAAAACAAGTGGTGGTTGCCCCCACCGGAGTTGCTGCCATCAATGCCGGAGGCGTGACAATACATTCCTTTTTTCAGCTCCCGTTTGGTACATTCATAGCAAATAAACCCAGCGGTTGGGGAGAGACCAATTATCAGGTCTATAACACCAATCAACTTTTAGGTAAACTCAGAATACAAAAAAAGAAAAGAGACCTCATCCGAGAACTGGATTTATTGATTATAGATGAAGTTTCCATGGTAAGAGCAGACGTTCTTGATGCCATTGACACCGTTCTTAGGCATATTAGAAGACGGTATCATGAGCCTTTTGGTGGCCTGCAGATGTTGTTCATAGGAGATCTTTTTCAATTACCTCCTGTAGTCAAAGACGAAGAATGGGATTGGCTGAAAGACCGGTATGAAGGACCTTTTTTCTTTCATTCTAAAGTTATTCAAGAAGCCCAACCCATTTATCTGGAATTAAAACATATTTATAGACAGGATGATCCTGCATTTATAAGTCTTTTGAATAAAATCAGGAATAACAACTGTAGTACTGAAGAGTTGGATATTTTAGAGGGGTATTATCAGCCTGACTTTTTCCCCGATGACGATGACGGATTTATCACACTAACTTCGCATAATTATATCGCAGACCGGATTAACGAACGGGAATTAATGAAGTTAGAAGCTGAGAAATATGAACTAAAGGCAGGTGTGGAAGGAAAATTTCCTGAAAATGCCTTCCCTGCCGATCAAATATTGGAACTAAAAGAAGGTGCTCAAATCATGTTTATAAAAAATGATAAGGGCGAAGACAGACGCTATTTTAACGGCAAAACCGGCATGGTGAAAGAAATCGATACCGTGCATGATAAGCTACTGATTCAATTTCCGGGTGAACATGAATTATTAGACCTTTCTAAAGAGAAATGGCGAAATCTTCGGTACCAATACGATGAAAATAAAGATGAAATTAAAGAGAAAGAAATCGGAACTTTTGAGCAATTTCCGGTACGCTTGGCATGGGCTGTCACCATCCATAAGAGCCAGGGCTTAACTTTCGACAAAGCCATTATTGATGCTGGTCGAGCTTTTGCTGCCGGCCAGGTATATGTAGCACTCAGCCGATTGACCAATATAGAGGGACTGGTATTAAGATCCAGAATAACCCCCGAAAGTATTCGTACAGATGAACAAGTTATTGCCTTCTCTTCCAACGAATTACCGGAAGATCAATTACAGGAACTGATAGAAGAAGGACAAGCTCAATTTATCAACCAATCCGTACTTGCAGCCTTCAGTTGGGAAAAACTACTCATCAGATTAAATAATTATCTGGAAGAAACCACATCTACACCAACACAATCCAAACTCATAGAAACCGGATGGATTAATAAAATAAAGGCAGACCTTATTAAACAACAACAGGTAGGGGAGAAATTTATTTCACAATTAAACAATTTATTGCAAGCAGAAGACTATGGGCACCTCCATGAAAGAACACAATCTGCCACAGATTGGTTTACGAACGAACTGGACAAGAAAATTATTAATATTGTAAAACACCATATTGAGGAACTCAAAATAAAGACCAGAACAAAGAAGAAGGTACGACTGCTACAAAATCTTCTTGCGGTTATTTTAACTAAAAAAGAACAGCTTAAACAAGCGGCTATCATCACAAAAACACTCTGCGAAACCAA
>CAZLDH010000076.1:0-13859 GCA_964558275.1 uncultured Chitinophagaceae bacterium
CCATATTTTCGCTAGATTTTTCTCCTGAAGGTTTTTTATTTTTCGGATTATTACATGCTTCCAAAAGCAAAGCTCCCGAAAGTGCACTTACGGCAACCGTTTTTAGTGAATCTCTTCTATTCATATCTCTAAATATTTCCTTTTTTCATTTCGCCAATTAAATGATCTGAAGCTCTCCAGGCAAGAGCAAGAATAGTCCAAGTAGGGTTCTTATCTGCCTGAGAGACAAAAGCACCTCCATCCATTACATACAAATTCTTACATTCATGCGCCTGGTTAAACTTGTTCAATGCGGAGGTCTTAGGGTCATTCCCCATTCGGGTAGTTCCCACCTCATGAATAATCTTTCCCGGGTTCTCTAATCCATAATTAGTCTCAGGACCCGGTTTCTTTCCAGTAGGCACTGCCCCCATCGCATGAAGCATTTCCTCAAAAGTGTCCTGCATATGCTTGGCCTGTTTTATTTCATGATCACTCCAGGTATAATTGAAGCGTAATACGGGAATTCCATATTTATCCACTTTTTCCGGATCTATTTCACAATAGTTGTCTTTTCTGGCAATACATTCACCACGACCGGCCATACCTACTCCTGCACCATAATAATAGCGGTAATCATCTTTCAGTGATTCACCATAGCCACCACCTTCTTTTTGCTTTCCACTCCTATCAGGATAGGTACCATTCATACCTTCAATTCCCCAACCAAATCCATAACCGGGCATTCCCATTCCGCCCCAATACTCTATATGATAGCCTCTGGGGAAACTTAATTTTTTATTATCAAGCCACCATGGAGAATATACATGCATGCCGCCCACACCATCTTCATTATATCTTTTTCTACCAAATAACTCCGGAATAATTCCACCTCTTGAGGATCCTGTAGAATCGTGTAGATACCGTCCGACAACATCACTGGAATTAGCTAATCCATTCGGATGTTGTGCCGATTTAGAATTCAATAATAAACGAGCAGATTCGCAAGAACTTGCTGCCACAACAATGGACTTGGCATTCACTTGATATTCCTGTAAATCATTTGTATCAATATAGGAAACTCCGGTAGCTTCACCATCGCCGTTGGTCAGCACTTCCCTCGCCATTGCATGGGTAAAGACATCTACATTTCCTGTCTCCAATGCAGGTTTTACTAACACAGAAGAAGAAGAAAAATCGGCATATACCTGGCAACTTCTTGAACATTGCGAACAATAGAAACAAACACCTCTGTCTTTGTTTATAGGTCGAGTAAGCATAGACAAACGAGAAGGCATTACACGTACACCGGTCTTTTTTCCGGCATCCTCTATATAAAGCTCATGCAAACGGGGCTTAGGAGGAGGCAGAAACAAGCCATCCGGCTGGTCTTTCAATCCTTCATTCGTCCCAAAAACACCAATAAGTTTATCTACTTTATCATAATAAGGAGAAACGTCTTTATAGCCAATGGGCCAGTCATCTCCTAAACCATCTATACTTTTATGTTTAAAATCTTTTTCGCTAAAGCGAAGAGAAATTCGTCCCCAATGGTTTGTTCTACCGCCTATCATCCTAGAACGGAACCAATCAAATTCAGTTCCGGAGGTCTTTGTATAAGGCTCTCCATGTATTTGCCAGCCTCCCCAGGCAGCATCAAAGTCACCAAAGGGTCGGGTGGTTGAAGCGCCTCTTCTAGGAGATTCATAAGGCCATTTTAATTGTGTTCTATATTTCGGATCTTTGGGATCAAAGTCTCCTCCGGCTTCTAATAAAGCCACTTTAAATCCGGCTTTAGATAGCTGATATGCAGCCATTCCACCTCCGGCACCAGAACCGATGATACATACATCGTACTTTTTAGGTGATTTTTTTATTTGAAATGTTGACATAAATAATATAAAATATTAACAAGAAAGGAATCACAAGATAGAGAATTTCTTCATGAATTTTAAGAAAAGGAAAAAATAATTTCATATTTGGCAATTTTTGCCCAATAATTCATACATATTTTGCTAAATCGTTTTAAATAAAAGACAAAAAAAAGAAGAAAATGTCAGAAAAAAAACATTTTCTTCTTTTAGCTTCTGTTTGAAAAACCAAATTAATAAGTAAAGGTAAGTCCTGCGCCCCAACCCATATCACTGTCATAATGTGTAGAAAGGGAAAAAAACTTAGTCAGTATATAACGTCCGCCAACACTATATTCTCTATCTGAATTCACCATAAAATTAGCACGTAGGCGAGGCGTTAAAGGAATATCTTCCCTGCTTAATTCCAGACGCACATGACCGGTATGATCAATACTTGCATCCGCGACAACCAGCCAGGGTAAAGTATATTGAAGACCTGCCACAAACACAGCCCTATCATTACTTATATTTTTTTGCCCAAATAAATCTTTCCCTTCGTTATGCCCTCTTCGATATCTCCAATCTACACCCACATAAGGGAAAAACCATTGCTTCTTCCCAAAATACCGTCCAAATTGTGTTTCTACCTCATATCCACTTTCATCATTATAACCTAACCGCCATTCAGCTCGAAGCCCCCAACGTGTATTTTCATAAGACAGGGAGCCGTCATTTCCATTCGTCGCGAAATCGTTTTGAAAGCTAAAATAAAAAGGACGATTCATTTTCTGAATCATTTTATATCCCATTTTAGGATGAGGCATTTCAGGATTATCTGGGCTGTCCACATAACTAAATACACGCCCCATGCCGGACATCATATGGTACAAAATATGACAATGAAAAAACCAATCTCCGCTTTCAGAAGCATGAAAAGTCAACGTGTCTGTTTCCATGGGCATAATATCTACAACATTCTTCATGGGAGAGCGAACACCATACTGATTGAGTAATCTGAAATCATGTCCATGTAGATGCATAGGATGACGCATCATACTATTATTGTGCAAAATAATTCGTAGATTTTGACCTCGTTTAATCAATATTTTGTCACTCTCAGATACCGTCTTTCCATTGATTGACCACACATATCTATTCATATTCCCATTCAACTCAAATTCTAGTGTCCTCCATTCCCCATCGGGCAAAGTCGTATTTTTCGTTGCCTGTAACATATTATAATTCAAAGTCTCAATCTCATCTTTTTTTTCAGGATCGGCCGCTGTTTTCACTTCTAAATTCATTCCACATTTGGGACATTTCCCCGGAGTCATTTTTACCACTTCCGGATGCATGGAGCAAATATATTTTTCATCAGATTGACGCTCTGCATCATGATGGTGCGCATGATGATTGTCATTTGCTTCTAATTCCGGATACATTACCCTGTTCATATCCATCTTCTGTAGTGACATTTTCATTCCCATACTTTTCATATCTCCATTCATTTTCATCATCTCATTCATCATTTTCATCCCTTCAAAATAAGCTAACTTAGGTAATTTTTCAGCCGGCATTTTCATTCCACTTCCAAGCCATAAAGAAGCATATCCACTACGGTCTTCTGCAGTAGCCAGAAACTCATACTGCATATTTTCAGGAATAGTGATGACTAAATCATAGGTTTCGGAAGGGCCAATGAGTAATCTATCTACATCAACCGGCTCCACATCATTACCATCATTTGCCACCACCTTTATCTCTCCTCCACTATAACTCAGCCAAAAATAGGAAGAAGACGCACCGTTTACTACACGCAATCGCACCTTATCTCCCGCTTTAAACCTGGAAAAGACATCTGCAGTATCTCCATTAAGCAAAAATCGCTCATAATAAATATCACTCACGTCCATAGCCTCCATCCGCTTCCATTCATTCACGAACTTAACCCCTGTTTTACCGGCTTTTAATGCTTCCCAATAACTCTGCACGGAATGTTTTTTTATACCAAACCATTCGGCATTTCCGGTATGCAGCCGGCGATCAATTTGTTTTGGTTTCATATCACTCCAATCACTCAAAACAATTGGAATAGTAGGGATATCCGGTTCGGTTCTTTTATTAAAAATCAATGCGCCATACAATCCAACCTGCTCTTGCAAATCAAAATGACTGTGATACCAATAGGTACCTGCTTGTACTACCGGAAATTTATAAATATAAGTAGTATGCGGTGGGATGGGCTGCTGCGTCAGTGATGGAACACCATCCATTCGATTTGGAAGTTGTACCCCATGCCAGTGTACCCCCGACGGTTTGTCTGCCAAATTATGAACATAAATAAGTGCCGTATCTCCTATCGTAAAATGTAAGGTAGGACCGGGTAATTTGCCATTCACAGCAATAGCATGCCGATCTTCCCCGGTATAATTCACTGTTGTATCGGTAATATACAAGTCATACCTAACAGTTTTCACCCCCTTGGTGCCTTTAGGAAAATGAATACCGGAATGAGCTCCTTTTACAGCTTTAGTTGCCAGATTTTTTTCATTATTAGAAATAGGGCCTTTTACAGGTGCCCCCAAAGGAGTAGGCGTTGCAACCGGTGCTGCAAAGCTATGATAGGGGGTATATACTTCATTATTCCCATGATTAAAATCAAGGGATTGAGCGATGGTCGTCTGAACAAACAAGACAAAACTCATCAATAAAATTATCTTTTTCATTTTTTAATATGTGGTTGGGTAATCGTCCATTGAACATACGGCTCTTCGGAATCAAATAGAACTATTCAATTAAATTCTTTAACACATAATACCGAAAGGAGACGCTGTATTAAAAGAGCCTTTTCTGTACTTACAAACAAGATTTCACTACAAACAGGCTTCCACTAAAGAAATCAGTGAAAACAATAGTTTTTGTTTATAAGAAAAGCAAGAAAACTAATTACCCGATTTTGGGGGGACGCCAAATAGAAGAGAAACCAGAAAAAATATCGAAAGGGATGGAAGGAAACAGACTAACACCCGGATCTAACCAATCATCTGATTTAGTATGAGTTACAATAGTAACATACACGGCCGTAACCGGACAATGGCAGGCAGGTGCCGGACAACTGCCTTCACAACAACCATGTTCATCTTTTTGTTTTTCCGGTTTATTTAATTGCCAAGGAATATCATTATCTGCAGCATCCTTCGAAGCAGTAGTATTTTCTCCTTCACAACAAGACATATCCTTTGCCTCATGTTTAGAACACGACATATCCATATTATTCGCAGTAGCAGGAATAAAATAGAAGACGATGCCCAGAGTCATTAATATAAAAAATACTTTCTTCACGCGATTCAAAGGTAAGATTTCTTAAAATTGTTTCTCTATTCTAAAATGTTTTTAAGATTTATTTTAGAATTCGCCCCTGATTTCTAAGCTCCTAAATCATTCTGCTATAACTTACTTTTTCTTAATCTAAGGGAATTCGCTATTACAGAAACGGAGCTAAAGCTCATGGCCAATGCAGCAATCATAGGAGATAACAGAAGCCCCAATACCGGATACAAAACACCGGCAGCTATAGGAATACCCAGCGTATTATAGCCCAAAGCAAACCAAAGGTTCTGCCGAATATTCTTCATTGTTTTCTCGCTCAATATTTTTGCTTTAGCAATTCCTCTTAAATCTCCTTCCACCAGCGTGATTTCTGCACTTTCAATAGCCACATCTGTACCAGTACCCATGGCAATACCAATATCAGCTTGTGCCAGTGCAGGAGCATCATTAATTCCATCCCCTGCCATAGCCACTTTTTTACCCTTATCCTGCATTTCTTTTACCCCTTTTAACTTATCTTCAGGCAAAAGCCCTGCCTTAAATCCATCTAAACCTATCTCTTCACTAACGAACTTTGCAGTTTGTTCATTATCACCGGTAAACATCCATACTTCTATGCCTTCCTTCTGCAATTGTCGAACAGCTTCTTTTGAACTTGGTTTAATCTTATCTGACAGCACAACATATCCTATAACCTTACCTTCTTCCGATAAAAAAGAGACTGTTTTCCCTTGTTGTTGAAATGCTTCCACTTTTTCTACAACACTTTTTGAAATTTGAACAGCATCCTCCTCCATCATCCTTTTATTTCCCAAAGCAATCTGCTTATGCCCCAAAATACCTACTACTCCCTTTCCGGAAACAGCTTCAAAATTTTGCACTTCTTCCGCTGTTATATTTTCTTGCTTTCCATAAGCTAAAGTAGCTTTAGCCAGGGGATGTTCGCTATTGTTATTTAAAGATAAAATACGTTGAATAATATCTTTTCTGGTATATCGTGAATTCGTAACGACTATCTCTTCTACAGAAGGTTTTCCCTCTGTAATTGTTCCGGTTTTATCCACAACAACCACATCAATCTTGTTCATGCTTTCCAATGCGCCTGCACTCTTTACCAATATTCCGGATTGTGCACCTTTTCCCACGCCCACCATCACAGACATAGGCGTAGCAAGACCCAAAGCACATGGACAAGCAATAATTAGAACAGCCACCGCATTTACCAACGCATACACCTGAGAGGGAGCCGGCCCAAATACCATCCATATTATAAAAGTAAAAACAGCTACCAACACCACAATAGGTACAAAATAAGCAGATATTTTATCTGCCAAATTCTGAATTGGCGCACGAGAACGACTCGCCGCATTTACCATCTCAATAATCTGAGAAAGTACTGTTTCTGAACCAACTTTTTCAGTAGTCATCAAAAACGTTTTATTTCCATTAATTGTTCCTGACTTCACATCATCTCCTTTCTTTTTATCTACAGGAATCGGCTCTCCGGTAATCATAGACTCGTCAATATGTGTTTCCCCTTCCTTAATCAATCCATCTACCGGTACTTTTTCACCCGGTTTTACCTTTAATACATCTCCTTTTTGAATGTCATCTACTGCGACAATCAATGTTTCCTTGCCTACCACTTTTGTTGCCTGCTGAGGCGCAAGTTTCAACAATGCTTTAATGGCAGCATTCGTTTTTCCATGTGCTTTCGCTTCTAACAATTGCCCCAGCAAAACCAAAGTCAGAATAACGGTAGCTGATTCAAAATAGACATGAACAACCCCTGTAGCACTTTTAAAATCTGCAGGAATCATTCCGGGAAATAATAAAGCTACCACACTAAAAAGCCATGCAACGCCTGCACCAATTCCTATAAGGGTAAACATATTCAAATGCCAAGTTTTGATAGAATGCCAAGCCCGTTCAAAAAACATCCAAGTGGCATAAAAAACCACGGGAAGGGATAAAGCAAACTCCACCCAATTCCAGTATTTTATATCCATCCATCTATATAAAGGATTATTGGGAATCATACCCGACATGGCAATAATAAAAACAGGCAAAGTAAAGCCTACCGCTATCTTAAATTTTTCCAATAATTTTTTATAGGTCGTATTTTCCTCTTCTTCAGATGCTGCCGCCATGGGAACTAAATCCATTCCACACTTAGGACAACTTCCCGGCTCATCCTGTACTATTTCCGGATGCATAGGACAGGTATATTGCGTTTTCTGTTTTTGCTTAGGCTGTTCCACTAAATCCATCCCACATACAGGACAATCGCCCGGCTGGTCATAGGTTTTATCACCCTCACAATGCATAGGACAATAATACTCCGTATTTCCGGTTACAGTTTCTTTGGTTACAGTTTTTTGAGGTGTTGCATCTACAGCTTCAGGAAATTCTATTTGATAGACACTTCCTTTCAATGCTTTCTGTAAATCCTTTAGTTCTACATGCTTGGTCATTTCTATTTCAGCCGATTCGCTCTTCAAATCCACGACCACTTCTTCCACATTCTCCACATCTTTCAAGGATTCTTCAACATG
This sequence comes from uncultured Chitinophagaceae bacterium, assembly GCA_964558275.1. Lineage (GTDB taxonomy): Bacteria > Bacteroidota > Bacteroidia > Chitinophagales > Chitinophagaceae > FW021-bin31. Next base: position 7,718 of record CAZLDH010000076.1, read on the forward strand.
CGTTTTACATCCCTCACAGCTCATTCCGCTCACTTTATAGGTATGTTTCATTTCTACTTTATTTTTAATGCAAAGTTAAGTGACCTTTTTGCTGAATTTGTTATATAATTTGGGATAATTTTTATAAAATTTCGCACACAAAAAATCCGGTAGCGATTATAATTATCACTACCGGATAGAACCAAATTCCTTTTAAGTTAATTCAGAAAAAGGAGTTCTCTATACTTTGCGAGTCGCCAATCTTCATCATCCACAATAAACTCTAATTTATCGCAATGATATCTGATCGGATCAAATAAATCTTTCACCTCGTCTCCATAAGCCAGGGCTTTTTCCTTTTCATTTTCTATTCTATTGATTCTTTTTCTGGTTTCAATCATCTTATTTACCCCTTTCCCGATTTCATTAATATGTAATGAAATCCCTTCCACAATTTCTTTTTGAACCGCCCAAGTCTTTTCCTCCATGCCCAATTTTTGTAATCCTCTAATATTCTCAATCACCTTGTTTTGATAGGAAATTGCTGCAGGAATCACATAATTGGTACACAGCTCGCCCAATACTCTCGCTTCTATCTGCACCTCTTTACTATATTGCTCTAACAGCATATCATATCTCGCCCGAAATTCCTTTTCAGAAAAGACTTTTAAATCTGTAAATACTTTAATAGCCTTTTCGTCCGTCAAAGCGCTCAGTGCATTGGGAGTATTTTTTTCATTAGGCAATCCTCTTTTTCCGGCTTCTTGTTCCCAGGCACTACTATAACCATCTCCTTCAAACAATACACTTCTTGATGCTACAATATGGCTTTGAAGTACCTGCAAAATAGCGATTTCCTTCTTTTCTCCATTAGAAATCAGAGAATCCACCTTCTCTTTAAATTTAATGAGCGTATCTGCAACAATGGTATTGAGATAGGTCATGGCATTAGCACAGTTTGCAGTGGCTCCAACTGCTCTAAATTCAAACTTATTTCCTGTAAAGGCAAAGGGAGAAGTTCTGTTTCTATCTGTATTATCCCGGAATAATTCAGGAATGCTTTTCAACAAGTCCATCTTCAGCATTGCCTCATCTTGCTCATCAAATTTATCACTCACCCGGGATTCGATTTCTTTTAATACCGAGGTCAAATACTCGCCAATAAAAACAGAAATAATGGCCGGAGGAGCCTCACTGGAGCCCAATCGATAATCGTTACTGGCTGATGCTATAGATGCGCGTAACAAATCGGCATGATCATGTACCGCCTTAATCGTATTGATAAAGAAAGTCAGAAACATCAGATTGGTCTTTGGCGTTTTTCCGGGAGACAGCAGATTCACTCCTGTACTGGTAGCCAAACTCCAATTATTATGTTTTCCGGAGCCATTCATTTCGGCAAAGGGTTTTTCATGAAACAGCACTTTCAGCTCATGACGCCTTGCCACTTTCCGCATCACATCCATTAATAGTGCGTTATGATCAACCGCAATATTCATTTCTTCATAAATAGGAGCACATTCAAACTGTGATGGAGCGACTTCATTATGTCGCGTCTTCAGCGGAATACCTAATTTATAACATTCCACTTCTAAATCTCTCATAAAGGCATAAGCTCGATCCGGGATAGATCCAAAATAATGATCATCCAGCTGCTGCCCTTTACCAGGCGGGTGTCCCATTACAGTACGTCCACATTGCATCAAGTCCGGACGTGACTGTGCCAATTTAGCATCTACCAGAAAATACTCTTGTTCCCAACCTAAAGTAGAGTTAACAGAAGTTACATTTTTATCGAAATAGTTACAAACTTGTGTTGCGACCCTATCCAAACCTTCAATAGACTTTAATAGCGGCGCTTTATAATCTAAAGACTCTCCATTATAAGAAACAAATGCGGTGGGGATACATAAAGTTTTTCCCAATCCCATGTCCATAATAAATGCAGGTGAAGAAGGATCCCAGGCCGTATATCCTCGCGCCTCAAAGGTTACACGAAGACCTCCACTAGGAAAACTAGAGGCATCCGGTTCTTGCTGAACCAGTGAATTTCCATCAAAATTTTCCAGCGGTGTGCCATCTTCATCAATGGTAAAAAAGGCATCATGTTTCTCTGCTGTTGTTCCTGTTAAAGGCTGAAACCAGTGTGTATAATGGCTTACTCCTTTGTCCATTGCCCAAGCACGCATACCTGAAGCTATCTGGCTGGCCATTTTACGGTCTATTTTCAATCCATGTTTTACTGAATTAGAAAGGCTTTTATAAGCTTCATCTGTAAGATATTCCCGCATTATTTTGCCGGTAAATACATTACTTGCATAAAAATCAGTAATCTTGGAGTCTTCTAATTCGGGTGCATTTGTAAACTCCGACATGGATTTAATAGGAGATTCATACAACCCTTTTAGGGCGGATCGTCTTAAAACTTTCATAAAAGAATTTTTACAAAAGTCGGATAATAAATATTATTATACAAGATTTTTATCCGATTTTTGCAAAATATTAAAGCCCTTTTCACTAAAAAGACATTTTACAGCCCGCTAATTGTTTCAAATTCTGATTTTCTACCGATATTATTTATATGTTATTATTTATAATAGGTTACTTATTGAACAACCAATCTAAAAACAGCACTCTGTGCCCTACCGCCAATTGGCGCATGAATACCTACCTGCATAAGATATGCTCCGGAATATACCTGTCCGGATTCAGGACAACGAGAATGTTTCCCTTCCGGTAGATTAATTTCTTTCAGAAGATACTTCTTATCTGCATCAAGACCATGAAGCTTTATCGCCGGATTTTCTGAATGGAGCACATCATGTAAGGAATAAGTAAACACAACCGCTTCGGATTTATTCTTGGCTACATACATCAGAGCAGCTCTATTACCCTCGTAAGGTGAAACAAGTCGATATAAATCACCATACCAAACGGTCGCTTTAATTTCGTCATATAAAGACACAGCATTTTTAACAAAATGTAACTTTTCATCCCCCAGGCGATCAAACTTCATATCAAATCCCAATTTTCCCATCATCGCTACATCAATTCTAAATTTAAGAGAATAATTCTGTCCCATAGTAGTCACATGGCTGGCCGAAGCAATGGCAGGATACAAATAAGAATACCCCCATTGAATAAAAATTCTATCCAATGGATTCGTGTTATCGCTGGGCCAAAATTCTGTAAAATATTTCAAGGCGCCATAATCCGCCCTACCGCCACCTCCGGAACATAACATCATTGGCAAATGTGGATATTTTTTTCGCAACCTCTTTAATACATGATACAACCCTTTCACATAATCTACGTAAAGCTTTGACTGATTATCCCCCTCATAAACGGAATACTCATTAGAAAAGAAACGATTACAATCCCACTTAAAGTAAGCAATACCGGGAAACTTCGTCATCAAACCATCTACCACACCATAGACAAAATCTTGAACTTCAGGATTCGACAAGTCTAAAACCAATTGGTTGCGTTGATAATTTTCCGGTCGATTAGGCAACCTTAATATCCAGTTCGGATGTTTGTGATATAATTCACTGCTGGGATTAACCATCTCCGGTTCAATCCAAATACCAAACTTCAAATCTCTCTTTTGCGCCTGTTGCACCAAGTAGTCAATTCCATGTGGCAGTTTTTTCTTATTGACCTGCCAATCTCCCAAACCGGCATTAGCTGCATTTCTAGGATATTTATTACCAAACCAGCCGTCATCCAACAAAAACATATCCACACCTATCTGCTTCGCTTGGTCAAAAAGGTGAACCAAACTTTCTTCATTAAAATCAAAATACGTCGCTTCCCAATTGTTCAACAACGTCAATCTGGACTTCTTGCCGTCCAATATACCGTAATTCCTTGCCCAATCATCAATATTTCTAGAGGCTTGCCCTTTTCCGGTAGTGCTGTAAGTAAATATGAATGCCGGAGTTTTCAATTTTTCTCCCTGAGCTAAGGGATAATCAGATCCTACCGGATTGATTCCGGGAAGAATGTGCAACTTATTGTTGTTGTCAACTTGAAAAAGCAATCTAAAATTCCCACTCCAGGCAAGTGTTCCGGCTAAAACTTTCCCACTATTTTCTATGGAAGGCTTATTGGGTGATAATAAAAAACCGGGACTCTGGTATTTTGTCGCTCTAGCACCAATTTTTGAATCAATGACTTTAATACCGGAGGTAAGTTCTGATTCCTGCATTTGCATCTCCTTCGCCCAATCCCCATGAAATTGAGTTAGATAATAATGGGAAGCATTGAGATATAAATTAGCAGAGGCAAATTCATGCAAAACAACTTCTCCATCTTCGCCATTTTTAATCACCGACCATGTCTTTATCACATCTTCTTTCTCAAAAGCTTTATAATATAAAGTAACTTCAAAAGGATATTCGGGATCTTTTAGTTCGATGCTCGTTAAAACTACATTATCAGAAAGTTTGTTCGCCTCATGCTTGACATATTCCAGGTTTAAAGAAGGATTTCCATCCGCATGTGTTACACTAATCGCCGCACTAAAAGGGTTGGTAGTACCGGAAGTACTGTAAGCCTGACTTGAACTACTCACAAGTATTTTTTCATAATCTTCCTTATCTGACAACCGCTCTCCCAGATAAGCCTGAACAAGATGTTTGTTTTCAACCTTGAACACCAAAGCCGTATTTTGGGTTTGAACTACAATAGGAGACTGAGCAAACGCCATCACGGGAAAAAGAATTAATCCGATAAAACCTGATAGAAAATTATGAATCATGCTTACATTTTTAAATGAACGATTGAAAGACCAAATATAATGAGAAAAGAAGGAGGAGCGTAATAAATCTTATAAATGGGAGGTAAATTTAAAACCTATGAAGCAATTAAACGAATTGATTCAGACCAATTCTGTTTCTATTTATAGCAATGGAAGGGAGACATCTTACACTTTGAGATAAAAGTATTTCGCTTCATCCATAACATGAGTGTCGAAATAGATTACTGTCACAGAAAGTTTATAATCCCTTTGTTTTTATCTTCCAAAGATAATACTATATTATTTCTCCAACCATTTCATAATTTGGGTAAATAATAAAAGATAGCTCCCAAATCTAAAGTAGTACCTGCCTCTGGTGCACCATCAATAGAAAAATCAAAAAGATGCGCGTTTTCATCTAAAACATGCTCGAAGCTAAAGTTGGGATTTAAAATTTTGAGTTCACTTACCGATATTTCAAAATGATACCATTCTCCATCCCGTGGAAAATCAGCATAGCAGTTGTCACAATCACCAAGATAAATTTTAGCCCCGATATCTGTAGGCTCATCACCATTATTTTCACCGAAGCCGGCTCTTAAAAGATAGACAGCCTCCTTTTCTTCGGATTTAATCGCAAAATGTAAAACATAATCATCAGTTATCGAAGTAAAGTCGGTACTTCCGGTATTTTCTAATGAACCGGCAGCCCAGGAGACCGCCGCATCTCCGTTGACTACCAAACTCGCCCATTCCCTATCCGGTAGGCCAAATGGATTCAATCCATCAGAAGAAACCGATTTAAATGAACTTGAAAAATAGATAAATTTAGAATCCGTATTTGACTTGTTTACCCTATAATCCTCGACGACTTTAGTATCAATCTCTTTTTCTAACACAGAATCCAAATACAGCAAATAATAGTTGTTTCCTTGAAGATAAGATTGTAAAGAATCGGGCAAGTTTAATTCATTATTACCATTTTCCCTTTTATCTTTTGATCCTCTAAAGTATTTAAATGCAGACACAACAAGCTCTTCCTCCTTTTGATCAGACGGAGCCTGCCCCCTAAACAACCATAAATTAATTTTTGTTAGTGGGTTATCTTCTTCTGACGGAATATCTTCACCCTCGTAAACCCAACTTTTTATTATATTATCTGCAGTAGTATCCTCAATTGTTCCTTTATAGACCGTGAATTCCACAAAATCTTTTTCCCAATGAATAATACTCGTAATACTACTATTATCATTCATTTGAACATCAAATCGCTCCTTATTCCCGTTCTTAGAAGAAGGCTGGACAGCGAATTGTGCATTTTCATTCTCTTCTTCTCCCCATTTTGAAAATTCATTATCCAATTCTTTTTCATCATTTTTATAGAGAAAAACAGCGGCAACCATATTTTTGTCCAACAAATCT
>CAZLDH010000077.1:0-13785 GCA_964558275.1 uncultured Chitinophagaceae bacterium
TTTTGATCATTTAAACTTTGGGAAAGTCTTTTCTGACCATATGTTTGTTGCAAAATACGCCAACGGTGCATGGCGGGAAGTGGGGATTGAACCTTATGCAAACCTTTCACTCAGCCCTGCAACTTCTGCCCTACATTACGGTCAGAGTATATTCGAAGGAATGAAAGCGTACAGGGATATCAATGGCAGAATCAGCCTTTATCGCCCTGAAATGAACTTTGAACGCATAAATAAATCAGCGAAACGAATGGCCATGCCTGCCATTCCTTACGAGCTTTTTATGGAAGGGATGTGGGAGCTTGTCCAATTAGACAAGGACTGGGTGCCGAATAAGGAAGGAAGTTCTTTATATATTCGCCCTTTTCTCTTTGCAACGGATCCTTTTATTGGCGTAAGTCCCGGCACAGAATACACATTTCTTATTATCACTTCCCCAAGCGGAGCTTATTATAGCAAGCCTTTAGACTTGTTAGTGGCAGATTATTACGTAAGAGCTGCTGAAGGAGGTGTAGGGGAAGCCAAAGCAGCCATAAATTATGCTGCCAGCCTTTATCCTACAGAAGAGGCATTGTCCAAAGGTTTTGATCAGATACTTTGGACCGATGCAAAGGAACACAAATATTTGCAAGAATGCGGCACCATGAATATGTGGGTGGTTATCGACGGGGTTGCCATTACTCCTTCTTTAGAAAAACATACCGTCCTTCCGGGCGTAACCAGAGAAAGTATTATTGAGATACTAAGAGATAGAAATATCCCGGTGGAAGAAAGAGATGTTTCTATTGATGAAGTTATTCAAGCAGAAAAGGATGGAAAACTAGATGAAGTTTTTGGTTCCGGTACTGCAGCAAACATTATCTACGTAAATTCGTTAGAGTATAAAGGTCAAAAGATTGAACCCAAACCAAGTAATCAATGGAAAATTGCGCCTTCACTACTCAAAGAATTGAATGATATACACTATGGTCACATAGAAGATACCAGAAACTGGATGTGGAGAGGGTACTAATTCAAAAAAGTTTGATTTACCATGAAGACATTTGATATTCCGATTATATACAGAAGTCCTTTAATTGACGCTATAAAAAAACAGCGAACCGGTGAAGATAAAAGAAAAAAGGATTTTCGACCAACCATACTAGATTTTGGATCTATACAAATTAATTTAGCCAGACATTTTGGATTTTGTTACGGGGTTCAAAATGCTATTGAGATTGCCTTTAAAACACTTGATGAACATCCGGATAAAAGGATTTTTCTATTGAGTGAAATGATTCACAATCCACATGTTAATAGTAACCTGAGAGAGCGTGGTGTGCAGTTTATTATGGATAATCATGGCAAACAGCTCATTCCCTGGAAGGAACTCAATGAAGAGGATATTGTCATTGTCCCTGCTTTCGGAACCACACTGGAGGTGGAAGATAAACTAAAGGAAATTGGGGTACAATCCGACCAATTTAATACCACCTGCCCTTTTGTGAAAAGAGTTTGGAATAAAGCGTCTTCCATTGGAGAAGATGTTTATACCATCATCATACATGGTCGTCCTAAGCATGAAGAAACCCGGGCTACTTTTTCTCATAGTAATTCACATACCCCAACGCTAATTGTCAGAAATATAGAGGAAGCAAAGACGTTAGGAGCTATCATTTCGGGTGAAATACCTAAAGAAGATTTTTATAAAATATTTGAAGGAAGATATTCCAAGAATTTTGATGTAGAAAAAGATCTTATTCGCGTAGGTGTTGTCAATCAGACTACCATGCTGGCTGATGAAACCAAAGAAATATCAAATTATATTAAAGACATTATGGCTGCCAAATATGATTTGAAAGAGGGAGAAATATTAGAACACTTTGCCGACACCAGAGATACCCTGTGCTACGCAACCAATGACAATCAAAATGCCGTAAAAGGCTTGTTAGAAGAATCAGCCGATCTTGCTATTGTCGTTGGCGGTTATAATAGTTCTAACACTTCGCATCTGGTGGAAATGTGTGAGGATAAAATGCCTACCTATTTCATTTCTTCACGAAAAAAAATGATTTCTTCAAAAGAAATATCACATTTTGATTTAAGAACAAAAGAAGAAAAAATAACTTTTGATTATCTTCCACCACATAATGAACCATTAAAAGTAGCTATAACGAGCGGAGCCTCCTGTCCGGATGCCTTAGTAGAAAATGTCATCAGAGAATTACTCTCTTTTTATGATTTAGAATATAAGATGGAAGAAAAAATTGCTCAATTTCAGGACTAAGACATCAATTGCCTCGCCAAATTCAGCACTTTTTCTAACTGTTCTGCCCTGTTCAAATTGCTGTTATCAATTACAATAGCATCTGCGGCCTGCCGTAAAGGACTAATTTCTCTATGCATATCCTTATAATCCCTTTCTTCCAAATTTTGCCGAATCTCGCTTCTTTTAATTTGCGGATTCTCTGCAAAAAGTTCCTTATACCTCCTTTCCGTTCTAACTTCCGTTGACGCTGTCAGGTAAATTTTTAATTCTGCATCCGGAAATACCACTGTCCCGATATCTCTTCCATCCATAACCACGCCTCCGTCTTTAGCAAGTTTCTTTTGCTCTTTAACGGCTAATTTTCTTACCTCACCAATTGCTGCCACTTCACTTACCTTTTTAGCAACATCAAAATTTCTAATGCGCCCCTCTACCCTTTCTCCATTCAACGTAACTTCCTTTCTCCCATTATTTTCATTCTTTTCAAATCCCAAATGAATTTCTTTTATAATTTCCTCTAAGTCTGCGGTAGTAGTTTTTGAAATATCTACCTTATGATCCAGGAAATAACATGTTATCGCGCGATACATCGCGCCGGTATCAATATATAAATAGTGAAGTTCTTCTGCCAATTGCCTAGCTAAAGTACTCTTACCACAACCGGACAAACCATCTATCGCAATAATAATATCCTTCATCTTATCATTTAACCCATAAAAAAAGTTTTTCGACCTCCTTAAGAAAATAAGGTCGAAAAACTTTCAATCAATTATACAATATTATTTATCATGAACAGATAATCAAAATCGAATCTATGCTTGAGATTTTTCTTCTGATGTTTTCTGAACTGTAAACTTTAATTTTTCTTTCTTTTTGTCCAGTTCAGCCATTACCGTATCTCCTTCTTTAAGATTCACATTCAGAATTTCCTCAGCAAGCTGATCTTCTAAATGTTTCTGAATGGCTCGATGCAAGGGACGCGCTCCAAATTGAATATCATATCCTTTTTCAGCAATAAATTCTTTGGCATCCTTACTCAGTTTTAAATGATATCCGAGTTCATCCAAACGAGCATAAACATCTTTCATCAAAACGTCTATAATCTTATAGATATCTTCTTTTACCAAGGAATTAAATATAACGACATCATCAATTCTATTTAAGAATTCAGGAGAGAAAGTTCTTTTCAGCGACTTCTGAATAACGGATTTATTTAATTCATCCCGGTTCATTGATTTTGCTGAAGTAGAAAATCCAACACCGCTACCGAAATCTTTTAATTCACGTGCTCCTATATTAGAAGTCATGATTAAAATAGTATTTTTAAAATCCACTCTTCGTCCCAAGCCATCAGTAAGGATTCCATCGTCCAGTACCTGAAGAAGGATGTGAAAAATATCTTTGTGTGCTTTTTCTATTTCATCCAACAAGACTACTGAATAAGGTTTTCTTCTCACCTTTTCCGTCAATTGACCACCATTTTCATGACCAACATATCCGGGAGGTGCTCCAATTAAACGACTTAGCGAGTATTTTTCCATATACTCACTCATATCTATCCGAATCAATGCATCATCAGAATCAAACAAGGACATTGAAAGATCTCTGGCCAATTCCGTCTTCCCTACTCCTGTAGGACCTAAAAAGATAAAACTACCAATAGGCTTCTTTGGATCTTTCAGCCCAACTCTGTTTCGTTGAATGGCTTTCACAACTTTATCCACCGCATCATCCTGTCCAATCACCACAGACTTCAACTCTTTATCCATTTTTCTCAGCTTATCTGATTCTGCCTGCACCATTCTGTTCACCGGAATATTAGTCATCATACTAACCACTTCTGCAATATTCTCCTCATCAATAGGATAGCGTCTGTGTTTTATTTCCTCTTCCCAATCACTCTTCGCGTCATCCAGTTTTTTAACCAGTTGTTTCTCTTCATCACGTAAGGCTGCAGCCTCCTCAAAACGCTGTTTCTTAACGACTTTGTTTTTCTCTTTCTTAATCTGATCTATCTCATGTTCTAATTCCACAATATTCTCTGGAACATTGATATTCTTCAAATGAACTCTGGCACCTACTTCATCCAATACATCTATTGCCTTATCAGGAAGCAAGCGATCCGTCATGTAACGATCGCTCAATTTGACACAATCCTTAATTGCCTGATCAGAATAAGTCACATTATGATAATCTTCATAACGCGGTTTTACATTCTCTAATATTTCAATGGTTTCCGCTACACTTGGAGGATCCACCATGACCTTCTGAAAACGCCGGTCTAAAGCCCCGTCTTTTTCAATATGATTCCTATATTCATCCAGGGTAGAAGCTCCTATACATTGTAAATCTCCTCTTGCCAAAGCAGGTTTAAACATATTCGACGCATCTAAAGAACCGGAAGCACCACCGGCTCCTACAATGGTATGAATTTCATCAATAAACAGGATAATATCTTTATTCTTAGCCAATTCATTCATGATAGCTTTTATCCGCTCTTCAAATTGACCTCTATACTTGGTACCGGCAACGAGTGCCGCCAAATCAAGACTTACCACACGTTTATCAAATAAAATACGTGATACCTTGCGGTTTACTATTCTCAAAGCCAGTCCTTCTACAATAGCAGTTTTTCCAACCCCCGGCTCACCAATCAAAATAGGATTATTCTTTTTCCTTCTGGAAAGAATCTGAGAGACCCGTTCAATTTCTTTTTCTCGTCCTACAATAGGATCCAAGCTGTCAGATTCCGCCATCTTGGTGATATCTCTTCCAAAATTATCTAAAACAGGAGTTTTAGACTTTGCTTTCGATCGACGAGATCTTGAATACCCTTTCTTCTCTTCTCCGTAATCGGCACTCGGATCCTCAGTAAATTCTGCAGCAGGCTCCGAAGCAGACAAATCTATTTCTCCTGAAAGCTCTCCACGAAAGCGTTCATAAGTAATCCCGAATTGCTGTAGCATCTGGGTACAGATATTTTCTTTATTTTTTAAAATAGAAAGCATAAGATGTTCGGTCTCCACCTTTGGACTTTTCAATGATTTAGCCTCTAAGACGGTGACCCTAATTACTCTTTCTGCCTGCTTCGTTAATGGTAAGCTGTTAATATTCGTAATCTTCTTTCCCGTTTTATCCTTTATAGCTATTTCTATCTCCTTCCTTAACTCATAAAGATCTACTTCCAAAGATTGCAAAATCTTAATAGCACGACCTTCGCCTTCACGAATCATGCCCAAGAGCAAATGCTCTATTCCTATGTAATCATTTCCAAGCCGCAAAGCTTCTTCTCTGCTATAGGAAATAATTTCTCGTACTTGTGCTGAAAAACTTTGATCCATAATTTAACTTTGTATTTGCACATTGCTGTGCTTTACACAATATTAAGAAAATAATTTGGTTTAACTTCACCATAAGAAAACTTATTCTCTTAAATTTAACCTTCATAACCCTTAGGTCATTATCAAAATATTATTATATCATGGTCAAAATTGATACCAAAGCAGACTTTTCAATGATTAAAGTATCCAAGGAAGAAGTAGCTGAAAAAATGTCAGCTTCCTTAAAGTCTGTTTTAGCTGATAAAAAGAATGAAGCACCCGGAAATATCATCCTGATTCTCCCACAAACAGAAAAATTAAATTTAAGCGAACGAACGATAAATGAAATTAAATCGGCACAAGATGATTCCCTAAAAGACGATCTTTCTTTTATCATTACGCCCATTTCAAATCAGGCTTTAAATGAAAAACTAAAAGAAAAAGAGATTAACTTTACTCCCACTTTACCTGAAGCAATAGATATGATTATGATGGAAAAATTAGAACGAGATATTTTAGGAACAAACAAGAAAGAGGATGTTTAGATTTATATTATTTTATATCAATTAGTAATTATAATAATTGTATAATCAATTTTTTATGAATTTTTCTATTACAATATTAGGAAATAATTCTGCTATTCCTGCCAATGGAAGACACCCCACATCTCAAGTTGTCACTTTAAACGACCAACTCTTTTTAGTAGATTGTGGAGAAGGAACTCAAATGCAGATGAACCGATATAAAATAAAAAGAAATAAGATTAATCATATCTTTATCAGCCATCTTCACGGAGATCATTATTTTGGTCTTATTGGTTTGCTCAACAGCATAGGATTGCAAAACAGAACAAACCCGCTGCATATTTTTGCTCCTACACCATTGGAAGAAATCATTCGAATACAATTGGAATGTGCCAATACACATTTGCCTTTTGGGTTGCACTTTCATGCATTACATTCCGGACAAAATGGCATTATATTAAAAGAAAAAGGCATAGAAATTTCCACTTTTCCTACGACACATCGAATCGATTGTTTTGGTTTTGTTTTTAAAGAAAAACATGAAGAAAGAAGAATATTACCAAAAGAGGTAGAAAAATATGAAATTCCATATTCTTTTTATAAAAATTTAAAATTAGGGGAAGATTATATAGATGTTACCGGAACGCACATTCCCAATGAGAAACTCACTGCACCGCCCGGGAAAGAATACATTTATGCCTTTTGTGCAGACACAAAATACGAAGAAAGTATTATTCCATACATCAAAGGTGCAGATATGATTTACCATGAAGCAACCTATTTAGAAGACAATAGAGAAAAAGCGGAGGCTCGTTTTCATTCTACTGCTATTCAGGCTGCTCAAATCGCAAAAGAAGCAGAAGTTAAAAAATTATTGGTTGGGCATTTTTCATCCCGATATTACGATGTAGAACCTTTTGCTCAAGAAGCGCAAACTATATTCTCTAATGCCCTTGTTTCTCATGAAGGAACAACTTATTTAATAAAAAGAGGATAATTACTAATCATCCTCTTTTTTCCTTTTCGCATTTAACCTTTTCAATACTTTATAGGCAACAGGAATAGAAACTATGACAACAACCCCTATAATAATATATTGCATATAAGGGCGCAGGTACGGACGACTACCAATTAAATAACCGGCAAATAAAAAACTGTTAACCCAGCAAATAGCACCCAGAAGGGTAAAAAAGAAAAATTGTTTTATTTTCATCTTCAGCATACCGGCTACAATGGGTCCAAAAGTTCGAACAATCGGTAAAAACAACCCAATAGCGATAGCACGACCACCATATTTTTGAAAAAACTCCTCTGCAGCTTCTAAATGGGCATGTTTAAAAAAGCGAGAATCGGGTCGCTTCCTTAATTTTGGACCTATCTTATACCCAAAGAAAAAGCCGGTAAAATGACCTAGAATAACGGCTAAAATAAAAGCGCCTATAGCTACATACAGATTAGCATCCAGTACTCCTGAAGCAATCATTGCACCGCAAGCAAATATAAAAGCGCCGCTAGGAATAAAAAAGCAAAAAAATAAGCCGGTCTGACCATAAACGACCAGAAAAACAAGCATCAGGCCCCCAACTTCAATCCAGGATCTTGCATCAAACATAAAATTAAAATGCTATTTTTTTATTTTGTTCAAAACAATATCCCCCCCTACCTGATTTTAAAATCTTATCATTTAATGAAGCAGAATCTAGAAACACTTGGTCTCCTACAAAAAGAGTTATATTCTCGAAAGGAATAGCGATAGCATGTAGGTAGTGAATCTTAGCCAACGTTATAAGATCGGCAGACCACTCCCCTACATAATTTATCTGCTTTAAATAAGTCTTTAGAGACCGTATATTTCTCCCCTTTACGTCATCCATAAATTGCAAAATTATAAAAACGTCCTTATATTTCCCTCAAAGACTAACTTTTTATAAAAAAAAGGCATTTTTTACCTATAGAAATCTTATCTTTTACATGCTATTAGAACATCCAATAAGCTATTTAAAAATAATAGTTGTAAATTTAAATACTGAAAACATCTCGACTAATAAAATATGTACAATCATCGGGAATTTATTGCTCTAAAAGAACTTTTTGATTTACAACTTTCGGTCATTATTCAACCAAATGGAGACTTAAAATTATCTGCAAAAGAAACAAACCAACACCTGTTTGATAATGATAACGTCGGACTCCTCCTACCGGAAAATGACAAAACAAACGCTTCTTTTTATCCATTCATCATGCAGCAGTTTTCACATGCTCATATTATCGGCTTAAATGAAGCGGTACGACTGTTACCCTTGTACCAATCCAGCAACGATTTCCTTCCACAGCCAGGCAGAATTCCAAATATAAACGAGGCATTTTTAAAAAAAGTAGAGAAAAATTTAGGCTTACTTTTTATTCCCGAAGCTGAAGAAGGAAACGTCTGTTTTGTCACCAACAACAGAGAGATGCGTGATGAGTTCAAAACAGTTTTCACGCCCATTGATCTCTTGGATTACATTTATGCCCTTATGCATCATCCTCGGTATCAACAATGGATCAGAAAAAAATTGGCAACGCAAATAATAATTCCCTCACCTACAAAAACCGATTTCTTTTGGATGCTGGTCAAATACGGTCAAAGACTACGTCTTCTCCACCTCTTAAAATCTCCTGAGGTGCACCAATTTATAACGGATTTCCCTATTAAAGGCAACAACCTTCTTTCTTCAAATGAATATCCTCAATTTATATTCTCTCACCAAAACAAAAATACCGGTCGGATTCAAATAAATAAAAATCAATATTTTGATCATGTACCCACTGAAGTATGGGATTTCTCTATAGGAAATATGCAACCTTTGCAGAAATGGCTGGAAAAACGAAAAACAACAACTTTAAACACAATTGATATAAATCATTTCCATAAAATGATTATCACACTATACAAAACTCTCAAAATTCAAAATAAGCTACAGCAATTATCTACTCCTTTTTAAATATTGCGTATTATTAAAAACTTGCATTGTTTATAATTTTCAATATATTGTTCATTGAAATAATTGAAATAATGACTTAAACACTCGCTTCAATAAATGTAATATGCAAAAACATACACCCCAAAAAATAGGTCAAGTATTGAAACGTGCTATTAAAGATTTTTCTAATTATAAAATATCTAAGAAAAGTGCGGCATTAGCATACTATACCATTTTTTCCTTACCCGGTATGTTGATTGTCATTATCACCGTATTGGATACGCTATACGGACAGGCAGCAATAGATGGCGCTTTTCAAAATAAAATCAGAGATGCAGTAGGAGATCAGTTAGCCACTCAAATACAAAATATTATCAGTAATGCAGCCATTTCCGGTCAAGCATCCATTGCCACAATCATAGGTATTCTCGTACTTATTTATGGTGCCACGAAGATGTTTTCAGAAATGCAGGATTCCATCAATCTTATTTGGGATATAGAACCCAAACCTAAGAAAGGTTGGGTTAAGCTCGTTGTGAACAGAGTTATCTCTTTCCTGCTGGTGATTGCCTTGGGTTTGTTACTTCTTGCTTCTTTTATATTAAGTGGCGTTATTACAGTAATTGGAGATTATTTAGCGCAATATTTTCCGGAAATTACGGTCATCTTATTGACCATCATCAACCTGGCACTGTCTTTTTTCATCGTATATGCATTGTTTGCTATCCTATTTAAAGTGCTTCCTGATGTACATATTAGATGGCGTGATGTATCGGTCGGCGCCTTTGTAACTACTTTGTTATTTATTATAGGAAAAATTTTAATATCCATCTATTTAACACAAGGAAATGTAGGCAGCATATATGGAACAGCCAGTTCCATAATACTTATCCTGCTTTGGGTCTTCTATTCGGCTATGCTTCTGTATTTTGGGGTAGCTTTTACTAAAGAATATGCAAATGTTTTTGGAAAAGAGATTTACCCTTCACAGGCGGTATGGAAGAAAAAGGTTACGCTAGACGATTCACATTCTTTACAAAGTATAGAACATGCAACTATAGAAGGGCTAATAAAACCGGAAGAGCCTAATGAAGATGCTATTGAAAAATAAATCAATCTAAAATAATATTCTTAATTTCGATAAAAATATCTTTTATCATGCTTTGTATATATCATGAATCAACAGATCCTTATTTTAATATTGCTACAGATGAATACATTCTTAAACATCTGCAGGAGGATTGTTTTATGCTTTGGCGTAACGACAATGCGATTATAATTGGTCAATATCAAAATGCCATGGCAGAGATTAATTATAATTATGTCAAAGAACATGATATTAAAGTCGTTAGACGATTATCTGGCGGAGGGGCTGTTTATCATGATTTAGGTAATTTAAATTTCTCTTTTACTCAAACGGGAGAAAATTCAAATTTATCGGACTTTAAAAAATTCACTCAGCCTATTGTAGATGTTTTAAGAGAGTTAGGTGCTAATGCAGCTTTAGAAGGGAAAAATGATTTAAGTATAGATGGTAAAAAGATTGCCGGTAATGCTGCGCACATTCATAAGAATAAGATTTTATCGCACGGTTGTCTTCTTTTTTCTTCTGAGATGAGAAATGTAAGTCAGGCTTTAAAGATCAATCCGGTAAAATACACAGATAAGGCTGTAAAGTCTATTCCTAAAAGGGTAACCAACATCTCAGAACATATCCATCCTGCCATGGATGTGCTGGAATTCAGTAACAGAATCATGGAACATGTTATTTCCATCTATCCGAATGCCCGACCTTATAAATTCACCAAAGAGGACTTAGCAATTATCCAAAAATTGCGTGATGAAAAATATGCAACTCAGGACTGGAATTTTAATAAATCACCCGATTATAATTTCAAGAAAGCGATAAGAACCAAAGGCGGTTTACTGGAAATGAATCTGGAGGTACAAAAAGGAACTATTAAAAAAGCTGCCATATTTGGAGATTTTTTTTCAACGAATGGAATTTCTCCTATAGAAAAAGCTTTAGAGGGCACATTGCATGAAGAGAAAGCCATTAAAGCAGCACTTTCTGCTTTCAATATAGAAAAACATTTTAGCAAAATTACGGAAGAAAATTTGATTCAAGCCATGTTTTAAGACCCATTTATTCTCCGGTTTCTTCCATAATCTGATCCATTTGTTTACTCATTTCTTCTAACAAGGTGGAAATTCCCTCCTGAGTATCTGCCTCACCATCTTTCTGCGTAGCATACCAAATGAGGCACATGGAAATATAATCTTGCATGTCTTTTCCTGCAAAAGTTGTTTTAAACTCAGTAATTTTACGATTTACCGCCTTCATTGTCCGTCTTACAGCCTCTTCCTCCGAAGGTTTTATTTTTAGCCTGTAGGTTCTATCTGCTACAGAAATATTAGCCGGTATTGATTTTTCATTCTCCATGATTATTCTTTCATCATTTCAACAATTCTTTCATAAATATCTACAGCATTAGGCTTTGAAAAATAATCTCCATCAGAACCATAAGCAGGTCGATGTGCTGTAGAAGTAAGACATTGTGGTTTGGTATCTAAATAACGATACCCACCCTGTTCTTCCATCACATGACGATACATAAATGCAGTAGCTCCTCCGGGGACATCTTCATCCAAAAAAAGAATCCTGCTCGTTTTCTTCAAAGATTCTACAATGCGATGTGGTCGATCAAAAGGCAATAGTGTTTGTACATCAATAAGTTCACAGGATATTCCTTCTTTTTCCAGGCGTTTCACCGCTTTCATGGCAATTCTCAAAATAGAGCCGTAGGAAACAATAGTAATATCTTCGCCCGAATGAATCACTTCAGGCACACCCAAAGGCACCGTTTGCTCCGCAATATTATCAGGAAGTTTTTCTTTCAGTCTATAGCCATTCAGGCATTCTATTACCAAGCCGGGATCATTGGCTTTCAGCAGAGTATTATACATTCCGGCTGCCTTCACCATGTTTCGAGGTACACACATGCGCATACCTCGAAGGGAATTGATTAGAATACCCATAGGAGATCCGGAATGCCAAATTCCTTCCAGCCGATGACCACGTGTACGAACAATAATCGGACAAAACTGCTGTCCTTTAGTTCTATATTGCATTGTTGCAGCATCATCGCTTAATTGCTCTAAGGCAAACAAGATATAATCTAAATACTGAATCTCCGCTATGGGTCTGAGGCCTCTAAGTGCCATTCCGGTAGCCTGTCCTATTATTGTCAATTCCCTGATTCCGGTATCAAAAACTCGATGACTTCCATGTTTTTTCTGGAGATCCATAAAGCCTTGGTTCACATCTCCAATTTGACCTACATCTTCACCAAAAGCAAAAACCTTTGAATTATTTTCTAAAGTTTTGTCAAAAAAACGATTCAGTACTTCGTAGCCGTTCAAATTGGGAGAATCCGAACTATAGATCGGTTTCACTTCTTCTACTTCTAATGCGGAATTAGCACCAGAAGCATATAAATGGCTATTATACAGTTCCTCCCCCTGTTTTTTACAATACCTATAATATTCTCTTAATTCTTCAAGCGCCGCCCCGGGCTGAAGTGTGGAAATCGTTTGAAGTTCAGATAAGGTATCTAAAACATTAAATCTTAGCGGTTGTTTATTATTAATTAAATTACTCGCAACCTTTTTAATTTCTTTTTTAGCAGGTTTTTGTTCTTTTAATAACTTATTACAAAGTTGAACCGTATGTTTCACCTGTTCTTTTATTGGATTCTGGTATTTTTTATAAGCGTTATCTCTTGCTTGTTTTACGACTTTAAGCGTTTCTTCTTCAATTGCTTCCAGTTCCTCTTCCTCAGCAAGAGAGTTTCCCAATATCCAGGTTCTCATTTGGGCGTTGCAATCCCATTCTTCTTCCCATGCCAGTCGTGCTTTACTTTTATACCTTTCATGTGAGCCCGAAGTAGAATGCCCCTGAGGCTGCGTTAAATCCTGTATATGAAACAGAGCCGGGGTATGATTTTTACGAATACGTGCCACTCCTCTTTCAAAAACCTCACACAATTCAGCATAATCCCAACCTTTTGCCGTGTAAATATCGATACCTGTTGCCTCTCCATTTTTTTCAAAACCACTTAATGCTTTAGATATAGAATCTTTTGTTGTCTGAAGATTCCGAGGCACCGAAATACCATATCCATCATCCCAAACAACAAACGCCACCGGCACCTGTAATACTCCGGCAGCATTAACTGTCTCCCAAAAATGACCTTCAGAAGTACTTGCATCTCCAATGGTAGCAAAACAAACTTCATTTCCATTATTCGAAAGATGTTTTAAATCCTTCAAATCTTTATCATTTCTAAATAATTTAGAAGCAGCCGCCAGTCCGATAGCACGGGGAATATGAGAAGCAGTTGGAGAAACATCAGCTGCCGTATTTTTCATCTCAGCAAGATTCAAAAACTGTGCGTTTTCGTCTATATTCGGTGATGAATAATGAGCTATCATTTGTCGTCCGGCCGAGTTGGGATCATTTTCTTCATTTGGATCTCCATATAATTGAGAGAAGTATTCTTCCACGGTGGCAAGACCAATAGCTAAATTAAAGGTTTGATCCCTATAATAACCGGTACGCCAATCACCGGGTTGAAAAAATTTTGATAAAGCAATTTGCGGGATTTCTTTTCCATCAGAAAAAATACCAAATTTCGCTTTACCGATTAGTACTTCCTTCCTTCCTATTAAAC
>CAZLDH010000078.1:0-13564 GCA_964558275.1 uncultured Chitinophagaceae bacterium
TATGGTAAAAAAAGTATTGTTCCTTCCGGTCCCCTAGTAAAGCTTGTCAATAGAAAGAAGGATAGAATAATCGTCTCTTTTTCCAATAATAAAGGATTAACTACTGCCGATGGGGATGGGGTTCGGGGTTTTGAAATCGTGAATCATCGTGGCTTTTTTGTTGCTGTTTCTGCCAAAATTAAAAAGGATAAAATAATTATTGATGTACCGGAAAATATGAAAGCGGAGAAAGTAGTCTATGGGTGGGATCCATATTCAACTGCAAACTTAGTCAATAAAGCCGGCTTGCCGGCAAGCACCTTCATGATAAAGGTGAAATAAAGAATTTTCATTACATTTGTATCACATAATACAATGCGATTATCATGCTGTGAAAAAGTACTATTTTTTGAAACTATTTAAGTCATAAACAACAGAAGTATGAAAAAATTTGTTTTATTTTTCTTCGCAATTTTCTGCTTTGCTTCAATGAGTATTGCGCAGAAAAAAAAGGTACTGCCCATTTTTAAAGCCGGGCAGGCCGGATATAAGAGCTTTAGAATTCCCGCAATTATCAGCTTGCCCAATAAAGATCTCCTCGCTTTTGCAGAAGGAAGAGTGGCCGGATCAGCCGATTTTGGAGATGTAGATATTGTCTATAGACGAAGTACAGACAACGGAAAAACTTGGTCAAAAATTCACCTGGCAGTTGAAAATGATTCCTTGCAGGCCGGCAATCCGGCTCCGGTTGTGGATTTAACTGATCCTCGCTATCCTGATGGAAGAATTTTTTTATTTTATAATACCGGCAATGTAGGTGAGCAGGAACTTCGTAAAGGAGAAGGAGAAAGACGTGTATGGTATGTTACGTCAATTGATCAGGGCGAAAGCTGGTCTGAACCGGTGGAAATAACCCATCAGGTAAAGAAACCTAAATGGAGGACTTATGCGAATACGCCGGGGCATGCGATGCAATTTAAATGGGGAGAATATAAAGGGAGACTTTATGTGGCAGCTAACCATTCTAAGGGAGATCCTCAGCCGGCTTATAAAGATTATAAAGCCCATGGGTACTATACCGATGATCATGGAAAAACATTTCATATTAGTGAAAATGTTCCCTTTGCCGGAGGAAATGAAAATTCAGCTGCAGAACTTCCGGGAAATAAATTGATGTTGAACTTAAGAAACCAAACAGGAAGTCCCAAATCTCGGATTGTTGCCATAAGTAGTGACGGCGGACAAACTTGGGATACCGCTTATTATGATAAAAATTTGCCGGATCCGGTTTGTGAAGGAGCTATTTTAAACATAGGCGGGAAAAAGCATCCTAATATCCTTGCGTTTTGTAATAATGCTAGTACTGAAGGAAGAAAGAATCTGACAGTGAGAATCAGCTTTGATGGCGGGAAAACATGGCCGAAAGCCTATCTCGTGGACAAGAAAGATGCTCATACCGCTTATTCCGATATTGTTAAACTGGGTCGTAGGAAAATTGGCGTGCTCTATGAGAGAAAAGGATATTCAGAGATAGCATTTAAAGTCATTAAATGGTCCAAATGAAATGTATGGGAATGGCTAAAAAGGCTGATAAAGTAATGAAGAAAAGAAAAATCATAAGCTGTTTAAGATTCTATTTTTTTATTTGCATAGCTGTATTCTCGCTTGAAGGAGCTGCTTTAGCACAATCTTCTTTTCCCGACTATCCTGATCGTCAGTTTTCTACTTATTATCATCAGAAAGCCACGCAATATAAGTTACTTCCTTTTCGTAAAGGAAATATTGTATTTTTAGGAAACAGCATTACCGACGGAGGGGCGTGGCATGAGTTATTTCAAAATCCCGATATTGTTAATAGAGGAATTAGTGGAGATGTAACCGCTGGTGTACTAAATAGGCTGGAGAATGTAGTGAAAATGAAACCGGCTAAAATTTTTCTTTTGATTGGGATTAACGACTTGGCAGCAGGAGTGACTCCTGACAGTATTCTTACTAATATATATAATATCGTCTCGCTTGTACAGCAGTATTCCCCTGCAACAAAAATGTATGTTCAGAGCCTGTTCCCCGTGAATAAAGAACCGGGACGATTTCCTGATCATACGAATAAAAGCAAGCAAATAAAACAGATAAACCGACTGCTAGAAAAGAATGCTGCGGATAAGGGATATACTTTTATAGATGTGTATCATGCTTTAGTGAATAAAAAGGGAAGCCTTGATTTACACTATACAAATGATGGGTTGCATTTGCTGGGCGCCGGATACCAGGTTTGGAAGCATGTACTCTATCCATATGTGTATGGTTTAAATGATCGACCAGCGCTTATACCCAAGCCTCAGCAAACGGTGTGGAAACACGCTGTTTTCCCTTTATATAAATTAAAAGATATTGTGATAACGGAGGATGTGTTGAGGCCGGTAGCTAAGCGTTTACAGGAGATACTTAAATCAAAGCATTTATTTGCTACAATAGAAGAAAACAAAAAACCGAGTAATGCGCCTAAGATTATTTTAAAACTTGATAAAGTTGATGTGCCCCGATATGAAGAGGAAGCATATACTTTGCAAGTTGATGAAAAGGAGATTACAATTACAGGAAATTCGGGTCATGGTGTTTTTAACGGAGTGCAAACTTTGCGACAATTGATTCGGGATGGGGCTTTTGTAGATGGTGTTGATATTAAGGATTGGCCGGCTTTTTCTTGGAGAGGCTATATGGTGGATGTGGGACGTAATTATCAGCGCATGGAGCAGCTGAAGCAGCAAATTGATGCAATGGCGCATGCTAAATTAAATGTTTTTCACTTTCATCTGACGGAGAATGTGGCTTGGCGGTTGCAAATAAAACAGTATCCTGAGCTAACCAAAGGAGAATATATGACCAGGGATAAAGGGCAATATTATACCATTGCTCAGATGAAAGAGCTAATTCAATATTGTAAAGACCGCTTTATTACCTTTGTTCCCGAGATTGATATGCCGGGTCATAGCGCGGCTTTTAAAAGAGCCATGGGGTTTGATATGCAAACGGATTCCGGTTTAAAAGTAGTGAAGAATATATTAAAAGAAGTATCGGCTACTTATGATGTGCCTTATATCCATATAGGAGCGGATGAAGTGAGGTTTACTAATAAGGAGTTTATTCCCGAAGTCGTAGATTTGTTGCATAAGTTAGGAAAACAAACCATTGGTTGGGCTCCTGGCGGAAATTATGATTATAAGACAATTCGCCAGTTATGGAAAAGTCAAAAGCCGGTAAAAGGAACTGACGTCACCATTCGTTATGTTGATTCTCGGGGGGTATATCTGAATCATAAGGATCCATTAAGCGGTATTCCATTAATTTTTCATAAGCAAATCGGAGATGTTAATCATGGAGATTCTTCCATATTAGGAGGCGAAATTTGTGTCTGGAATGACGACAGAGCAAGAAATCAAAAGGATATTTTACAAATGAATGCTGTCTATCCGTCTATATTGGCTATGGCAGAACGTAGTTGGAGAGGCGGCGGCTATAAAGGACTTTCTACGAAGATTGGTGCTGATTCTACTAGTCGATATAAAAAGTATGAAGCATTTGAAGATAGAATGCTGGATATAAAGAAAGAATTCTTTCAAACAAAATCATTTCCATATTTCAAACAGTCAGATATTCAATGGAAACTCTTTGGTCCCTTTGAGAATGAGGGGAATTTGACAGCGAAGTTTTGGCCGGAATTAAAAGGGAAAAATATTTCAGATTCTGTTGCAGATAAAAAAGTAAATGGGGCAACTATTTGGTTGAGACATTTCTTCTCTCCGGTTATAACGGGGAATTTGGAAGATCCCCGACCAAATACCACCTGGTATGCATACAGGAAAGTTTACAGCCGGGTTGATACGATTGGGCGGTTTTGGGTAGGTTTTTATAATCCCTCTCGATCCTATGCGGTAAAAACCGCAAAGGAAGGAAACTGGGATTACCGGGAGAGTAAGGTTTGGGTTAATGGAAAGCTTGTGGCTCCTCCAAAATGGACTTATCCCGGACGAAACAACAATAGTCGGGAAGATCCTATTGTGGATGAAATCTATGTGAGTCGTCCGCCTACAAAGATTCCGTTAAAAAAAGGATGGAATACCATATTGGTAAAAGCGCCGGTCGCCGGTTTTCAAGGCTCCGGCTGGCAGCATAAAGTGAAATGGGAATTTACAATGATAAGAGTGAAATAAGTTTTTAGAGCTTAATGAAAAGCTTTAACTGTGGCATTTACTTTTTAATTAAATATGTACTAAATAAAACAAGATATAGAAATAAGGAAAATTAATCATTATGGAAAAACTAGAAGGTTTAATAGCGGCGCCTTTCACGCCGATGAATGAAGATGGAAGCTTGAATACTACGGCAGTATCGGACTATTATCAGCTTTTGAAGCGAAATGGTGTGATTGGTGCATTCATCATTGGCTCTACCGGAGAAGGCGTTTCTCAGACTATAGCGGAAAAAAAGGAAATGATTGATGCCTGGGCTGACGCAACCAGCGAAGATGATGACTTTAAAGTAATGGCTTTGGTGGCGGGTACAAGCATAAAAGAAGGAATAGAACTGGCAAAATATTCTCAGAATGCAGGTCTCTATGGGGTGGCACTAACAGCTCCATTTTATTTCAAACCTGCTAATGTAAAACAATTGGCAGCTTGCTGTATAGAAGTGGCCAATAGTGTACCTGATATGCCTTTCTATTATTATCATATTCCGGTGTTGAATGGTGCAAATTTCCCCATGCTTGATTTATTGAAGGAAGTGGATGGAAAAGCAGATAATTTTGCCGGAATAAAATATACGCATGAAGATTTTATGGATTTTCTGAGTTGTCTTCACTATGCTAATGGCAAGTATGATATGCTCTGGGGGAGAGATGAAAATATGTTGTCATCCTTGGTTTTGGGGGCAAAAGGGGCTGTTGGTAGTACGTATAATTATGCTTCTCCGTTATATCTTGATTTGATTGCTGCTTTTGAAAGAAATGATTTGGAAAAAGCCAGAGCATTACAACAAAAATCCATAGACGTGATTACGCTTTTAGGAAAATATGGCGGAAATCCGGTGGGGAAAGCTTATATGCGGTTAATTGGATTAGACTGTGGCAAATTCAGACTCCCTTTTAGGAATATGAATGAAGAGGAGTTGGATGCCTTCAAGAAAGATGTAGCGGCACTGGAATTTGAAACGTTTAGGTCTAGATAAAGTAAGTTGTTTTTTAAAAACCCGTATAGCGACAATGCCTTATACGGGTTTTGATATTCATAAATTCTTTCTATTCCTTGCTATAAAAATTTTCCTTTGCGACTTTCATGAAATCGATGAATTCTTGAGGATCCGGATCATATCTATATCCTCTGTCATTCAGCATGTTGCCATTGTGATCTAAGAAAACATAGTAAGGTTGAGAATTTCTATTAAAATGGACAATTTCATAGTTTGCATTTTTTTGACCGATGGTCGTAATCTTGGAATTATCATAGGATGATCTGAATTGTTGATCCTGAGGCAAATCTGTTCTATCATCCACATAGAGCTGAAGTAATACAAAATTTTCTGTAATCATCTTCTGCACATTAGGTTTTGTCCATACCTCGCTTTCCATCTTACGACAGTTAACACAAGACCAGCCTGTGAAATCCACCATAATTGGCTTATTCAGTTTTTTTGCTGCTGCCAAAGCTTCATCATAATCATAAAAAGCTACATAAGGCTCCGGTGTGGCTTTGGCAAAAATATCTACATATTTTTTCGGCTGAATGCCATCATATATATCTACAGTTGTTCCTGAGGATCCGCCCAAAGCGGTATTGTTGTAACTGTAACTGGAATAAGCAGGCAAGAAGCCGCCAACTAACCCCTTTAGATGAACGCCGAAAAGCCCGGGAATCATATATACCGTGAAAGCAAAAGAGGTAATAGCCAATATGAGCCGGGTCATAGAGATATGTTTGATATCGCTGTCATGCGGGAATTTAAGCTTTCCTAAGAGATAAAAACCAATGAGTGCAAAGAGCACAATCCATATAGAAAGGAACACTTCTTTACTAATAATGTTCCAATGATAGGCCATATCCACATTAGAAAGGAATTTCAATGCCAGAGCAAGTTCCAGCAGACCTAGAACTACTTTCACGGAATTTAACCAGCCTCCGGCTTTTCCAACCTTGTTGAGCCAACTTGGGAAAATAGCAAAAAGTGCAAAAGGAATTGCCAGAGCAACAGAAAAGCCCAACATTCCTACCAATGGACCAGCCTTTCCGCCTCCTGCAGCAAGTACCAATAAATTTCCTATAATGGGCCCCGTACAAGAGAAAGAAACAATAACCAGGGTCAAGGCCATAAAGAAGATTCCGCCAATAGTTCCCATGCTGGCTCTGGAATCTGCCTTTGAAGACCATGAACTGGGAAGCTGAATTTCAAAGGCGCCCAGAAAAGATAGCCCAAAAAGGAAGAAAATAATAAAGAAGGCAAGATTAGCCCAGATATTGCTGGCTAGCTGATTTAATGCGCTAGGCCCGAATATGAGCGTCAAAATAAAGCCCAGCAGGGTATATATTATGATGATGGACAGGGAGTAAATAATGGCATTCTTGATTCCTTGTGCGCGGGTTTCACTTCTTTTGGTGAAGAAACTTACAGTAACAGGAATTACAGAGAAAACACAAGGTGTCAAGAGGGCAATAAGCCCACCTCCAAATGCAGCCCAGAAAATCCACATGAGAGATTTGCCGGAGGCATCATCAGAAGCCGTTTTCTCTTGAGGTTTAACCTGCGTTCCTGCCGGGGAAGCCTCTTCTTTTTCGCTTTGCTTGGTAGTGGCAGCTGCTGCTACAATTTCAGAACCTTTCGCATCTTTTAATTTGAAACTGAATTTTTGATCCGTGGGAGGAAGGCATTGTTGATCATCACAGACCATATATTCTATAGTCCCCTTGAGAACCGTACTTTTAGTGACCTGCACTTTCTGAACAAAGTCCACTTCCTCTTCAAAGAAGCTCAATTCGGAACTAAATACTTTATCGAATTCTTGTATTTTGTTTCCAACTTCTTTAACCAATCCAATGATTTTTACATTCGGATTATCTTCAAAGGTGATGGAAGTGGGAATCGGTCCATTTCCTGCTTTTTGTGCATAAACATGCCAGCCTTTATCGATGTAGGCTTTGAGATGAATAAGATAAGTCTTTACCGGACTGGTATCTTGCTTAACAGCTTCCTTACTAAATTCCCAGCTTACCGGTTTTAATATCTGCGCACTCAGACTGAGAGGGAACAGCGCCAAAAGCGTAATTAAAAATAGTTTGTTTTTCATTTTTAGGGGTTTAAAACAATCATAGGCTAACAAAATGTTAGCCTATGATGATCTAAAATAAGTTAGGAAGAAGCTTATTGCAGACTAATTTTAAAAGGAACTTCTTTAGGTGGAAGACATTGATGATCATCACATACCATATACTCTAAAGAACCTTTTACATACTTAGCTCCCTGCTTGGCAGTTACATACTGGACAAAATCAACCTTGTTTTCATAAAATTTCAATTCTGATTTGAACGCCTTATCAAACTCTTCATGCAATTTGCCTACTGCGCGGGTTTCCCCTTTAAAAGAGAGGTTGTCATTTTTCTCAAAAGTGAAACTTGTAGGGATAGGTCCTTCTCCTGCATCTTGAGCATAAATATGCCAGCCAGGATCAATAGTTGCAGTCAGGTGGACAATATATTGGTTGTTTCCTAATTCTTTTTTACTAAAGCTCCAATCTACCGGATCTAAAATTTGAGCATGCAGAAGTAAGGGGCTTATTAATAAGACAAAAAAAAGACCTAATAATTTATTTCTATTCATAGCGATTACCTTTTTTTACAGGTTTATTTATACGAGTTCAGCAATTTCTCCTAATAAGCCTTCCAAAATGAGTTTTCCATCTTGATTTCCGAGCGCTTCATTGGTTGCTCTTTCAGGATGGGGCATCATGCCGAAGACATTTTTGTTTTTATTACAAATACCTGCAATATTATTTACAGAGCCGTTGGGATTAATTTTTCCTTCTTCTAATCCGGATTCATTGCAGTAGCGGAAAACCACTTGGTTGTTTGTTTCTAATTCTTCCAGTACTTCAGGGTTGGCAAAAAAACGCCCTTCACCATGAGCAACAGGAATCTTTAAGATACGACTTGATAGCCCTTTGGTCAGCAGTGTATCTGTAGTTTCCGGCTTTAGGAATACGTTTTTACAAATGAATTGTTGATGATCATTTTGTAATAGCACACCGGGCAATAAACCGGATTCACAAAGCACTTGAAACCCGTTGCAAATTCCCAAAACTTTACCTCCTTTGTGCGCAAATTGGATGACCGCTTTCATCATAGGGCTGAAGCGGGCAATAGCACCACAGCGAAGATAATCTCCATATGAAAATCCTCCCGGCAATACAATGCAGTCTTCTTTACTAAAGCCCTCTAAATGCTCATCTTTATGCCAAAGCTCTACAACTTCTTGTTGTAGATCATAGCGCAAGGCATCTATCATATCTCTGTCACAATTGGAACCCGGAAAAACAACTACGCCAAATTTCATTTATCAAAAGGTTTAATTAAGTTTAATTTTTACGTTTCTCTAAGAAGAAAAAATCCGAAAATAATCTTTCGGTCGATGCTAGGCAAAAATACGCCGCTTCTTTTAATTCCGGTTCTTATCTATTGATTTTTAACAAAGATTTCATTGGAACCATTGTATATATATGACCAACCCCAATACAAGGAAATGCAGTAGGCGCCCGATCCAACGTCTTTTTGTATTATAAAAACCGGAGGCTATTAATATAGAAATTGGAAAGAAGGCAGGTAACCAACCGTTGATATGAAATTGGGTTGGTAAAAAGGGAAGAAGAAGGGTAATGACAGTGAAAGCCAATACAAGAGACCAAAGTTTTCTGTTTTGTATGGGTAAAGAAGAGTATTCCTGCTGCAAGCGAATGCTGCCATAAAGGAAATATAACATTAATGTCAATAACCCGACGATTACAGCTGTTCCCAGTTGCGCAGACGGTATGCTGAGTCCGGGAGGCTGCATCTGGGCAAGCATTGAAAGTTGATCGGTTAAAAATAAAAAACTAGCCAGAAAGTACCAGGGACATAATAACCCGAGTAAGACCAAAAGCCATTCGCTAAACTTGAAATACCGTGCGAGGTACAATCCTATCCAGGCAAGGAGAATAAGCCCTAATGCCGGTTGGTAAAAAAAGCCCATTACTCCGGCTAATAACCCAAGGTTAAAAGCGGTCGCTCGTGGTGCTATATTGTCAAAAAGTCTAAATAATTGATGTGTAAATAGCAACAAAAACAATCCTGATATTAATTGAGCGGAGAGGGTGTGCCAACTAGGGAAAAAAGAGGAGAAGAGCACGAAACAAAAAGCGCTGAAAAAGGAAACGCCCGGAAGAATGTTATAGCGATTTACAATAGCATTGAGAATGACGGCGTCTAAAAAAAGGATAGCAAATGCAAGGATTGTAAATCCTTCTGCGGTAAATCCTGCACTTTCTTGTAGCCAGTGGATGAATGGGATATACAAGAGTCCTGCTCCATTTTCTGCTATAGATGACGAAACAATCGGCGCTATCGGATGTGATAGATAGAAAAAATTAATTGCCAGCGCATAAATAAGCAATAAGAAGAGGGTGGAAGGCGCTCCCGTTCTAAGCCATTTGTTCACGTTTAAATACTTTGTGTTAGAAAATTATTTTCGCAAAGGAAAGATAATTATCATAAATACTGGGAATAATTACTGTTCTTGAACCTATTTGACGGCCATATCTCGGCATCCACTTGAAGCCCCTGTCCTGTCCCTGTAGCGTTGGAAGTTGTTCTAGTTTTCCATTTGGCGACACGCTCATGGCAGAAAGCAAAAAAGATCTGCGGTAGGGATCATTATAGATGAACAGCAGGGCACTCGAAATATTTATCATTTTGTACGAAAGCAGGGAGGCTGAGTTTGCGCTTTCCTGATCTTTTCTAATGAAGTTACTCCATGTCAATGAAAGTGTGCTGTCATAGGAGAGAATGGCTACGTCTTTATAATGATACACATTGTTTTGTTGTTGTCTCCTTACATAAGGGTCGTAGTAATAAGGTGAAAACGGGCTGTAATACATTGAACTATACCCCGGATAATAATAGGGAGAAATGCCCATTGGACGACCATACCATCCGTTCATTGGCCCCCAGCCATTATAATTTGAAGAAGTGTAATATTGTTCAGCAGTAATCAAGAAACCACCTACTCCGTTAATGGTTAAATCACGAATATAGTAATCATTAAAAGCATCATTGCTTTTGCCTTTCTCATTGGCATTCTCCAAAAGCTGCTTATCAAAAGGGCGTGTCTCAAGTTTAGTAAATTTCTTTTTTGTCAGGCTGAATTTGCCCGTGAATAATCCGGCAACGTCTCCGCGTCTTCCTTCTACGTAGAATGCGGCTGAATAAATAGTGCTGTTTTTATGATCAAGCTTTAATTTAACTTTCCCGATAGAGATATCCTTAAGCGGAATAGCATGAACAGAAAAGGTGTCTGACAAAGGGCGTTTAATAATCAAATCAGCCTGCGTAAGCCTGCTGTTTTTGTTTCTTTGTCTGGCTTTGATAAAGTAGAACAAACCCTTGTTGGAGAGGTGAAATTCAGATAAAAACGATCTTCTATCTTTCATCGGTAAGGTAAGACGACTGTTCCGCAAGAAATTTAACCGGTTATCATATAAGAAGGTATAAAAGATATTATTGAAATCACTGTCTTGATTGATTTTATAAATAAGCATTCGATTTCTGTTATCAGAACGAACCATGGAATATATTCTGGATTTTACTTTGCCGTTACCCACTTTGCTAGAGTCAACCATTTCCGGTTTTTTAATGATTTGTCCGTTCCCATTGAATAGAAGCGCTTTACAGTAAACGTATGCGCCTTTTTGATATTGATATAACATCATAAAATGATCGGGAAAGGCCAAGAAATCCACGCCAATTAATCCTTCTGTTAAAAACTTTAGCTGAACATTTCCGATGAAGGTCATGTCCGGAGCATAGACAGATATTCTTTGGTGTCCGTTATTATTCTTATAAATCAGAATATGCTGGTCATATTCATCTTGAGAAGGTGTTCCGGCTTTTAATTTTCCTATGATTTCGAATTCGGTATTTCTATAATCATCAGCCTTCAATGGTTTTGAGAAAGTGATATTTTGAGAAACCACCGGTGCTGCGATGAGCAACAAAAGCGAGATGGAAAAAAGTATTTTTATATTCTTCATTGTAATAATACATTTACAAAATTCATGCAAAAGGATTCCTATAGCTAAGTGATATCTATTCCCCTTGTCTTCAAAGCATCTTAAAAGGAATTCTACTCCTTAGAGCCGATAGTTTTCTCGTCTAAGATAAGGAAATCTGGTATTTTTGTTGTTTTTCTATCCATTTTTTCCATGCAATGTATCCCAAGATAGCAATTACAACGTAAAATACATTCAGAAAGCTAAATAATAACAACCTTTTATAGAAATATACGCCAATATCCACGAAATCAGCTACTGCTAATGCGAGCCAATTTTCTATTTTACGTCTGGCCAACAGCCACATACCGGTTGCTGCCAGAGCGGAAGTGAAGGAATCCATCTTTGGCACGTCATTGATGTTGTAGGTGGTGAGCCACCAATACAATCCTCCCCACAATCCTACGAATATGAGGGCTGCCCATAGATATTCTTTCTTATTGCAGTAAGTAATGGGCGTCCCCTTTGCTTTTCCTTGTGTATGTGTCCAAAAATACCAGCCGTAAAGGCTCATAATTAAATAATAGAGGTTGAGTGCCGCATCCGGATATAGTTTGTATTCGGTGTCTATAAAAATATAAATGCTAAAAACGATACCCACAATACCGGTGGGATATACCCAAACACTGTTAGCCTTAGCACAAAAGACGCTGATAACAGCAAAAATAACGGCAATAGCTTCTACAATACTCATGTTTTCAATGCCCATGAGGAAGCCTTGATAGAGATCCTGAAAGTTCATATAGGGAGTGTGGTGCGTTTGTAACTAGGCGGCTAAAATTGATATAATTCTAATTGCTCTTCTACCCATTTGCGGGTTTTCCTGTTTTTAAAGGAAGTCCACCGTTTATTAATCTCTTGGGGTAAGGATTGTAATGCCTTTTTGAAAGAGTTAAAAGGGTGTGGACGATCGAGTGATTTTAAGAGGTTGTCACGAATGGTATCGTGATCTATAGATAATCCAAAAGCTCGCATGGCGTCGAAGGCATTTCTTGAACTCATCTTTTCGAAAGAGATATATTCGTTAAGATGTTGCTCAATCTCGTCTAGTCGTTTTCTATTGGCAATTTCTTCCGCCGAGTATATGGCAGTGTAATCCGCATTTATCTCGGTAGTCTCAGCCGGAAGAGAAATAATCTCGTCAGCAGGGACATGATAAAAGCAAAGCATGCCCATGCCAATATTTTCGGCAATTTCATCAATTTGATCAGAACTTAACTTTTCCATAATCCCCAATTTTATTGTTTAAGATTTCGGTGGATCAATCCACACGTTATTTTCTTTCAATAAAACAATCAATTCATCTACTGCTGTAGCCTCAGGGATATTCCTTTTAACCACTTCTTTCCCCTTATAAAGAGTGATTTTTCCGGGACCGCTTCCTACATAACCAAAATCCGCATCTGCCATTTCTCCGGGGCCGTTTACGATACATCCCATAATACCAATCTTCACACCTTTCAAATGATAGGTTCTTTCACGAATTTTCTCTGTTACTTCCTGCAAGTCAAATAATGTTCTGCCACATGCAGGACAAGAAATGTATTCTGTTTTCGTTATCCTTGTTCTGGATGCCTGAAGTATAGAAAAAGCAGTATTGTTTAAGAACTGATTGTTGTCATTCATTTCCAAATAGGTACGACCACTAATTTTAGGGTTCTGTAACAGGTCTTCATGGTTTTTTAACCAAATCCCGTTTCCCATGCCATCCAAAAGTAAGGCACCTGCCTCACTGGCAAAATGGATGAGCTGTTTATCTATGGTTGCATCTAAACTTTCAATACATAAAATTACGGGTATTTTTAGATTTTTCAGCCAAAGTTCGTTTATTTTTTCTCTAACAGCATGCATGGAATCATTCCCACTAGCGAAAAGACAAAAAATACGAGTGTCATTTTCTTCTGTTGTTAATTGATGCCATTGCTCTTTTGAAACCTTTTTGCAGTCTATGGAAATAAAATTCATTGTGGCTGAAGCGGGGTCTAATTTTTCCAACCATGTTGCGGCAGTAAAAAGGGGAAAATAGCGATTTTTATCCGGGGCGTTTTTATAAACCTGAGCATCGCAAATAACCCTTAATTCTTCAGGCGGATCAAAAGGGAGATATTTTCCGGATGTATAAACATAATCTGCCGGACAGTCACTTAGCATCCAGTTATTTTGAGATGCCATATAACGATAACCGATGGCCTTCAAAGTTTCTTTTGTGAGTTTGCTTTCTGAAAAGTCGGCAATGACAAC
>CAZLDH010000079.1:0-13499 GCA_964558275.1 uncultured Chitinophagaceae bacterium
GAAAATGACACCGCTAGATGAAAATCTGAATTATACCGAACGGTAAGATTATGGTTTTGATATTCCATAATAGGAATTGACGTTTTCTGTAGGAACATAACCTTTTTCATCCTACAAGAACACCGGAAGTGATAGATGGAATTTAGAAAAATTTGGCGTTTATTTCATACCTTTACCGCAATCTATGTATGAAGAACCGTCTTTTGAAGAGCATTTTGATAATTTAGATGCTATTCTTCATGAATTTGAAGAAATGAAGCAGGGAAACCCGCATGGTTTCCTGGATGAGGGAGATTTTGTCAGAATAGCCGATTATTATGAAGAGAATGGAGCACTTTCCAATGCGATGGAAGCGACCAATATGGGTATTAGTCAATTTCCGTATAATGCTGACCTCAAGGTGAAGAAAGCTGCTTTGTATAATTCTTTAGGTCAGTTTGAAAATGCTTTGACTTTATTGGAAGAAGCCAGTATTTTTAATGCCATTGATTCGCTTTTGTTTATTTATAAAATAGATGCTTACTTAGGCTTGGATCAGCTTACAAAGGCCTATGAAGTTTTGGTAGAAAGTGTGGATTATTTTGAAGGGATAGAAAAAACAGGATTTCTTTTGGATGTGAATGAATTGTTTGATGATTGGGGCGCTATAGATGAAGGCTTTGATTGTCTGGTCATGATTTTAGAAGAAGATCCGGAGAATGAAGAAGCCTTGGAAAGAATTGGTTTTTGGATAGAATATACAGGAAGGGTGGAAGAAGGCATTACTCTTCATCAGGATATTATTGAGCGATTTCCTTTTAATGCGCAGGCGTGGTTTAATTTAGGATGTGCTTTTAAAGAGATTAAACTCTATGAAAAGGCTATTGATGCTTTTGAGTATGCCTTGGCTATAAGGGATGATTTTTCTTATGCACATCATAATATTGCAGATGCTTTTATCAAATTACGAAAATATGATAAAGCAATTGAAATATTGAAGGAGTGTTTGTCTTCTGAGACAGGAGACAGTTCCCTTTATGAAGCTTTGGGGTATTGTTATGAGAAGGAGAAAAAATATCGAAAGGCTCGTTCTTTTTATAGAAAAGCGTTTAGTCTTTCTCCTGAAGATGATCATCTGTATTTTCGAATTGGGCACACTTACATGTTGGAAGGGGCTTATAAACTAGCTGTTCCTTTTATTAGTACCTCTTGTAAAATAGATACACATAAATTGGAATATCGATTGGCTTTGGGAGAATGTTATGTTCAATTAGACCAGCCGGAAGAGGCTGTAAATCATTTTCTGCAAGCAGTTGAATTGCGTCCTTCAAGTAAACGATCGAGATTAGCGCTGGTAGGCTTATTGTATCATATGGAAAATTGGAAGGATGCTCTTTTGCAATTAGATATTGCGGAAGAAGAAACTCGCTTTTCTGCCGATTATAATTATTACCGTTGTGCCATTTTATTGAGGTACGGAAAAGAGAAAGAGGCATTACTGCAGTTGGAGATTGCATTGAGCGAAGCACCCAATAAAATAAATTTATTAAAGAAACTGGATCCCGATTTGTTACTTCATGATGGCATAATAAGGGTTTTAAAGCAGTTTGATGAATAGTTTTTGGGATGCGATGAGGAAATAAATTTATTTAGTTCTTACCTTTACATGAATTTTTAGATTTTTAAATTAAAATAAGCATATGAATTTTAACCTAACTCAAATTCCGGATCGTACTGAAAAGCCCCGGAAGGAAGGTTTGACTATGGTCATGGATAAGGGGTTGAGTATTCCTGATGTTGAGAATTTCCTGTCTATTGCAGGTCCCTATGTTGATATAGTGAAGTTGGGTTTTGGCACCTCTGTTGTGACTCCCGGATTGAAAGAAAAACTTGCAGTTTATCGTAAGAATAATATTCCTGTATATTTTGGAGGTACACTCTTTGAAGCTTTTGTAATTAGGAATCAAATCGAAGATTATATTAAGGTTCTTCAGGAATATGATGTGGATTTTGTTGAGGTTTCTGATGGTTCAATCTCTATTCCTCATGATGATAAATGCCGTTATATTAAACAATTATCTGAATATGTCACTGTGTTGAGTGAAGTGGGTTCTAAAGATGTGACAGATATTATGCCGCCATATAAATGGGTTGAGCTGATGAATAGTGAATTAAATGCCGGCGCGTCTTACGTGATTGCTGAAGCTAGAGAAAGTGGTACTGTAGGTATTTATAGAGATTCAGGAGAAGTTAGACAGGGATTGGTACAGGAAATCCTGACACAGGTTCCCGGAGAAAAAATCTTATGGGAAGCGCCTAAGAAAGAACAACAAAATTATTTTCTTAAATTAGTAGGGTGCAATGTGAATCTTGGAAATATTGCGCCTACTGAAGTCATTCCTTTGGAAGCAATGCGTGCCGGACTACGTTCTGAAAGTTTTCATTTATTTTTAGATCAATAAAGGACTATAATAACGATGAGAAACTTTGGTCTTATAGGATACCCCTTGGCGCATTCTTTTTCAAAGAAGTATTTTGCGGAAAAGTTTCGAGAAGAAAAAATAACAGAATGTCAATATGAAAATCATCAATTGGAGACGATTGATGATTTTTCTGCTTTGATAAAGACAATAGAAAATCTGGAAGGGTTGAATGTAACCGTGCCTTATAAAGAAAGCGTAATTCCTTTTTTGGATGGTCTCTCAGCATCTGCCAAAGAAATTAAAGCTGTTAATTGTATTCGCTTTGTTGGTGGAAAAAAAATAGGCTATAATACAGATGTATTGGGTTTTAAGAATAGTCTTTTGCCTATGTTAAATGGGGATCCTGATGCTGCACTTATATTGGGAACAGGCGGCGCTTCCAAAGCGGTGGCTTATGTACTTAAAGAATTAAAAATAGCCTATCATTTTGTAAGCAGAAGACCTATTGAAAATGGTTATACCTACCAGGAACTGACCGAAAAGGTAATGAAAAATCATCAGTTGATTGTTAATACGACTCCCCTAGGAACTTATCCCAAGGTGGAAGGAGCTCCTGAATTGCCTTATCAGTATATTAGCTCTCTTCATATTCTTCATGATTTGGTGTATAATCCAAAAGAAACTCGTTTTCTTACGCTGGGTAAAGAGCGTGGGGCAGCGATAAAAAATGGCTATGAAATGCTTGTAGGTCAAGCAGAAGCTTCTTGGGATATTTGGAATCGAACGAAGTGACTTAACTTTTATTGTTCAGGTGGTTATAAACCGTCAGACAGATAGGGGAGGAAATCATTGCCAAAGCTGCTCTTTTTATATCAAATATCAGTAAATTGAGCAACAAGATTAAAATAAACCTTTTTAAGTACGCAGACGTCATATTACCTCAGGCATTACCTCGAAATTATACTTACGGTGTTCCTGAATTTCTTGAAGGTAAATTGATTCCGGGGTGTAGAGTCGCGGTGCAATTTGGTCGCAGAAGAAAGTATGCTGCATTAGTGAAAGAAGTGCACGATAGAAAACCGGAAAAGTATGAGGTGAAAACTATATTGGAATTGCTGGATGAAGAGCCTATTTTACACTCGATACAGTTACAGTTTTGGGAATGGATTGCCCGGTATTATATGTGTACGGAAGGAGAGGTGATGAATGTTGCTTTACCGGCTTATTTGAAACTGACAAGCGAGACACGAATTTTATTGAATCCGGAAGCTGATATTAATACAGAAGAGCTGACTGATGATGAATATTTGGTGGCAGAAGCATTGCAAATTCATAAGGAATTGAGCATAGAGGAAGTGCAGCAGATTCTGGATAAAATAACTGTATATCCCGTCATTAATCAAATGATTCATAAGCGAGTTTGTTTGTTGGATGAAGAATTAAAGACAGCATATAAACTCAAAAAAGAAACAGTTGTGTCTTTACAGCATGATTTTGAATCTGCTGCAGGTATGCAACATGCGTTTAAATTATTGAAACGGGCACCGAAGCAAGAACAAGCCTTTTTGGCATTTATGTCTTTGTCCAAAAAGCAAGATTGGGTCAAAAGAAAGGCGGTACAAAAGAAAGCCGGAGTGTCTTCTTCTGTAGTGAATAGTTTGGTAACTAAAGGAATTCTTAAAAAGGAGAAGAAAGCGATAGACCGGTTGTCCAAAAAGATGAAGAATGTAGAAGCTTCTTTCGCTTTTAATGAACAGCAAGAAAGGGCTTATAAAGAGATCCTGACAGAATTTGGAAAGAAGCAAAGTGTTCTTTTGCATGGCGTGACTTCCAGTGGGAAAACCATGGTCTATATCCGGTTGATGGAGCAATTTTTGAAACAGGGAAAGCAGGTGCTTTATTTATTACCCGAAATTGCTTTGACGGCTCAGATTGTAAATCGTTTACAAAAGCATTTTGGCACTCAGATAGGTATTTATCATTCTAAGTTTAATAATAACGAACGTGTTGAAATTTGGAATAAGGTAAAAAGTGGGGAATATAAAATTGTTTTAGGTGCACGCTCTGCTTTGATGTTGCCATTTAATAATTTGGGGCTGGTGGTTTTGGATGAGGAACATGATGCATCCTATAAACAACGAGACCCGGCGCCGCGTTACCATGCCAGAGATGCAGCATTATATTATGCACGATTATTCGGTGCAAAAGTGGTGATGGGTTCTGCTACACCTTCGATGGAAACCTATTATAATGCATTGCAGGGAAAGTATGGATTGGTTAAACTGACAACACGTTATGGTGGGGTGAAAATGCCGGAAATGGAAGTCGTGGATATGAAAAAAATGGTTCATACAAAAGACAGCATTAGTTATTTGTCTCCCCTGCTTGATATGGAAATAAAGAAATCACTTTCTGATAATAAACAAGTTATTCTCTTTCAAAACAGACGAGGATATGCACCGTCTATAGTTTGCAATGTTTGTGGCTGGATGCCGCGATGTAAGAATTGTGATGTCTCCTTGACGTATCATAAATTTCATCATCGTTTGCATTGTCATTATTGTGGACAGCAATATCCTGTTCCTGATGTTTGTGGTGCGTGCGGTAGTCCGAAACTGAGTAATAGAAGCTTTGGTACGGAACGAGTAGAAGACGATTTATTGCAGCATTTTCAAGGATGTAGAATAGAACGAATGGATTATGATACCGTTAGAAATAAAAATGCACATCAGCGATTGATTACTCGTTTTGAGCAACATGAAATTGATATGTTGGTGGGGACACAGATGGTGGTCAAAGGTTTAGATTTTGATCATGTGAATTTAGTGGGTATTTTGAATGTAGATAGTTTATTAAGTTATCCGGATTTTAGATTGAATGAAAGAGCTTTTCAGATTTTATCGCAGGTGAGTGGTCGGTCGGGCAGAAGAGGGGAAGGGGGAAAGGTGCTTCTTCAAACGATGAATACGGATCATCCGGTATTTGAGTATGTTCTTCATCACGATTATGAAGGGTTTTATGAGGCAGAAATAAAAGAAAGAGAAGCTTTTAGATATCCTCCGTTTACAAGGGTAATTCGTATCGCAATGCGACATAAAAAAGTTGAAGTGGTGAGTGAAGCAGCAGATGTATTAAGCCAGTCTTTACGTGCATATTTTAAGGAGGATTTATTGGGACCAAGTGCACCTATTGTGGGAAGAATTAAAAATTATTACATCATGGAAATGATGCTAAAGGTGCCTAAAGAGAAAGGTGATCTGGGAAAAATAAAGAAATATATTCGGGCGCAATTTAATTGGCTGCAAGCACAAAAAAAGTATAAACGTGTTTTTATTGTACCGGATGTAGATTGTGTTTAAAAGTTCAAAACATGGAGATCTATAAAAATTATTCTTTAAAACCATTTAATACTTTTGGTATAGATGTTAAAACAGCGCATTTTGCTTTTTTTTCTTCGGTTGAGGAATTGCAGGAATTATTGTCAGAAGATATTTTTCATCATCCTTCATTGATATTAGGCGGGGGAAGTAATATTTTGCTGACACATCCACTGCAATCTGTATTGAAAAATGAAATGAAAGGCGTGAAGGTGATAAAAGAAGAGGAGGACTCCTTTTTGGTACAGGTGGGTGCAGGCGAAAACTGGCATCAGTTTGTGCTTTATTGCATTGCAAAAGATTGGGCCGGAATTGAAAATTTATCTTTGATTCCGGGAAATGTAGGAGCCAGTCCTATGCAAAATATTGGAGCCTATGGGGTGGAGATAAAAGATGTTTTTCATTCATTGGAAGCTTTTCATATGCAGGATAATGAAGTGGTTACTTTCTATAACAAAGATTGCCATTTCGGATATAGAGAAAGCGTTTTCAAAAACAAGTATAAAAACCGGTTTGTTATTCTGAATGTAACGTTTCGATTAAATAAGAAGCCTTATTTTAATACTTCTTATGGCGCTATTCAACAAGAATTGGAGAAGATGGGAATAAAGAAACTGTCTATTAGGGCTATAAGTGATGCGGTGATAAATATTCGGTCCTCCAAACTGCCAAATCCCCAAAAGGTGGGAAGTGCGGGTAGTTTCTTTAAGAACCCTATTATAGAAAAAGAGAAGCTGGAAGAATTGAAAGAAAAGCATCCGAATATTAGATATTTCCCTTTTGAGAATGATTTTAAATTGGCTGCCGGTTGGCTGATTGAACAATGTGGTTGGAAAGGATATAGACGGGGAGATTTGGGCGTGTATCCGTTACAATCTTTGGTACTGGTGAATTATGGCGGAGTAGAAGGAAATGCGGTCTATCAGCTTTCTGAAGAAATAAAACAAAGTGTTTTTGAACGCTTTAATGTAAATTTGGAACGGGAAGTGAATTTAATTGGCTAATACAAATCTTTGCAAACCTATAAGGTTTTTAAAACCTTATAGGTTTAGAGATGCCAAAATAAAAAGAATATGAATAAGACAAAAGGCTATTGGTTGTGTGCACTTGTGCTGTTGCTCTTAGGCGGAATAGTCGCTTTTCGTCCAGGAGATAAGTATTTTAAAATTGCCAAAAGTTTGGATCAGATGGCGGCTGTTTATAAAGATTTAAATACTTATTATGTAGATTCTTTAGATCCCGTTGAATTGATGGAGTCAGCCATAAAATCAATGACGCAAGGGTTGGATCCTTACACTATTTATTACCCGGAAGATGAGATACAAAAACTGGAATTTCAAAAGACAGGATCCTATGCAGGAATTGGTGCTTCTTTTCAGATGATTCATGATTCTGTTGTTATTTCTTCACTTTTTTCAAATGCGCCTTTTGCAAAAGCCGGTTTTCATGTAGGTGACATTATTCTATCTTTAGATGGAAAGAGAGTGACCGGCATGTCTCCGAATAGGGTGCATAAACTGTTGAGAGGGGAAGAAGGAACAACTATGAGGATTAAAGTGAAAAGACCATGGAAAAATGAAGTTATAGAAAAGTTGGTGAAACGGGAAATTGTAAATGTGCCTGCTATAACGTATAAAGAGAATTTGAAAGATGGGGTTGGGTATATAAAGCTTCGACAATTTACAGAGGGCAGTGCTGCTGATTTTAAAGATGCTTTTTATAATTTACAGCAGGATGTACGGCTTAAAGGGCTTATCATTGATTTAAGAGGCAATCCCGGTGGGTTGCTACGGGAAGCGGTTAGAATGAGTAACTTCTTTTTACCCTTGGGAGATACCATTGTAAGTGTAAGAGGAAGGAGTGAAATATGGAATGAAGTTTATACTGCGATACAAAAACCCATTGATACATTGATTCCTTTAGTGATATTGATTAACGGAAGGTCAGCTTCTGCGGCTGAAATCTTTGCCGGGGCAATGCAGGACTTAGACAGAGGTGTTATTATTGGGCAAAAATCATTTGGAAAAGGCTTAGTACAGGGAACCCGTGAATTACCTTATCATAGTGAATTGAAACTTACCGTAGGTCGCTATTATACTCCTAGTGGTCGCTGTATCCAAAAATTAGATTATCACCATAGAGATGAATATGGAAGTCCTGTAAAAATTATAGATTCTATCGAAAAACATTTTACTACAATTAATGGTCGTGTTGTTCATAATAATGGAGGAATTACACCAGATAAACTGATAAATCAGAAATATTTGAGTAATTTGTCTAATGCATTAATCAATAATAATCTTATTTTCCTTTTTGCAGCTAGATATGTTCAGTTGCATCCTGTAGCGCCCGAGTTAGGTCAATTCCAGATAACTGATTCTATGTTTGAACAATTTAAACGTTATGTCGGAAAACATTCTTTAGCATATAGAAGCAGGGGAGAGCAACTGTTGGAGCGGATAAAAGCATATGCGATAGGAGCCGGTTACTATGATTCGGTTGAATCTAGTTATAATAAATTGGCTATGCAGGTTAGAAAATATACTCATCCTGCGCTGAAAGAAAAAAAACAGGAAATTTCCGAATTATTAGCAAAAGAGATAATGAATTGTTATTACCGGTTACCCGGAAAGACAGCAGCTAACCTATCTCAAAGTCCTGTAATAGATACCGCAATAGGAATTTTGAGTAATCAAAAAAGATATGATAATATATTAAGGTAGAATACCAAGATTTATTAAATCTTTTTTTAGTATTGTAGGATTCTTAAAGTGTATGGTTTGGAATCCTACTGCCTGAGCTCCTTTAATATTTCTCAGGTTGTCGTCAATAAAAAGCGTTTCTTCAGGTTTTA
Organism: uncultured Chitinophagaceae bacterium; assembly: GCA_964558275.1. Taxonomy (GTDB): domain Bacteria; phylum Bacteroidota; class Bacteroidia; order Chitinophagales; family Chitinophagaceae; genus FW021-bin31. The sequence goes on from CAZLDH010000079.1 coordinate 8,634, forward strand.
CTCCAAACTTTTTACAGGCTAATTGATAAATTTCTGCAAAGGGCTTGCGAATGCCTTCTTGTCCGGAAACGATAATGTCTTCAAACCATTGTAAAAAATCATATTGAGAATGTGCAATAGGATAGGTTTCGGCTGACCAATTGGTTAGGGCAAATACGGGAATCTTTTTATTTATGAGCGCCTGAAGGATTTCTACAGTTCCCTGGATTGGTCCTCCCAGCATTTCTGCCCATCTTCCATAGAACGCGCGTATCTCTGATTCATAGCGAGGATGCTCTTCGACTAATATATCGGTGGCTTCTAATAAGCGTCGTCCTGCATCTTGTTGTTCATTCCAATCCGGAGTGCAGATGTGAGAAAGAAAATGCTGCATCTCTTTTTGGTCTGTAAATAGTTTTTTATAAAGATATTCCGGATCCCAATCTACCAAGACTCCTCCTAAATCGAAGATAATATTATTGACTTTTTGCACTGGCTTCCTTGCGGTGTTTTATACATTTTTGTGAAGATATAAAATACTATTGTAATAAGTATAAGTATTATCTTTTTTAGAAAAATAAAGAAGTATAATACAATAGTCATGCCCTAATCGAAAAAAATATGCTCTTTTTGATATCAGAATTTAAAATATAAAATAAAAAAGTGTATGTTTGTTAATGAAATGATAACAATTAGCTGTTTTTATATAAGATGTTATACCTTCCTTATAGCTGGTTTTATCTTGAATTTTTAACTTATTTTAAAATGAAAAAATGGGAAAAGTAGTTTATTTACTCATCATCGTTTTGATGATTGTTGCCATGTGGAAAACGTTCGAAAAGGCCGGAAAACCCGGTTGGGCGGCGATTATCCCAATTTATAATATAATTGTGTTGTTAGACATTGTAGGGAAGCCCTGGTGGTGGATTTTGTTGATGCTTATCCCAATTGTAAATATTGTAATTGCAATTATGATGTATCATCAGCTTTCTTTGTCTTTTGGAAAAGAAGTTGGATTTACAATAGGCTTGATACTGTTAAGTTTTATTTTTATCCCTATTTTAGGATTTGGAGATGCACAGTATATTGGTCCCGGAGGAAAGCCTACGCCAACAGAGAGCTTTTCCTAGTATCATTCTGCTTCTTTCTTACTATAGATGATTTTTATGTCGAACGAATCATATTCTGAGGAGAATATTCCTAACCAAGGGCAAACAATTATTATACGGCAAAAGAGTAGTAATCGCAATGGGATTGGGATTGCAGGTTTCATTTTATCTGTTATTTCCCTTTTTATTGGATGGGTGCCTATTGTAGGATGGTTAGTATGGGGACTAGGTGCGGTTTTCTCCTTTATAGGGATGTTTATCAGACCCCGAACACTTGCCATCATAGGCTTTATTATATCCTTTATAGAGTTATTTATTCTCCTTTTTGTATTGGGTACATTGATTTCTTTGGGAACAGCAATGTCGGAATGATGTTCTTTTTGATTATGATTATTTAAAATATAAAGAAACCATCTTCTAATTTAACTGAACTTTCTCCAATTCTTTCACCGTTTTCATAAACTGATACAGCATATTTTCCCGGTTTAAAATCTTTAGGTTGTTTCCAATTAACGGTTACAGGGAGGGTCTGTCCCTGTTGGTAATCTATCGTTGTTTTTAAGGTATATAGTTTTTCGGTGCTGTCTTTCAGCATAAATCTCCCGGATCCCATCTCTTCTACAGCTATGGGGGTTCCCTCCGGAGAATTGATGCATATATAGAGTTCTTTTTTTCCTGGTGTAGCGAGCTCGTTTTTTTCAATATTAAACTGAATACGCAGTATATCTGTTCTTTTCGCTTTGTCTGTATTCTTTTCTTTTCCGTTGCTTTTTATGTGAATCGGAGAAATATCGAAATGAGCAGCTTTTAGATTTGCTGCTATTTTTATCTTGTTGGTCAAAGAATCATTCTTTGCAGCGGCTGTTTTGTAATTACTTTGGAAAGAATCTCTCTGTACTCTAAGCGAATCTCTTTGCGCTGTTAAAGCTACATTTTCTCCTTTCAATCTTTCTATCTCACTTTTGTAACCGGCTATTCTATTTTGAAGTTGATTGATTAAGCTTTTTGCTTCTTTTAAATCTGCCTGAGAAGCATCCTTTTTTGATAAGATACTTTGAATACGTGCTTTTAGATCTTCTATTTCTTTTGACTTTGTTTTTATTAGAGAATCATTCTCGGTTTTGAGCAAATCCAGCTTAACCAAAGTGGCTTGATATTGCTCTTTTACGGCAGATTTAGAAGAATCTAATTCAATTACTTGGGATTGCAGTTCTTGTTGTGTTTGCATATTTCTACTTTTATCCCAATAAATATAAGCCCAAGTTGCAATGAGTGCAAGGATAAGAATACCGTAAATAAGGACATTCTTTTTACGATCGTTTTTTTTATTATCAGACGAGTTATTTGGTGACATATTTTCCTATTTATATCAAAATGTTAACGTAATATTATCATTTTGGATTTTATGTGATACAAAAAGTAAGCCAAAATGGCAATTTTCTGCGATAAGATAAATATTTATATGGATGGTGTTTTTTGTTTTACAGACGGGAGTTTGTAGGAAAGAAAAAGAGGATTCGATATATTTGCGATATACAAAATCTAGGGAAATATTTAGCTTATGACATTTGATGCATTGATGAAGGAGTTGAAAGCCGGGAAGTATAAGTCTCTTTATCTTTTACAGGGAGAGGAAGAGTATTTCATAGACCAGGCTTGTAATTTTTTTGAACATAAATTGCTTTCGGAGGCTGAGCAGGATTTTAATTTGAGTGTCTTTTATGGTAAAGATGCAGATTGGAGTAATGTGATTAATGCTTGCAGGCGTTATCCCATGTTTTCTGACAAGCAAGTGGTGCTGTTGAAAGAGGCACAGAGTATGAGAAAGCAAGATTTAGAGAAATTGAAGGTCTATGTGGATGATCTGCAAGACTCCACGATTTTTGTTATTACATATAAAGGGGGAAAGGTGGATGGTCGTTCGGCATTTGGAAAGAAGGTAAAAGAAAAAGGAACTATTCTGTATGTAAAGAAATTGTATGAGAATCAATTGCCCGGATGGATTCGTTCATATGTACAGTTAAAAGGGTATAATATTTCAGAGAAGGCATGTATGATGATGGCCAGCCATGTTGGAATGGATTTGTCTGTTCAAACCAATGAAATAGGGAAAATTATTTTGAATATTCCTGAAGGAAGTATGATTGATGACAAAGTGGTAGAGCAATTTGTAGGGATAAGTCGGGAGTATAATGTTTTTGAGTTCCAAAATGCTATAGGTAAAAAAGATGTCCCTAAGTTGATGCGTATGATCCGATATTTTGAAGGAAATCCTAAAGCAGCGCCTATGCAATTGCTGCTTCCGGTTTTATATAATTATTTTTCGAAAACGGAAGCATTGTTGCAGCATAGAGGTAAGTCCGGCGCTGAATTGGCTAAAGCTATTGGAGTTTCTCCTTACTTTTTGAGAGATTATCAGCAAGGTGCCGGGTTGTATGGCATCAATGGCGTAAGACGCGCTATCTTGTTACTCTATAAATATAATCAACGTCTTGTGGGTATTAATGATAATAGTACAAGTCAGTCAGATTTATTAAAAGAGTTGATGGGGAAAATATTACAGGATTAGTCTTTTAGATGGCTTAGTTTCTCCTTTACCCGGCTAATATCTTTATTCATCTGCGAAATGAGCTGTTGAACAGTTTCGAATTTTTCATCGGCTCGAACAAATTCATGAAACTGTAAATGGATTGTTTGTCCATAGAGATCGCCTTCAAAATCAAGGATAAAAACTTCTACTCTTCTTTCCTTCCCTTCAAAGGTAGGTGCGTGTCCTATATTGATAGCACCATAGAGCTTCTTTTCTTTAACTTTGTTTTTTTGAGAAGGGATAATTACCTGACCTGCATAAGTTCCGTCTGATGGAATAAGTTTGTGTTCATCTCCCGGAACTATATTTGCCGTTGGGAATCCAATTTCTCTCCCTCTTTTCTCTCCATGAATAACTCTTCCGGATATAAAATAGGGATAGCCTAATAATTCATTGGCTAAATGAATTTTGTCTTCTTGAAGATATTTTCTGATTTTAGTTGAACTAATAGTGAGGTCGTGAATTACTTGCTCTGGAATTTCTTCTACCCTATAATCATAATGCTTTCCCATCTCGCGAAGCAAATGAAAATCCCCTGTTCTGTTGTGTCCAAAGCGATGGTCGTAGCCAATAATAATAGTATGGGGATGGGTGTTTTTTACCAAAAAATCTCTAATATATTCATCGGCAGAAATTCGGGAAAATGCCTTTGTGAAAGGGACGACAATCAAATGGTCAATTCCTTGTTTCTCCATTAAAAGGATTTTTTCTTCCAAAGTGTTAATGAGCTGTAAATCTTTATTGGAAGGCAGAAGTACTTGTTTGGGATGCGGAGAAAATGTGATAAGAATACTCTCTCCCGCAATATCTTCCGCTTTTTTTGTGACTTGCCTAATGATTTTTTGATGTCCGAGATGTACTCCGTCAAAACTACCAATAGTGACTACTGCATTTTTAAACTTCGGGAGTTGTGTTAAATCTCGATGAACCTGCATAAATGAACCTCTAAATATTTAGGGGCAAAAATAAAGGAATTCCACTTAATGATTAACTTTGTCAGGGAATAATTATAGGAAATTTTTTATGACTACATGACAAGTGATAATAAAATATCTAAAAGAAAAAATGATTCAGCTGTACTTCAAGAGGTGATAGCGCAAATGAATGATTTGGGGAAAAGAAAGCATCCTTTTTTGTTTGTCATTGATTATGATCTGGAACAGCCTATTATAAAATCGCTTCCGATAA
>CAZLDH010000080.1:0-13310 GCA_964558275.1 uncultured Chitinophagaceae bacterium
TATAGTTGTAGTGCTAAAGATAGTATTGCTCGAGACAATGAGAGCAATAATAAGATCCGTATTAAGACAGATTCGCTGATAGGTAAAACTTTGCCTGACTGGCAGGAAGGATATTTGGATATTCATGCCATTAATACGGGCAGAGGAGAGTGTACATTTTTTATTTTTCCGGATGGTACAACTATGCTTGTAGATGCCTCCAGCTCACTGATTTCTTCTAATCATGCTTATCCCCCCCCACCCAAGCCAATCAAAAGGAAAAGTTCAGGACAAATAATTGTAGATTATATTCATCATTTTATGCAAGCTACAGGACATGATTCCTTAAATTATATAGTTATCAGTCATTTTCATCCTGATCACATGGGCGGTGTTAATGAACAGTCCCCTTTTTCTCCCAATGGTTACTTTAAAATGGGAGGTGTTACAGAAATAGGAGTTAAAATACCTTTTGAAGAAATTATTGATAGAGGATATCCTGATTATGATTATCCATATAGTCTTTTGGATAGTGTGAATAATAAGGATAAATATCGAATGAATAATTATGTAAAGTTTATAAAATGGGCGGAAAAAAGTTATGGTGCTAAAGCAGAGCAATTTAAAGTGGGAGTCACTAATCAATTAATTCTAAAATATCGCCCCTCAAAACATCCTAATTTTTATATTCGTAATGTAGTATGTAATGGAGTCGTATGGACAGGGAAAGATACTAACACAGTAAATACTTTCCCATCTGCAAAAGAGTTAATTAAAACGAAAGCTAATGAAAATATTTTTAGCGACGGCTTTAAATTAACTTATGGGAAGTTCGATTATTTTACAGCCGGAGACCTTCAATATAATGATGAGGAGAGATACCCTTGGAAAAATATTGAGGTTTCTGTAGCTAAGGGCATGACTGGGATAGATGTTATGAAAGCCGATCATCATGGTACCAGTCATACGAATAATCTAACATTATTAAAGAAATTATCTCCTGCATCTGTTATTATTAATACATGGAGAAATGTTCATCCAAGAGCAGCAACCCTACAAAGGTTTTTTAAAGTAAATGAGTCTTGTAATATTTTTACAACGAATATGACGGATGATAATAAGAGACGGTTAGGGGCACTTGTCTCTCGATTAAAAAGTTTACAAGGACATGTAGTTGTTAGAGTACTACCGGGAGGGAACAAATATAATGTTTATGTCCTTGATGACACCAATGAAAAATACGAGGTTAAAAAAGTATTTGGACCTTATAAAAGTAAATAATGTGTTTTATGAAAGCTGAAAATAAGATTTCCCCCTAAATATCAAATATTTATAAAGAACTATGTCGATTCCGGATTATATAATTATTGTCCTTTACTTTATAGGACTACTGGTATTGGGTGGTGTCCTTTCGAAAAGGATAAAGAGCTCGAAAGAGATGTTTATTGCAGGCAGGAATTCATCTTGGTGGCTTTCCGGATTATCGACGTATATGACCCTTTTTTCTGCTGGAACCTTTGTGGTATGGGGAGGAGTAGCTTATAGAGAAGGTTTTGTAGCTGTAGTTATCGGAATGACTTTGGGTTTTGCTTCTTTGTTAGTGGGTAGATATATTGCAGGGAAGTGGTCAAAGATGGGCATTGATTCGCCGGCCGAATATATAAGTGTTCGATTTGACAAACCATTAGTTAAATTTTATACTATTGTGGGAATAATAGGACGAGGAGTACATATGGCGGTTTCTTTGTTTGCTATAGCCCTTCTAATGGTCTCTTTGATTCCGCTTTCCCCTGATAATTTTTTCTGTGATCCGAACACCGGACATTTGGCAGTCTCTTATGCTGTTTTACTTTTGGGACTAATTACTTTGATATATACAGCTGCAGGAGGATTTATAGCAGTTTTAATGACGGATGCGGTCCAATTTGCAGTATTGATTGCTATTGTGTTGATTATGGTTCCTCTTTCTTTGCAAAGCGTTGGAGGAATCAGTGACTTTATTACTAAATCTCCTGATGGTTTTTTCGCTTTCTTTAGTGATCGTTATACTTGGAAATGGATGATTCTATGGTTCTTTCTCAATCTCTTTGTAATAGGAGGGGACTGGTCTTTTGTCCAACGATATATCAGTACACCTAAGGCAAAAGATGCTAAAAAGAATGCTTATTTAGTAGGGATTTTATACCTGATTACTCCTATTATTTGGTATATCCCGTCTATGGTATATAGAACTATTGATCCGAATATAAATCCCGAGCAATCTTATATGTTGATGGGGCAACACGTATTGGGTGCGGGAACAATAGGTCTGTTATTAGCTGCTATGGTTTCTGCGACATTGAGTACTGTCTCAGGAACGCTTAATGTATTTGCTAATGTTGTAACCTATGATTTTTACAGACCTTTTAGACCAAAGTCTTCAGAGAAAACCTTGATAAGGGCAGGTCGTGTTTTTACCTATATTTATGGTATTATAATAACGATTATTGCGGTATTAATTCCTTACCTTGGAGGTGCAGAGAAAGTCGTTGTATGGGTTCTCACGGCAATAATTCCACCTTTATTTATTCCTTCTTTATGGGGACTCTTCTCTCATCGTGTAAGTGCCAAATCTGTTTGGTGGGCACTCGGACTTACCTACTTGGTTGCCGTTATTGTAAAACTTGATTGGATTCCGGGAGATTTTATTCATACGCATATTAATCTAATTAATGCTTTTAACGGATTTGGTGTGCCGGTAGTCATCTTATTAATTATAGAATTATTTAGCCGAGACAAAGAGCCTAATGTGGGTTGGATTCGTCTATCTCAAATGTATGAAAAAGGGCAGAAGGAGCCGGATCCTGTTTTGGTAGAAAAAAATAAAAAAGCAAGTTTACAATATTCAGTAATGGCTTTCAAAATAATCATGGGAACATTTACAGCTATAGGGATAATCATTGTATTGATGTGTTTTATAGAGGGTGATTTTCATATGTTGTTGTATGGGATAATATTTTTAATAATTTCTATAGTCTCATTTTCGATTTACTACTTTAAGAGACTGAAAATAAAAGATAAAGATTATAGACATGTATAGAGATAATGGAAGAACTTTTCTTTCTCGATTTCAACCGTTAGAACGAGTATTGATATACGATGTATTTGATACTGGATTTAATGGATGGATGGAAATTATGCCAAATTTTAATGAAAAACCTTATTTTGAGGAAAGTCCCAGTATACTGAAAAAAGATCAATGGATGCCGGCTATGTTAAGTACGGCGACTTATAGATATCCTGGTTCTCATGGTTCTTTTTCAGGGCAGTATAGCTTAAAAGTTTCTACAAGAGCAATAGCCAATCCTTATGACCAAAAACCGGCGCCGGGATCAATGGGACACGCTATAAAGCGGTTTTCTTTTCATCAGATAAAGCGTAAATATTTGCAGTTAGAAATGTGGTTCGCTTTTACTGCAGAACAGGATAAAGTAGATGGGGATGGAGAACTACCGGGGCTTCATGAGAGCTCTATTCGTGCTTTTGGAATGGGATGGGATGTTCAGGAAAGAGGAAGTCGATATTTCCCGGGAATTCGGTATTTGAATGCTGTTGACGGGAAATTAAAAAAAGAATGGCAATTCTCGTATCCAACTGCTGAAGACGATAAATCTTGGGCTTATGATACGGAGAAGGACTGGTGCGTCAAAGGAATTGACCCCTTTTGGTTTGGTAAACGCCATTCAGATGGAAGACATGAAGCGTTTAAGTATGTTGATAATGGTCATCAGAATCTAATTTATAATGAGACAGATTGTAAGATTAATTGGCAATATCTACGTCTGTTAATTGACACAGAGAATAGAGAATATGTAGAAATGCAATGTCAGGATAAGATTTTTGATCTTAAGAAGCATCCAATATATACAGTAGAACCCTATGCAAGAATAGATGGACTGATTAATCCGCTTGTCTGGGTGGAAGCGGATACCAATCGACGCGTTTTTCTTTATGTTGATGCTATAGTTGTTTCACAAGAATAAACGAAAGAGTAATTATGAACAGATTACGGCTATTTAATGCATCTCATTTAGAAGTCAAGAAAAGTTTTACGAAAAGTTTTCAAACCGATCCTTATGAAGCCGGATGGGCAAGTGAATGTATTTTCTTTATTATGGTAGAAGCACTTAGTGGTAAAGATTCAAGCCTTTCTGCTATAGTAGAAATATCCCATGATGGAGTACATTGGGTAAAGGAGGGGACCGTTTCTAACACTATTACAGAGGAAGGTCTCCATTTTGTTAAAGTAAAGCATTTTGGAAATTGGTTAAGATTGAATTGTCAAATAAGTGGGGAGGCACCGGATTTTAGACTTAATATCCAAATTGCATTAAAAGAGTAGTCCTCATTAATATTATAATATTCAAACGTTATTAAAAATGAAGAAAATAGTTCAAGAAAGGGAAATACCTGTAATTGCTGAATATGATGTTGTGGTTTGTGGAGGAGGACCTTCGGGCTTTATAGCAGCTATTGCTGCGGCAAGAGGAGGAGCCAAAACAGCGATTATTGAGCGTTATGGTTTTTTTGGTGGAATGGCTACAGCATCCCTTGTCGCTCCCATGAGTGTATTCAACTATAATGATCGAAGGGTGATAGATGGTATCCCGTGGGAGTTTATAGAACGGCTCATCGATATTGATGGCGCTTTAGAGGAGAAGCCACTTGGAAATATATCGTTTTCCCCTGAAAAATATAAATTAATTGCACAACGAATGGTTCTCGAAGCCGGGGTCTCTATCTATTTCCATTCCTATTTAACCGGATGTAAAAAATTGGAAGATAATAACATCACACATATTTTTATAGAAAACAAAAATGGGGTAGAGGCTATTGCATCAAAATGTTTTATAGATTGTACGGGAGATGCTGATTTATCCTACCAAGCAGGAGTGCCGATGCAACCCAAATCATCAGAACTTCAGCCGGCGTCATTGATTTTTATGTTAGGAGGGGTGAATACGAAGGATCTACCCATGATCCATCATAGAGAACAGGGAGTGAATTACCACGATTTAGATATGAGAAAAGTATTGGAAGACTTGAGTAAAACGGACGAATTACCTATGTATGGAGGTCCGTGGTATTGTGGTATTCTTGATGAAGATCATGTATTGGTCAATATGACTCGAATCTATGCGAATATGGCAAGCAATCGTGAGGCAACACATGCAGAATGTAGTCTCCGGGAAGATGTGTTTACATTTGTAAAAATAATTGTTGAAAACATTCCTGCATTTAAAGATGCTTACCTCGTATATACGGCTCCACAGGCAGGAACCAGAGAGACGCGTAGAATACAGGGAGTACATACACTTACCGGTGATGAGTATATTAAAGCGGTTGATTTTCCGGATTCCATTTCTCGGGGATGCCATCCGGTAGACATACATTCTTCAGACTCTACCAATCAAGTCATTAAATTTCTGGAAGATGCAGGGTTTATTCCCTATAGATGTCTTATTGCCGAAGAATTCCCAAATCTCTTGGTAGGAGGAAGAGCTTTTTCTGCCGATGGTATTTCTTCTGCTTCGGTCCGGGTTCAGGCTTCAGCGATGGGACTCGGACAAGCAGCTGGAGTTGCTGCTGCATTATGTGCTAAGTCAGATGTGGAGGTTTCAAAGGTAGATATTAAAGAGCTCCGAAATATTTTGATAAAATATGGAGCTAACCTCAAAAATTAAAATGTAGTTATTAGGATAAAATATTAGTCTAATATTTAAGAATAAAAATGAAAAATATGAAAGGCAGAATAAAAAAAGTGGCCGTTATTACTTCAGGATTGTTCTTTTTATTCACATACGTGTTTGCGCAACGGATGGAATTAAATGATCCTCAAATTATTTCTGTGGTCGAAACTGTAAACCAGGTTGAGATAAATTATGGAAAGATTGCCCTGGATGGTACCCAAAATAATAAAGTGAAGAAGTTTGCACAAGCTATGGTTGATGAGCATACAAATCTTTTTAACCAAACCTTAGCATTAGAGAAAGAATTAATTCTTTCAACACAGACGAACGTAATCACCAGATTCTTGTTGAAGCAAAAGGCGGAGAATATTAAACTATTGAAAAATAGGGAGCAAAAATATCTTGACATCACTTATGTGGATAATGAGGTTGCCTTTCATGAGACTGCGGTTTCAATTCTTAAGCATGTTTTAATCCCTCAGGCTCGAAATAAGAAACTAAAGGATTTTCTAACTAAAATTTCTCCTTCATGGGAACAAGGTTTAAAGGCGGCAAAGGAAGTCCAAGCTGAAATAAATAAATAGAGAACTACGTATAAATAAAATAATCTTATGTTTAATAAACGGTTTATTATCTTGTGTTGGTTGATGGTATTAATAATTAATACAAATATCTGTTTCTCCCAATCTATTTCTAAAGGGGAAACCCTTATGAATATTAAAGGTTATCCTACCGTTTTTGAGTTAAATATTGGAGAAGAGTATAACTATACGCGATCTATAAATGATTCTATAGTTAATCATACCATTAAATTAATTAAAGTTACTCCTTATACCTCTCCAAATTATTGGAATTTAGATGAGGAAGGTAATGGGGTAGATAAGTTCTATAGCAGTGCGGAAGTCGAAGTAGAAATTGACCACAAATTGGTTCAGCTCAAACGTCGTTCTTATGAGTTACCGTTAACAATAGGGGGAATAAGGATATACGTGGAAGCGATTAAGCCGTGGGCTCAAGGTGCTGATTTATATAATTTGGAGGAGATGAAGAAAGATGCGAGATTCTCTGTTTGTCTTGCGGGTGAATCTTGGGGACCGGCTAATATTGGTTATCATATTGGGAATTACAGATTCAGGGCGTCCAGCTACAACAACACTTGGGGTGCTTTAGTGCCATACGCTCCTATCTATTACCATAGAGGCGAGGACAGAGGTGCAATTCCCGATCGGTTACCGGTTTATTCTGCAATATCCGGGAAAGTAGTGGGAACCCCTCTCCCGAATGGAGATGGAGCTTCTAATGGTCTTATTATAAGAAATGAAGATAGTGTGGTCTTTAGAACTGCACACATGAATACAGAAAATATTGTACCTGATTGGACAATGGGCAAGTCTGTTAGACAGGGTGATTTATTGGGATATACCGGAAGTACATGGTTGGGAGGAAAGAACCAAACACATGATCCTCATGTCCATCTTGAAATGTATTATAAAAAGGATAGTAAGAAAATACTTTTGTCTCTTTTTCCGTATCTTATTGAAGCCTATTTTCGTCATTATCCTGATGCGGTTCTGGCTATAGCCGGAGGATACGAATGGACGTTACCGGGCAAAACAATTGAGTTGGATGGAAGTCGATCGATTGCAAGACCCGGAAAAAAGATTAAAGATTATAAGTGGGTGCTCCATAATGGAAAGACGGTGGAAGACGCCAAAGTAAAATTAAAATATAATGCCCCCGGATTATACACGGAGGAACTTTTAGTAGAGACTACAGATGGGGATATTGATAGAGATTTTTTGCAAGTAAGGGTATGGTCACCAAATAAAAATGGAAAAATTGCAAGAAATATTGCCTGGGGTTGGATATATCAATCTCCTGTCCGCAATGTTAAGGTTGGAGAATCTGTAATGTTTTGGAATAGAATTCATAATACGGTAGGTTCAGTTTATATTGATTTTGGAGATGGTTCTTCTCCGGTAAAAATATATAATTCAATAGCTCATCCATTTATGAAACCTGGGAGATATGTTGTAACAATTACGGGTAAGGGTCCACAAGATGATCCCATAACCGAAAAATTAGAGGTGATAGTTAATAAAAAATAAGTATTGAGGAGAGAGAATATTTAGTTCATTTCTATAGGGGATTTAGTTATATTTACACTTGTTTTGGCTAGTGTCATGCCGAGATCAAAATTTAATATAGAGATTGCTTCGGTTTCGTACCTCAACCTCAATGACGAAGGAATCTCATCCGTCAGAGTACATCTGACATGACACTATATTAGTAGACATAAAAATTTATTTTATGAAAATTAAATTAACAGGTTTTATCTTCCTTCTTTTATTATCTCAGATTGCATTAGGCAAGATAAAATTGCCTGCCATTATTTCGGATAATATGGTTTTACAGCAACAATCCACGGTTCCGCTTTGGGGTAAAGCTATTGCTAATGCTAATGTGTCCGTTATAACTTCCTGGAATAATCAGCATTATACCGCACAGTCAGATGCTGATGGAAGATGGAAGATAGAAATACAAACCCCTAAAGCAGGATGGCCTTATTCGATTACTTTTAGTGACGGAGATACCCTTGTTCTTGCAAATATTTTAATTGGCGAAGTATGGGTGTGTTCAGGACAATCAAATATGGACAAGCCGGTGAGGGGGGCTGTAAATCAACCGATATTAAATTCTAATGATATTTTGGTACATGCACATGATTCTTTGCTCCGGTTATTTCATGTAAAAAGAAAAATTTCTCGCACCCCTTTAGATGATTGCGAAGGCTCATGGGAATTATCTTCTCCGGAAAACGCAAGTACTTTTAGTGCAGTGGGATTTCAGTTTGCAAAAAAGATGCAGGAGATTTTAAAGGTACCGGTTGGAATCATTCAAGCATCCTGGGGCGGGACACCTATAAAAGGGTGGACGGATAAAAAAAGCTTGCAGCCTTTCTCTCAAATAAAAATTCCGTCAGCTAATTCCACAAAAAAAATCAGTTCCCAACAACCAACCTGTCTGTTTAATGGGATGATCAATCCGATTGTTGGATATGGAATTAAAGGCTTTATCTGGTATCAGGGCGAATGGGATCGTCGTGATGCTTATTTATATAAAGATTTAATGATTGCCATGGTAAAAGGATGGCGTGCCTTATGGGGAAGAGGTGAGTTGCCTTTTTACTATGTACAGATAGCTCCGTATGAATATGGTGGTAAACTAAAAGATTCGGTTCCTTATGTTCGCGAAGCACAGGCACAGGCTATGAAAGAAATTCCGCATTCGGGGATGGTAGTGAGTATGGATGTAGGGAATAAATATACGATTCACCCACCGGATAAAACCACCATTGCAAAGCGGTTATTGTATTGGGCGCTTGGAGATGCTTATCATTGGAAAGGGGTAGCTTATAAAAGTCCTTCTTTCCAATCTATGGAGGTAAAAGATAACCAGGTGACTGTTTCTTTCTCTGATGCTCCTCGTGGATTAACTTCGTTTGATCAAAAGATAAATGGATTTGAACTGGCGGGAAAAGATAAAGTATTCTATCCGGCCGATGCAAAAATTACACAAAGAGGAAAAGTAGTTTTACAAAGCGATAAGGTAGCAAACCCTGTAGCTGTCCGTTATTTGTTTAAGGATTGGGCTGACGGCAATTTATATAATATAGCAGGGTTGCCCGTTGGGCCATTTAAAACTGACCAATAGAATAAAATTGACAGATATGATTCTTAGAAAAATAAACAAATTGCTTTTTGCATTAACAATTAGTGCTGCTTTTATGGTTGTTGCCGGGAATGGTGTTGTGCAGGCGCAGAAACTCCATAAGGTTAAAGTAAAAAACATGAAGCAGCTTCAAAAGTTTTTTACCTATAAAGCAGAACGACCAATCGTTATAAGTGGCCATAGAGGAGGAATGTTGCCCGGATATCCTGAGAATTGTATTGCTTCTTGTGAAAAGACACTAACCTTAATGCCTTCTTTCTTTGAAATAGATCCCCGGCTTACTAAAGACAGTATAATTGTCCTCATGCATGACGCATCCATTGACAGAACAACCAATGGAACAGGGCTTGTTTCAGATTATACCTATGAGGAATTGAAAAAGTTCTATCTTACGGATCGACAGGGCAATGTGACCCAATATAAAATTCCTACCCTGCGGGAAATGCTCAAATGGGGGCAGGGGAAGACTATCTTTAATTTCGACAATAAAGGTGTGCCCTGGGAGATGTATTCCAAACTTTTAAAAGAACTCAGATGCTCTAATATTATTTTAAGTGTGCGCAGTCTGAAGGAAGCCTTATTTTATTACAAAAGGAATGATAATGTGATGCTGTGCGTTGGTATTTCCGATATGAAAGATTACAAGATGTATGAAGAGTCTGGTATCCCTTGGAACAGAATTATGGCTTATGTTGGTTATACCATGGACCCGGAACAACAAAAGGTTTATGATTTACTTCATTCTCATGGTGTAATGTGTATGATTGCCCTGGCACCTACCAGGGATAAAATAACGGATCCGGATAAACGACGAGAAGCATACTTGGAAGAGGTAGCTAAAAAACCTGATATTATTGAAACAGATTATCCCGCCAGGTTTTTAAATATTCCCCTGGATAAATAATAGAATGGGTAGTAGCATTTGTAAATCTGCCATTTTAATCGGGGATGAAATTTAAATTTATAAATTGTGAGACGAGCAGTTATAATCAGGCCGGGGGTTATAGAATATCAAAATATAAACCCTCCCGGTACTTTGAGAGACAACGAGGTACTTTTGCGTATAAAAAGTATCGGTATCTGTGGTTCTGATATCCATGTCTATCACGGGGAACATCCCGCTGTTATTTATCCTGTGGTACAAGGGCATGAATATGCAGCCGTAGTAGAAGGAGTAGGAGACAAAGTGAAGAATATAACTCCGGGAATGAGCGTTACTGCCCGTCCCCAGCAGGTCTGTGGTGAATGCAATCAGTGCACTAGAGGGGATTATAATATTTGTGATAATTTGAAGGTGGAAGGTTTCCAAGCCCCGGGTGTAGCTCAGGAATTATTTGTAGTTTCAGCAGATCGGGTGGTGCCTTTTCCCGAATCCATGCCTTGGGATCATGGCGCTATGATTGAGCCGGTAGCAGTAGCCGTCCATTCTACAGGAAGAGCCGGTTCTCTGAAAGGGAAAAATGTGGTAGTGTCCGGAGCCGGTACCATCGGTAATTTGGTCGCACAGTATGCCGGTATTCGTGGCGCAAAAAAAGTAGCGATTACCGATATTAGTCATTATAGGTTGAATATAGCAAAACAATGCGGAATTGAATATACTATCAACGTACAGGAACAATCTTTTAGTGAGGAAGTATTAAAGATTTTTGGAAATGAAGGATTTCAAGTAGGGATGGAAGCAGCGGGCGTTTCTTCTTCCCTCGATCTATTGGTCCAAAAAGTAGAAAAAGGAGGAGATATTATTATCATTGGGGTTTATGCAAAAAATCCTGTTGTCAATATGTATTATTTGGGAGAACATGAATTAAAATTAACGGGGTCGCTTATGTATTTACATGAAGATTATTTGGATGCTGTGCAAGCAATTTCAAATGATAAAATAAAATTGACTCCTATGATGAGTGCTCATTTTTCATTTGATGAATTCAAACAGGCCTATGAGTACATTGAAAAGAAGAAGGATAAAGCGATGAAAGTATTTATTGATATATAATAAAGTACTTCTGGAGTTTCCCAAAAGTTAAGAATTAGGAAACAATTCCAGTTGTATTTGGTCTGACAAATTGCCAATTTTACCTTTGGTCGGCTTTCGTTTAATTCCTGTTTTTGAACTTTTCAGTAATTCAAAAATATCATCTGCCATCGCATAATTAAAAAAAGAAGGGATGCCGAAAAACCTTTTAGATAAGATAAATATTTTCTGAACCATCATTTTTAGTTTGAGATTTACCCCAAATAGATAGATGTAAAATAGGCAATTGCGTGTACTATGACAGCTAAGTTTCTCTTAGACTATCATCACTGGAAACTTCTGTATCTTGCCACTTTAAAGAGATGTTTAAGTACTTCGTTTTAAAAACGAAAATGGCAAGAAAATGCTTAAACATCATGTATTTACAACAATTAATTTCATTTAAGAATAAAGGCTATAGTAACCGTAAGGTGGCCACTGCTTAGGAATAAGTCACAATACGGTGGGTTCGGTTTATATTGATTTTGGAGATGGTTCTTCTCCGGTAAAAATATATAATTCAATAGCTCATCCATTTATGAAACCTGGGAGATATGTTGTAACAATTACGGGTAAGGGACCACAAGATGATCCTATAACCGAAAAATTAGAGGTGATAGTTAATAAAAAATAGATGGGTAAGGAGCTAAACAACCTATTGTTGTTTAATGGGGATCCAAGTAATTTAACCCCAATTAGCCTCCTCAGGTAAATAAAAACAAGAAGTCTGCCCACAATCAAAGAGATGTGCGATTTTTGATTTTTCATGATACTTTAAGCAGTATTATTTCTCTCATTCTTTATCCTTTTTTTTCTTGTCTTTTACATGCAACATTTTCTTGACAGCCTTGCTCAGTCGGGTGAAATTTTCTAATTGTTCTTGAATAGGAACCATGTTGACATCTCCGGGATGTATGGCTCCGTCTTGCCAATACACTGCATTCTGTTCGGGATAGATAAGAATAAAATTATGATTAGAGAAATACTTATTTAGTTTGGCGGGTACATTATCTAAGTAGGGTTCATAAGAAATAGATCTTTTTCGGGCACTGAGAATGAGTAAGAGATCATTCTTTGTCATTTGTTTATTAATTGTAGATAGTCCGGTCAATTGGAGCGCCGGGTAGTGTTTAATTTTTATGGAAGATTTAATATTCTCCAGTTCTCGTTCTAAAATAATATAAGTCTTCGAACTACAATGTACTTCTACCTTTGTGCCGGCTTCTACAGATAGATTATGAATTTTTTTGGCTACATGGTTGAATCCAATTTCATATTCTGCATGTTTGGGAATGACGATAATCATTCTCTTTGTCGTATTGATGGGCTGTACGAAATGACAAATATAAATATTCTTCCAGGAGTTTTCTATTAATGAACCTACTTTGGTACCGAAGAGTCGGTCGGTAGCGCTAATCTTGGCACTCCATCCCATGACTAAATCAGTCGCAGCTATTTCTTTCATTGCCCTGGTAATGCCACTTACTACACTTATGTCAACGCGTGTGATGGAGTTAACCTCATTGTCAGATCCAGAAGCGTGTTTGACAATGTCTTCCTGCATCTTATTGCTTTTGGGAACCCAATTTTCTGCTTCTGAGTTGTCTTTTACGATAGTGAGAGAATAGATGGGCTCTTTTGCTTTTTGTCCTTTTAACATAATCGCAAAGTCTGTTAATTTGGCAATGGTATCGGGGTTAGAAATAGGAACGAGTATTCTTTCTATCTCTTCTTTGAAGTCGGGAGCTACTTCATTATTTTCAATGGCCAATTTTCGTCCTGAACTTTCAGTTATAAAAGAAGATATTAGTGAAGTGATTAAAATAAGTATAATGGTGCCGTTTAATACGGTTTCATAT
>CAZLDH010000081.1:0-12964 GCA_964558275.1 uncultured Chitinophagaceae bacterium
CTGAACCATATTGCACTTTCCCTTTTTCCGGACCTTCATTGAAATTACCCGGCATAGTGGCAAACAGTTCATTGTCTGCGGGGTTAAGATTATAGAGGATTGTTTGCGCTAAAGCATTATTTTGTTCTAGTAAATCTAAAATATGGGCTAATCCGGGAGCCTGTCTATAATCGCCAATAGAATCAAAGCCTGTATCCGGACCGAATTTTGCTAATTTACCGTTATTCACATTTCGCAATGCTCCAAGATGAAATTGCTGCACCCAACCGAATTTGTTATAGCTTTTACATAATTCATAGAGTATTAATCCGGTATAATTTTCTATTTCTTTTAATGAAAGATTATCATCTCCATTTAAAACTTTTTGTAGTGTTTGTTCTACCTCTTTTTGTCCATTGCTATTAAATATAGGAATATAATCCAGTCCGTGGTCAGCTAATCTTGCTCCTTTAGCATGAAAATATGAAATTCTATTGACCAATGCTTCTATCAGTGAGGCATAGTCTTTTATTTCAATATTACTGACTTCTGAAAGTCTTTTAATATATAATCTAAAAGTATCTCCGGTATTTATTTTAAGCACACTGTCAGGACGGAAGGCCGGACGTACTGCTGCAGGAGCATTCCCTGAACTTATGCGATCATGATGGTCTAAACGGTCACATGGGTCATCCGTTGTACAAACGGTGGTTACATTGAAATGTTTTAATAATCCCTGTGCTGAAAAATCCGGAGTTTGTAATAAATCGTTGCAATGGTCATAAACGTGCTTTCCATTCTCTTTGTTAAGATATTCTTTAATGCCAAACGGATTTTTTAGTTCCATATGTGTCCAATGGAATAATGGATTTCTCAGGGTTTTGGGAACCTCTTCAGCCCATTTTAAAAATTTTTCTTCGTCTGTTGCCTTTCCCGTAATATAATCTTCCTCTACGCCTAGCGTTCGCATTGCACGCCACTTATAATGATCACCTCTTAACCAAATGTCTGTCAGGTTTTTGAATTGGTAATTGTCCGCAATTTGTTGTACCGGCAGGTGGCAGCGATAGTCAATTATAGGCATTCCTTCTGCATAATCATGGTATAATTTTTTTGCCATATTATTCTGTAAAAGGAAATCATTATTAAAAATATAGGGTATCGTTGTATCGCTTTTTGATTTGTCCATACTACGTTTTTTGATATTATTATTTGAAGAATGAGAAACAAATATCTCATTTATATACTCTATCTTCAAATTTATTTACGCAATCGTTATCGGATGGAATAGTAGTATTGGACAAAAAAAGTATGAACAGTTTTACAAATCTTTGGTCTCTCCGAAATCAAACTTTACATTCCATTTATTTTGGATAATTTTTCGGGAACAATGATATCATAAATATTATATATTCTTAATGCCTGCGTATATTCAGTCTTCTGCTTGATAAATGACAAAAAGTATTTCGCCTTCTGCGTTTTATCAATTATAACTATTTTAATTATTGGGCTTTATAATATCTCAGAAGCTTTAGTTACTTTTAGGAATCTAGTTCTTCAAAGACATGATTTAATGCCTTGTTGTTTGCATTGGCTTTCAATAAAAGATAGTGTCTTTTCAGGGCTTTACCTAATGGAATTCTTTTATAGGGTAAATCATTTTCACGTGCAAAAGCTTCTATTTCCTCAGTTATTTCATTATAATAAGAATAACTGTAATTGGGAAAGAGATGATGAACTACATGGAAGTTGAAGTTCCCTAAAACATTGCGAACAAACCAATTATTATTAGAGAGGTCATTTGTTACTTCTAATTGATGCCGCAACCAGCTGAAAGGGAGTTCATTGTTTTCGTTAGGATGTGGAAAGGCATTATCCGGCAGGGGGTGCAAAGGCAACAATACAAAAAGGGCAAACACGCTGGCTACCATGATTTGTAAAATCCAAGCACCTATGGCCAGACCGACAGATACATGTAAAAAAGCGATGGGCAGTACTACCTGATAAAATAAATAAAAGAGTTTATAGATGATTAACTTCACTTTTTCTGCCTTTGGAATAGGACCATGAACTCTGTAAATTATTCTCTTTTTTGAAAAGAAATCCCTGAAATCTCTTACCAGCATCCAATTAAACAAGTAAAAAGGATACATCACAAAAATAAATCGATCCTGATACTTTTGCATCCCTTCGGCTTCTTTGTCATCGGGAATAATTTTGATAGGACCACTTTGGTCAATATCCGTATCCCAGCCGTCCACATTAGGGTAGGTGTGATGACTTTCAATATGTCTTTTTTGCCAAATATAACTGTTGGCTCCAACCAAATTGAATATAAACAACACCCATTTATTATATTTCTTTTTCTTTTTGAAAATATTATTATGTGCTGCTTCGTGAATGAGGTTTAAATAAATGAGTACTAAGGTGAGACCCATGATTATAAATAGCCCGGAGTATAACCAAGGTTTATTGCCATTAAATATAGCAATCAAATAACATCCGAAGTATATAATAGGAAGAAGAAAAGCTTTCAAACGTAAATATTTGTCTCTGTCTTCAGGTATTTGGCTTACTCTTGTACGTACTCTTTTTCTGAGTTGGGTTAGTAATTTTAACTCATCTTTATTTCTATCAAATGCTAACCTCGCTTTATTATTTTTTGAACGAGCCATATTTTTTGATTTTTTTTCTATCTACAAAGGTACAATTTTTAAAAGTTTAAGAAGTCTAAAAGAAGTATATTTCTTTATTTACTTTTCTACTATCTATTTGATATACAACTTAAAGAAAGGTAATGAATGAATCCCTGCAGGGCATCTCCCGAATGACGAATTGATAAAGAGGAGAGTTATTGTCAGGTGAATGTAAAATAAATTAAGATAAACGAGTCTATTTATTAAAGATAGTTATTTTAGGAGGAGGTCCCCATGATTCTATATGATCTATGGTTAAGATATTGTAAGGTTTTCTGGTGCCGCCCAATTCGCCGCAATGTTTGAGGAAAACGACAGCCTTTATTTGATAATGTCTGATGGCGTAAGAGCAAAGTAAGCACGGCTCTACATTAGAGTATAAAGTGGATCCGGCTAAGTTATTTGTGTTCTTTAAGGCGGCTAAAATGGCTACGATTTCTGCATGACGGGTGATGTCATTAAGCTGTCTGCTTTTTTCATATCCGGTACCTATGATATGATTTTCTTTGACAATGATACTACCTACCGGGCTTTCGCCTTCTGCCTTTGCTTTTTGTGCAAGTCTCAGGCAATAGTCCATGTATGCTTTATTTTTATTCATTCTCTATTTTTTTAGTAAAAAGCATCTTCTATATGATGAATATCTGCATTTTCTCCTTTTTTTAATGATACTGTTATCACATCAAATCGAAGGGGACCTTCATAATCTTCCTGAAGCACATAGAGGTTGGCAGCTGTAATCAGGTATTTTTGTTTTTGTAGCGTAATGGCCTCCTCGGGTGCACCATAGTCTTCGCTAAATCTTGTTTTTACTTCCACAAAAACTCGTTCTTTTTTGTCTTGCGCAATAATATCTATTTCCCACCGTTCAATCCTACGGTTAGTATCTAAAATTTTATACGCTTTGTTTCGCAAGAATTTAGCAGCTATTTTTTCTCCTATTTTCCCGGTTTCGTTATGTTTTGCCATGGCTTCTTTTTAAAACAATTGCCCCTAAAGGAGGCAGAAATGCTTTTATGGAATAAGGTTTCCCATTATGTGTTGTTTGGCTTGATCGAAGTCTTTTGTCGTTTATAATATTACTTCCGCCATATTTGTGGGCATCACTATTGAAAATTTCTTTCCAGTTTGCCTTTTCAGATAACCCAATGAAGTAATCTTTTCTTGGTTCGGTGGTCATGTTTAATATTATCAGTAAATCATCTCTTTTTCTTTTTCCCATGCGTTTATAAACAAGAATTGACCTCTGATAGTCTGAGGTATCTATCCATTCGAAACCTTCTGGATCAAATTGTTTTTCATAGAGTGCAGGGCAGGTTCTATAGAGTTTATTCAGGTCTTGAACAAGTTTTTTAATCCCTTGATGCGGCGGGTATTGTAATAAGTGCCAGTCTAGTTGAGTCTGATAATTCCATTCACTGGTTTGTGCAAATTCTCCTCCCATAAAAAGTAGTTTGCTTCCCGGATGTGTAAACATGTAAGTGTATAATGTCCTAAGATTTGCAAATTTTTGCCATTCATCGCCGGACATTTTATAAATTAAAGGGGATTTTCCATGTACTACTTCATCATGAGAAAGCGGGAGCATGAAATTTTCATTAAAAGCATATACCAAGCTGAATGTAATCTGATCTTGATGCCATTGTCTGAAATAGGCATCTTTATGAAAATATTTGAGTGTGTCATGCATCCACCCCATCATCCATTTCATGCCAAAACCCAACCCTCCGGTATAAACTGGTCTGGATACGCCTTTAAAGTCGGTAGATTCCTCGGCTATGGTTTGCACATCAGGATATTCCCGGTAAATCATTTTGTTGAATTCCTGTAAAAAATCGATGGCTTCCAGGTTTTCATTTCCACCGTGCTTGTTAGGTTCCCATTCTCCGTCTTCTCTGGAAAAATTTCGATACAAGAAGGAGGTGATTCCATCCACTCTCAATCCGTCAACGTGGAATTTATCGAGCCAGAAAAATGCACTGCTGTTGAGAAAAGAACGGACTTCTCCCCGTTCATAATTAAAGACATAGCTTTTCCAATCGGGTTGAAAACCTCTTCTGGGATCTTCACTTTCATAAACGTAAGAACCGTCGAATTTATGTAAACCGTGGGCGTCTCCGGGGAAATGAGAGGGTACCCAGTCAAGTATAACCCCAATACCTGCTTTATGAAAATCCTGTACCATTTTCATCAATTCTTGCGGGCTGCCATAGCGTGAAGTCGCAGCAAAGTAACCGGTTTGTTGATAGCCCCAGGAGCCGTCGAATGGGTGTTCCATAACCGGCATCAGTTCGATGTGCGTAAAACCTAATTCCTGCACATAGGGTATCAGTTGTTTGCCAATTTCTTCATAAGTATAATAGCTGTCTTCATTATTCGGATCCGGACGTTTCCATGACCCTAAATGTAATTCATATACCGAAAAAGGAGCATTTAAAGCGTTTTTATTTTTTCTCCATCTCATCCAGTTGCCATCGGTCCATTTGTACTTTAAATCATAAGTTATACTTGCAGTTTTAGGCTTTAACTCACAATAATTGGCAAAAGGGTCTGCTTTTTCTATTCTTTCGCCGGATTTTGTCTCAATGGCATATTTATAAAGGTTATGGTTAGCTAAATGAGGTATAAATCCTTCCCATATACCGGAATGATCCCATCTGGGAAAAAGTGAATGTTGTCCGTGATTCCATTTATTAAAATCTCCAATCACAGAAAGTGCATTGGCATGAGGCGCCCATACTGCAAAATATATACCCGATAACCCGTTGTAATTTAATTTATGCGCCCCCATTTTTTCATATAATCTAAAATGTTTCCCCGATTGGAATAATTCAATATCATAAGTAGAGAATAGAGAAAATGGTTCTACTAATCTCGGTTCACTAGTATTTATATCTTCGGGGATTGATTGCCAGGTGGATTGATGGGTATTTTTATTCATTTTATATATTTATGGTAGAATACGAATATAAGTATTTATTGATAATAGTTATGATTTATGATGCGCATTTTAAGTATTCGTTTTTTTGAAGAAAATGCCATTTATACATTTTATTATCTAAGTATTATGTAAGATTTAATTATTATCTTGTATATTCCGCCTTTTTTAAATCTTAATTTCAAATTATAGCATTAATGATTATGATGAAGAGACAATGGCTATGTACATTTATTTGTTTCATGTTTTGTGCGTTTTTTGCCTCTAAAGCAACGGGACAGCATATTTTAAAGGGTTTCAAATATGCAGATGTAAAGGCTCCAAAAGGAGATGAATGGAATTCGCCGCAACAGTTGGCACTCAACAAGGAGCAACCCAAAACCTATTTTTTCCCTTTTGCGCATGTTAGAAATGCGAGGAAAGTTTTACCTGAAAATTCTAAATATTGGAAATCCTTAAATGGAATGTGGAATTTTCATTTTTCCAAAAGACCTAATCAGCGTCCTGAGGATTTCTATAAACCGGAGTATGATGTTTCCGGATGGGATAGTCTTCCGGTTCCTTCCAGTTGGAATATTGAAGGCATTCAGAAAGACGGTACTTTAAAATATGGGGTTCCGATTTATGTAAACCAACAGGTGATTTTTCAACATTCTGTTGAGGTAGGAGATTGGAAAGGAGGTGTGATGCGTACTCCGCCTAAAGACTGGACTACTTATGAATACCGCAATGAGGTAGGATCTTTTAGAAGAACCTTTGAGGTTCCTAAACATTGGGAAGATAGAGAAGTATTTATCCGCTTCGGTGGTGTTTATAGTTTCTTTTATATTTGGGTAAACGGACATTATGTGGGGTTTTCCAAAAATTCTCGTAATGCTGCCCGCTTTAATATTACCGAGTATCTAAAAGAGGATGGAGAAAACGTTTTGGCGGTAGAAGTATATAGGATTTCCGATGGTACTTTTTTGGAAGCACAAGACATGTTCCGCTTGCCCGGGATATACAGAACCGTATCTTTATATTCTACGCCTAAAGTACAAATCAATGATTTGAGAGTGACTCCTCACTTAGGAAAAGATTATGAAAGCGGGTCGTTAACCATTGATGCGGATATTCGTAATCTTAGTGAAAAGAAGGCGAAAGGATATACTTTAGAGTATGCTCTTTATAGAAATGAATTATATTCTGATGAAAATAGCTTAGTAAAAAATGTTGGTGCGACTGCTACGGTTGCTCCCCTTAAAGAAGGGGAAATGTTAGGTGCTTCACAAGCTGTTATTCAGATGGATAACCCTTATAAATGGTCTGCAGGAAAGCCCTATCGTTACATTTTAATTGCTAAATTAAAAGATAAAAAAGGAAAAACAGTAGAAATTGTACCCGTTTATACCGGATTCAGAGAAGTAGAAATTAAATATACACCGGCAGAAGAAGATGAATATGGCTTGGCCGGAAGATATTTTTATGTGAATGGAGAAACGGTTCGTCTTCGTGGAGTGAATCGGCATGAGACCAATCCTGAGGTGGGGAAGGCAATTACGCGTTCTATGATGCGAAAAGAAATGGGGCTGTTGAAAAGAGCGAATATTAATCACGTCAGAAATGCGCATTATCCGGATGATCCTTATTGGTATTATCTCTGTGAAAAATATGGAATTTATCTGGTAGATGAAGCCAATCTAGAATCGCATGAATATTATTATGGAGCAGCTTCTTTATCTCATCCGGTTGAATTCCGTCCTGCACATGTAGCACGTGTGATGCAAATGGTACATGCTACCTACAATTCTCCGGCTATCGTAATGTGGTCGCTTGGTAATGAAGCAGGCCCGGGGAAAAACTTTCTTGCAGCTTATAATGCCGTAAAAAAGGTAGATACGACCCGTCCTGTTCATTATGAAAGAAATAATGATGATGCAGATGTAGGATCGAATATGTATCCTTCTGTCGCATGGGTGAGAGGCGTAGTTTCCGGTGATTATAATGTGAAATATCCCTTTTATATCTGTGAGTATGCTCATTCCATGGGAAATGCAAGTGGTGATTTAGCAGAATATTGGGAGGCTATAGAATCTTCTAACTTCCTCTTTGGTGCGGCTATCTGGGATTGGATAGACCAGTCCATGTATAACTATGACAGCAGCGGAACGCGTTATCTGGCTTATGGTGGAGACTTCGGAGATAAGCCTAATAGCGGTCAGTTTGTGATGAATGGATTACTGTTTGCTAATTATGAGCCTAAACCTCAATATTATGAAGTGAAAAAGGTGTATCAAAGTGTGGTCGCAGAAAGCGTAGATGTACAAGAGGGAAAATTTGAAGTCTTTAATAAATTCTATTTTAAGGATTTATCCGGTTATAACATCGGATGGACACTTTTAAGAAACGGTGAACCTGTTCAATCCGGACTAATTGAGAATGTGGATATTAATCCGAGAGAGAAAAAGGTTATTCAAATTCCTTATGACTATGAAAGTTTAGATCCTGAAGCCGAGTATTTTGTAAATATCAAATTTAAATTAGCACAGGCACGTCCATGGGCAGATAAGGGATATGTACAGGGAGAAGAGCAATTTTTGGTAAAAACAGCAACTGAAAAACCGTATCTTTCCGAAGTGATTGATGCTGCAGATTATGAACCTTTGGTTTATCATGCTACCGATCAAGATATCCAAATCATTAATGGGGATAATTTTACGGTGAAATTTGATACCGAACATGGAACAATTTATAGTTTGGAGTATGGAAATGAAATGATTATTTCAGATGGTAGAGGACCTAGAATAAATGCTTTCCGTGCCTTTACGAATAATGATAATTGGGCTTATCAGCAATGGTTTGCCAATGGTTTGCACAACTTAGATCATACTGCTAAATCCAGTCAGTTTATCCAAAATGATGATGGAACTATTTCCGTATTATTTACTGTGATTTCTCAGGCTCTTAATGCAGCGAGAATCTTAGGCGGAACGATCAGCGGTAGAAATTCTGTTGTAGAGCTGACGGATCAAAAGTTTGGTCCTTCGGATTTCAAATTTGTGACGCAGCAGATTTGGACGGTTTATCCGGACGGATCCGTGGAATTGCGTTCCAGTATTTCATCTAATAAGCCCAATGTTACGTTGGCCGGATTGGGATACGTGATGAATATACCGGAAAACCTGAGTCATTATACCTATTATGGCCGTGGTCCTCATGACAACTATGCAGACAGAAAAACAGGGTCTTTCATTCAGCGTTATGAAAGTACGGTGGCAGAACAGTTTGTAAACTTCCCTAAACCTCAGGATATGGGGAATAGAGAAGATGTACGCTGGACAGCTTTAACCAATGATTTGGGAAATGGAGCTGTATTTATTTCTACTAAACAGGAGATGGCGATTTCGGCCTTGCCGTATTCGGCTATGGATCTAATCCTTGCACCGCATCCCTATCAGTTGCCTGAACCGGGAGATACGTATTTGCAACTTGATGCAGCAGTAACCGGATTAGGTGGAAACAGTTGTGGACAAGGTCCGCCTTTGAAAGAAGATCGGGTGAAAGCCGAGCCTACTAATTTTGGATTTATCATTCGACCGGTAACTGCGAATCAAATGACTGAAGTAGCCAATGTGAATCCTTCCGGGAAAACACCTTTGTCTATTACCAGAGATAGAGCAGGAAATGTAAGTATTCATGCGGTAAATCCGGGAATCATTAAGTATCAAGTTAATGATGGAGAAGTGAAGACCTACCATTTTGAGAAAATCAATCTTCGGGATGGTGGTTCGGTTACGGCATGGTACGAGAATGATCCCAAGATTAAATCCTCTTCAGATTTTGCAGAAATTGAAGGTATCCCCGTGATTATTATGAACGCTAGCAGCGCAGAACCGGGTGCAGGAGATGCTAAGCATTTTATTGATGGAGATTTGTCCTCGATTTGGCATACCGGATATTCTAAAGCAGTAGCTACTTATCCGCATTGGGTAGATTTTGACATGGGGGAAGAAAGAATCGTTAAAGGTTTTACTTATTTACCGCGTCAAAGAGGATCTAATGGAGATATTAAGGAATACAGTATCTTGGTTAGCGATGATGCCGAAAACTGGACAACGGTTATAGAAAGAGGTACTTTTGAAAATAGTAAATCTAAAAAGAAAGTCCTTTTCGATGAGCCTGTAGAAGCAAGGTACTTCCGTTTTAAAGCCTTGAGTGAACAACACGGACGAGATTTTGCATCAGGTGCAGCATTTACTATTCTGGAAGAATAACGGAAGAGTCCAGGGTGTATAAAAGCATACAAATAAACAGACCAATTGAAGTTTTAGTCCGATTGGTCTGTTTGTTTTTCTTTAAGATACTCATCTAAAAGATGATTTTTTTGGTTTTTTAATTTCTTTATTATATCTTTGTGTACGTACACAATATTTTATTCAAACCCAACAATTAAAACTATCTATGATAAATGATCATTACAACCGAAGGAAATTTATAAAAAATACTGCGTTGGCGGGAATGGGTTTAGGGTTGGTTACTCATCCTTTTTCAGTTCTTGGAGGAGCAAAAGAAGTTCAGAAAGGAAAAAGAGTGGGGATTATAGGATTAGATACTTCCCATGCTGTTGCTTTTACGAAAGAGTTGAATCAAAAAAAGCCTGTTTTTGGTAATGGATATAGGGTAGTAGCTGCATATCCGAAGGGAAGTTTAACAATAGAATCTTCTTATTCCCGCATTCCCGGTTACATAGATAAAGTTAAAAAGATGGGAGTAGAGATTGTTAAAAGCATTGATGATCTTCTTGAAAAAGTGGATGTGGTGCTTTTGGAAACCAATGACGGACGTCGTCATCTGGAGCAAGCTATTCCTGTAATGAAAGCGGGTAAAACGTTGTTTATAGATAAGCCGATTGCTGCTTCTTTAGTAGATACAATGACTATTTTTAAACTGTCTGAGCACTATAAAGTACCGGTATTCACCTCATCCTCCCTACGATTTATGTCCACCGCACAAGAGGTGGCAAACGGGAAAATAGGAAAAGTGCTTGGTGCTGATGCTTATAGCCCATGTACTTTGCAAAAGAATCATCCAGACTTTTATTGGTATGGTATTCATGGTGTTTCTATTCTTTATACGGTTATGGGAGTAGGTTGTAAGGAAGTTATACGTGTTCATACAGAAAATACAGATGTGGCAGTAGGTACTTGGGATGATGGTAGAATTGGTACTTTTAGAGGTACGCGTTTAGGTAAGCATACCTATGGCGGAACAGCCTATGGAGAAAAAGGAGATGCGGTTTTGGGGCCTTATGATGGATATAACCCTTTATTGAAAGAAATTATTAAATTCTTTGATTCGGGAGTGTCTCCGGTATCAGCTGAGGAAACTACTGAATTGTATGCTTTTATGTCTGCAGCAGACGAAAGTCGATTAACAGGTGGAGGAAGAGTAAGTTTGGAAGAAATTTTGAAACGAGGAAGACACCAAGCACATGAAAAGATGAAGGAATTGATTTAGGTTTCGACAGGCCTGTCTGCCGAAGTGGCAACTCAGGCAGGCTCAACCTGACAGGCGGTAGGCAGTAATCAGTATTTGGTAATCAGTAGTCAGTAAGCAGTAGGCAGTAAGCAGTAGGCAGCCTGCCGGCCGGCAGGTATTCAGTAAGAAGTGTCTTAAACTTGGAATTATATGGAATTTGGAACTTTAATGTCGGAAATAAAAAAACACAACTCCCACCCTTGTTATCGCTGCGGATGGGTAGGTATAAATCATAACTCACAACCCACAACAATTTAACCCCGCCCGAACGTACCGTTCGGTACGGGCGGGCATTCAACAATCTAACAATATAACAATTATGCAAGATACGAGAAGAGATTTTATCAAAAAAGCTGCAACAGCAACAGCAGCAGTTTCAATTGGCGGGATTCTTCCCGGCTTTAGTCCTAAAAGCTACGCCAATATTGTAGGTGCTAATGACCGTATAAAAGTAGGTGTGATGGGTGTACATGCACGCGGTCTTGCCTTGGCGAAAAATTATGCACATCAAAAAAACTGTGAAGTTATTTCCATCAGTGATGTAGATAAAGGCTACATGAATAAATGTATAGATAAGGTCAATGAGATTCAGGGATCTAAACCGAAAGCCATAGGAGATTTTCGAAAAGCCTTGGAATTGAAAGAGATGGATGCCATGGTGATTGCTACACCGGATCATTGGCATGCTCCAGCAACTATTTTGGCTTGTAAAGCCGGTAAACATGTATATGTAGAAAAACCATGTTCACACAACCCCTGGGAGGGGGAAATGATGGTTTCGGCAGCTCGAAAATACAACAGACAAGTGCAACTTGGAACACAAAGACCCTCCTGGCCTAATGTGCAGAAGGCATTGAAATCAATTCATGATGGAGTGATAGGTCGGGTTTATTATGCCAAAGGCTGGTACACCAATAATCGCGCTTCTATTGGTCATGGTAAATGGGTGGCTGTGCCAAAAGGCTTTAATTATGATTTGTGGCAGGGACCTGCTCCTCGTGAACCTTATCGTGACAATATTCAGCCTTACAACTGGCATTGGTTCTGGAATTGGGGTACCGGAGAAGCCGGGAATAATGCCACCCATTTCGTAGATCTAATGCGAAGGGGGATGAAGTGTAATTATCCGACTAATGTGCAATCTTCCGGAGGAAGATATCGCTATAATGATGACTGGCAGACTCCCGATACACAAGTAATGACCTATCAATTTCCTAATAACACAATGATGGAATTTGAAAGCCGCAGTTGCAATGGACGAAATGTTGAAGGTTCAGGGGTAGGCGCTGCATTCTATGGAGAGAAAGGAACTCTGGTTTTAAATGGATGGAATGCCTATAAAATATATGACTTAGATAATAAACTTTTAAAAGAAGTTAAAAATACATCTAAAAGAGTGGCTTCAGGAAGTACAGTAGATCCTGCTCAAACATTAGACGGACGTCATATTCAGAATTTCTTTGATGGGATTCGTCATGATGCACCATTGAATGCTGAAATAGAAAAAGGGTATAAAAGCACCTTGTTGGTGCTGTTGGGAAACATCGCTGTTCGTTCCGGAAATATTTCATTTAAAACAAATCCCGAAAATGGACATATTTTAGATAATGAAGAAGCCAATAAATACTGGAAAAGGGATTATCAGAAAGGATGGGAACCGACAGTTTAATGATGAATGATGCCTGCCCGCCGGTAGGCGGGAATGATTAATGATGAATCAATGTTGTTTAGTTAAGAAATATTTAACCGCCATAGTCGTTTCGAGAACCTCAACGACTGAATTATCGGGCATTGAGGCTCTCGAAATGCCAATAAGTTATTAACTGAAGACATT
>CAZLDH010000082.1:0-12814 GCA_964558275.1 uncultured Chitinophagaceae bacterium
ATCCTAACAGCATCCACACAATCAACCGAATCCAGGTATCAAAAGGCAAAAATACCATCATCAACAAACAGGTTAGCACGCCCAAAATAGGTACCACAGGAACAAAAGGCACTTTAAATCCACGCGGTGCATCTTTCATCTTTTTGCGCATAATAAGTATTCCGATACATACCAGAGTAAATGCCAATAAAGTACCAATACTTACCATTTCCCCTATCACTCTTCCCGGAACAAAAGCCGCAGTCAGGCTTACAAAAATCATAAATAACACATTAGATAAATATGGGGTTCGATGTTTCGGATGAATTTTAGAAAAAACCGGAGGCAATAAGCCATCCTTACTCATGGAATAAAAAATCCTACTTTGCCCTAAAAGTGCTACCAAAACCACAGAAGAATAGCCCAAAAGAATGGCAATAATGATGGCTGTATTCAGCCAGGGATAAGCAGGACTCACCAATCCATTTGCGCCAACAGGTCCCATCTGTTTCACTGCAATAGCCACAGGAGCCAAATCACTCCCTCCGTCTGAATTAAACAAATGATAATCCGCCACACCTACCATTACATAAGAAAATATGATAAATATAACCGTACAAATAAGCAAAGTACCCAAAATACCTCGGGGCATATCCCGCTTCGGATTTTTCGTTTCTTGCGCGGCAGTGGATAAGGCATCAAAGCCCATATAAGCAAAAAAGACAACCGCCGCTGCCCGAATAACACCCGACCAACCAAAATGTCCAAACTGTCCGGTATTTTCAGGAATCAAAGGCTGCAAATTTTCAGGTCGAATATATTGTATCCCAATGATAATAAAAGCAATCACAATCGCAATCTTCAAGACCACAATGATACTATTTACCCAAGATGATTCACTAATTCCCCGAATTAAGACCAACGACATCACCACCACAATAAAAACAGCAGGCAGGTTCATCATTCCATGAACAACAGGTCCATCTGCTAAATGAGCCACATCAAAAGGGGACATCATCAATGCAGGAGGAAGAGAAACTCCTAAAGATTGAAACAATTCATTCAGATATCCCGACCAGCTGGAAGCAACCGTCGCCGCACCCAGTGCATATTCCAACACCAAATCCCAGCCAATAATCCAGGCCACATATTCTCCCATGGTAGCATACGAATAGGTATAAGCACTACCTGCAACAGGGATCATAGAAGCAAATTCAGCATAACACATCCCAGCAAAGGCACACCCCACACCGGCAATAACAAATGAAATCATAATACCCGGTCCCGCATAATCTGCTGCTGCAATTCCCGTTAAAGAAAACAAGCCAGCTCCTACTAATGCACCAACGCCTAATGCAATCAATGAACGCGCACTTAACGCCTTTTTGAGTCCTTTTTTACTTTCTGAAGACTCTTCCAGTAAAGCTCCAAGCGGCTTTCTAGTAAATAATCACATATCTTTTATTATCCCGACAAATGAAAAATATATCAGTAAATTTCTTATTTATTTTATACAAAACACAAAAATATATAAAACCTATCAGCTTATACAGAATCATTTAGCAATAGACAGACAACAACAAAAGCCGAAAACTTTCAAAAAGTGATTGATGGCAATTTATGTAAATTTAAAGTTGAAGTGGTATAAATAGCAAACAAGGTTGTACTTTTACCTTTAAAAGAATGGTATGAAAAAAAGGAAAAATATTATCATTGGCATTGCCTGTATGGCTATAGGAGGCTTTGGCTCTACATTAGACATTAGCACGCAATGGCACTATTTTGGGAATGGAATTATTTTTGGCGTTGGCGTAACATTATTAGTTTCCGGTTTACGTAGTAAAAAACAAGGATAATATCCGACCTTTGCAGTATGCATCCAAAAGACTTATCAATAAATGAGTTCTCTTACAATTTACCGAATGAAAGAATTGCTTCTTATCCGGCAGATCCTAGAGATAGTGCTAAACTTTTAATTTACGACAAGCGTAATATCTCTGAAGATATTTACAGAAGACTTGACACACATTTATCTTCGGAAGACACGCTGATTTTTAATGACACCAAAGTCATCAAATCTCGAATTCATTTTCATAGAAAAACAGGCGCGCTCATCGAAGTTTTTTGCCTGGAGCCCTATGGCGAATTCATTGATTACCCTACACATTTTCAGAAAACAGGTTCGGTGTTATGGAAATGTATGATTGGAAAAGCAGGAAAATGGAAAGAGAAAGAATTAAAGAAAACGATAGCGGTTAACAATCAAAAAGTAACACTAACAGCCGAAAAAATAGAACAGTTATCCGATGCTTATGTTGTCAAACTCTCCTGGAGACCGGCCAACCTATCATTTGGTGAAATATTGCCGGCAGCAGGCAATACCCCTCTCCCACCTTATATCAAACGAGCAGCTGAGAAACAGGATGAAGAGACTTACCAAACAGTATATGCTTCACACAAAGGATCTGTAGCTGCACCAACCGCAGGTCTGCATTTTACAGAAGAACTCATGCAGGCATTTAAATCAAAAAATATTTCTACTTTATTTACCACTTTACATGTAGGAGCAGGTACTTTTAAACCGGTAAAAGCAGAAACCATGGAAGGGCATATTATGCATTCTGAGTGGATGAATATTTCTACAAACTTCCTCGAAAATTTATTAGAAAAAACAAATCAGCGTATCATCAGTGTAGGCACTACAGCGACCAGAACATTAGAGAGTATTTATTGGATGGGAAATAAAATTCTTAACCACAAGAATATTACTGAAAAAAATCTCAAAATCACACAGTGGGAAGTTTACGAAAAACAGAAAACCCATTCTCCCAGAGAAGCAATTGCTGCCCTGTTACAGTGGATAACAAAGCGGAAGCAACATTATCTGATGATTGAAACCGGAATCATTATTGCCCCCGGCTATGAATATAAAATAGTAAATGGCTTAATAACTAATTTCCACCAGCCCAAATCCACCTTGTTACTTTTAGTATCTGCCTTTATTGGAGAAGACTGGAAAAAGGTATACGCCTATGCCCTAAAAAACAATTTTAGATTTTTGAGTTACGGAGACGGATGTTTGTTAATGCCATAGGGTAGCTATTCATAATTAATCTCCAATACTTTCAATTTTTGTACGTGTAATCCTCGTTTAAACTCGGTTACTTCCCCAATTTTTTTTCCGATCAGTGCTTTAGCAATTGGCGCCGTAAAGGCA
Organism: uncultured Chitinophagaceae bacterium; assembly: GCA_964558275.1. GTDB lineage: Bacteria > Bacteroidota > Bacteroidia > Chitinophagales > Chitinophagaceae > FW021-bin31. The sequence goes on from CAZLDH010000082.1 coordinate 3,197, forward strand.
ATTTTACGTTTCTTTATATTGGCTTCATCCACTCCAACAATCTGAAATTGTAATTCTTTTTTACCATTATTAAATTTTACCGTTGCGCCAAATCTTACCTCATCACTCTCCTGACCTTCTAATGAAATAATACGCGCCGAATTAATACGTTGATTCAGAAGCTTAATTTTTCCATCAATAAACATTTTATCCTGGCGACGTTCTCTTTCATTTTTATCCGATAAATTCCGTTTCTCTTTTTCCAAATCTTCTTTTTCCTGAAGCAATTCCTGATGTCCATTTGGTGTAACATAATTCATTACTCCTGGTGGCAATGATGCACGTGGAGGAATTACCGGAATTTCTTCCTGATCACCTTCTTTTACAAAACCTCTACTCATAGAAATAAAGTTTAGACTTCAAATAATAAAACACACAATCTAATTAAAAAATATCAAAACAGAACATTCCTATATCATTTTGTCTGATTTTTATATACTGAAAAAGAATACATTAGCACCTATATTAAAAAAGAATCCTTATATTTACTAAAAAATAAAAATCATGAGCACCATTCTAGAAAGACTAAAATCAGGAGAAGTCATCCGAGAGGAAGATGAAGGATTTGCAGAAATTAGAGAAACTATCAACAGAACACTACGGTTGTCTCAAAAGCTCAATAATGCCACCACTACAGATGAAATCAGAACCTATTTGGGTGAAATTATCGGTCAGGAAATAGACAAAAGTACGACAATCATGACGCCGTTCCATACTAATTTTGGCAAATTTATCAATATTGGTAAAAATGTATTTATCAATCATGCCTGTTCTTTTATCGATATGGGGGGTATTACCATAGAAGATGGGGCTTTCATCGGACCAAGAGTCAATTTAGTCACCAAGAATCACCTTATAGAACCGGAAGATCGCAGGGCACTACATACCGATCCCATCGTCATCAAAAAAAATGCATGGATTGGCGCCAATGCAACCATTTTACCCGGCGTAACTGTAGGGGAGAATGCTATTGTAGCTGCCGGAGCGGTCGTTCATAGTAACGCCCCTAAAAACACTGTAGTGGGTGGCGTTCCTGCTAAAATAATTAAAACAATTATTTAACTAAAGCTTTCACACAATTGGCTAAAGCTTTTCCTTTTATGCTCATCGAATAAAACAAAAAGTGCCTTATGTGGTAATTCATGCAAGTGCAGAAAATCCATAACTGTACGCAAAGCTATGGCACTGGCTTTGTCAAACGGATAGCCATATACCCCCGTACTAATCGCCGGAAAAGCAATAGTTTCCAATCCTCTTTCTTCAGCTAATACCAGGCTGTTTCTATAACAGTCTGCCAAAAGCTGCGCTTCATTATTGGTGCCTCCATGCCATACAGGACCCACCGTATGAATGATAAATTTCGCAGGCAATCGATATCCTTTTGTCATCTTTGCTTCTCCTGTTTGACAACCATCCAACTTTTTACAAGCTTCCAAAAGTTGACTGCCTGCAGCACGATGAATCGCACCATCAACACCACCTCCACCTAACAAAGTAGTATTCGCAGCATTGACGATAACATCTACGCTACATTTTGTGATATCACCATGCAAAACGCTTATTCTTCTTTTAAATTCGTCTTTGTCCATGATCTCACTTTTAAAATCCTATATTTACCGCAATGAATAAAGATACAGATAAATTAGAAGTCATGCAATGGAGCTATGCTCTATTTGATATTTCTTTCAACAAAGAGAACAAGTATCCTGACTATAATTCCTTAAAAAAGCGGCTGTCAGCTTATCTGAATCAACTCATACGTGAAGACTTTCAGAAGCTTATCTCTATCCTCTATCGCATTGATGTGTCGGAAGAAAAACTTCATTCTGCATTGCATGCAAAACCTGAGACAAGAACAGCAGGTGAAATAATAACGGATCTTATCATAGAGCGACAATTGGAAAAGATTGAAACAAGACGAAAATTCAAAAATTTATAATAAACAATAAAGCCCCTGAATAAACAGAGGCTTCATTCCATTTTATGTGCTTTAATAATTAGAAATCATCTTTAGATAATCCGCTGTCTATTTTGATGTCATCTACTTGCATTATCATATTCATCCCACCTGAATTACTACCAATTTGATAAGGGAATTTAATTCCATCTACGGTTTTATAATCACTATAGGTAGAAACTCTTTTCACCGACTTTCCGCTTAAACCTTCCGCACTGCCCTTCTCTACTTCCTTTAACTTAAGTCCGGAATTTACAGCAAAGTAGGAGGTAACCTTATGTCCATTCTCTTTTGTAATAACCACTTCGTAGGTATCTTCTCCATTTACAGGAACAACGGCTTCCACTGTCATCTGAGCATCTCCATTTAAATATTGCAAAGCAGAAAACATTCTTGTATTGGCTTTCAACTGTTTTTTCATCTGCTCATTAACAGGAACCGAACGTCCCATTTGTTCAACAGAAACCTGATCTCCATTCACAACAATTTTGGAAACCTCCTTATCATTCATATCCGGTAAAGAAACTACCATTTTAAAACAATCAGGAGGAAGATAAGTACGTTTAAACTGAATATTCTGTCCTTGTACGCTGGAAGAGGCTAACATTGTTATATCATGGATACTTTTTATTTTATCTGCCCCGCCAATAGCCTGAATATATTTTTCAATTACAGCCTGTGCAGTCACTCCCTGCGGTACCGGTTTTTCTTCTACCTTCTTCCATTCATTGTTTTCTACATTCACATCAGGTAATTTCTTTTCAGGATCCAAAATAACAGATTTCAACTTGCCTGTTGACGGATATTTAAACGTCCAGACCCCACCTCTTTGCCATATTTCAACAGGTAACTTAAAAGTACTGTCCTTTCCATTTTTCTCGGTCACCTGAATTATTGCAGGCAAGGCCATTTTATCTAAATTTTCTATTGTAATGAGTGCTCCCTTCGCAGGATCTCCATCCACATATTTTACTGATTTAATTCCCTGATCCAATTTATCATTTGTAAAGAACCATTCTCTCCAAAACCAATCTAATTGTTCTCCGGCAGCATTTTCCATATATCGGAAGAAATCCCAGGGCGACGGATGTTTAAAAGCCCAGGTATGAACATACCCTTTGAAGGCATGATCAAAACGCTCCTTCCCTAAAACAACATCTCGTAGAACATGCAAGCTCATAGCCGGTTTATAATAAGCAGTAACCCCCAAGCTATAGCTTTGTATAACCGATGGAATAGTAAGCAAAGGATCAATCCCATTTCGAAATACCCGCGCCGCATTTGCCTGATTAAGTTGTTTCCCTCTGTATTCTCCTCCATTAAACCAATAAGTGGCCAAATCATTAATAAAAGTATTAAAGCCTTCATCCATCCACGCATATTTCCTTTCATTACTTCCAACAATCATTGGGAACCAAGTATGCCCAAATTCATGATTAGTTACATTCCACAAACCTTTTCCTGAACTTTTAGAGCTACAGAAGACAAATCCGGGATATTCCATTCCATGTACAATTCCTGCCACATTAGTAGCCGTTTTGTAAGGGAAAGGAAACCACTCCTCAGAATAACGTTCTATCGTTGCTTTCGTATATTCTGTTGACCGTCCCCAAGCATCCATTCCTGCACTTTCTACAGGATAAGCAGATTGCGCCAAGGCAGTTTTACCTTCCGGCAGATTTATTTTTGCTGCATCCCAAATGAACGCTTTTGATGCTGCCCAGGCAACATCACGGGTATTTGTCATATGAAACTTCCAGGTTAATTTATCTTTATTAAAACGCTTTTCTTGATTTTCAACTTCTTCCTGTGTTCGGATAAAGACAGTTTCATCACTTTGAGATGCTTCTTTTAAACGCTTTTCTTCTTCTTTGGTCAATACTTCATCCGGATTCGTTAATTCTCCTGCCCCTACAATAATCATATTCGATGGTGCAGTAATGGAATAGTTAATATCACCGTACTCTAAATAAAACTCTCCTGCTCCCAAATAAGGCATCGTATTCCAACCTTTAATATCATCATATACACACATGCGGGGATACCATTGGGCAATCTCATAAATCCAACCATTCTCCGTATTCAAAAGCCCCATCCGATCCTGTCCGTATTTCGGAATAGTAAAAGCATATTCTATGGCAATCTTCAGTTTTCCACCTGCTGCAGTTAAGGCATCAGAAAGACGAATTTTCATTCGGGTGTCATTAACAATATAGTCAGCATCCCGACCATTCACCTTCACTGACTTAAGCTCATACCCCTTGGTATAATCCGTATTGGCAAATCGACCTCCGTCCACATCTTGAGTCGCCGACCCTCTGGAATCTTTTTTGAAAATATTTTGATCCATATGCAACCAAACAAAAGACAAATTATCCGGGCTATTATTGGTATAATCTATATTTACTGAAGCCGTAATTCGTTTATCAGTAGTATCCAGGTTGGCATGAATATTATAATCTACAGTATTCTGCCAATATTCCGGTCCGGGCGTTCCATTTGAACTTCTATACTGATTTCCATAATGCGTATAAAAAAAAGGAAACCATAAATCATGTGCATCATAATTGGAATTGCTCACATCCTGACTTTGCCCATACAAAATCCCTGTGAACATACAGGCCAATCCCATAAAAATACATTTAATTAACTTTTTAGTTGTCATAGATACTGGTTATTTAAAGGAATAATTAATTGAATTTAAGCTAAGAAAAATGCACTTTGGTTTTTCTCCATTCTAAACAAGCTGAAAATAAAAATGCTGTAATGACAGAAAACCTCTGTACATTACAGCATACTTTTTTTATACCCAAAGAAATTGTTCTTTACTTTCTTCATAAAGTGCAAAATACGAATTTCTTATCAACCGTCCCTAATATCGTTTGATTTGTTTCTTCAGCATTTTTCTTGCAAAGTGGATACGACTCTTAATAGTTCCTAAAGGCTCTTTCAATTTATCCGCAATCTCATGATACTTATAGCCTGTGAAATACATAGAAAAGGGAGTCTTGAAAATTTCCGGAAGCTTATTGATTTCCTTCTCTATTTCCTTGACCTGAATATCGGATTCCGCCATATTGGTAACCGATTTTTGATTAGAATTCAGAAGATAATCATTCGGTGTGTAATCAAAAACAGTATTTCTCTTTTTCTTTCTACGGTAATCATTAATAAAGATATTCCGCATAATAGTATAAAGCCATGCCCTGATATTGGTTCCAACATTATACTTTTCTTTATTGGCTAAAGCTCTATACATTGTTTCCTGAAATAAATCTTTTGCCCGTTCGCTATCGTGCGTCAACGTAATAGCAAAAGGCTTCAGAAATTCTGAATTATTTGTAAGCAGCCTGTTAAATTCTACAGTTGACATTTTATTTAATTTTAATATTTTAATTATTGTGTCTATACAAAAATAGTCAATAATCATGCAGTATTATAATTATTCAGGGGATATTTTGTTAAACTAAAGTCAATAAACTCTTTTAAAAAATTAATCTCGTCAATAAACTCAAAATAATAACTAAAAACTTAATAATCAACTAATTTAATATACATAATCTACAAATTTAAATAATTTATCCTCAAATAGAAAAAACAGAAAAATAAAATAGGAAAATGACATAACGGCACCTTTTAGCCATAATGACATTTCACTTCTGCTATATTCAGATTTACCTGCATCGGAATCTTAAAAAGTTCTTAAATATCAGAATAACCTTACCATCTCTCAATAAAGCCTGCTAAATACTTAATTTATTGATTACATTTGTAGCTCAAAATTTAAAAAAGATAAATGCCTCTAAATATAAAGACATCCATTCTGTCCATATCCTTTTTCATACTCTTGCTCACCTTACCTTTCTTGTCTTTCGGGCAGCAGAATTTAAAAAGTATTACTTCTTACAGGCATAATAATTTAGCTGAAATCAATTGGGAGTTTAATGAAAATATCAGCCACTATATCAAAAGGATAAATATTCAACGCTCCTATGACAGTACGACCTCTTTTTCAACAATAGGGAGTGCACTAAATCCTGAAAGTAGAATCAATAAATATTTAGATAAAAAACCTTTCCCCAGCAACAATTATTATCGTCTTTTTATTTTATTCAAGGATGGATCTTACGCTTTTTCAAAAACAATAAAATCGATTCTCATTCCGGATATTTATAACAAAGACAATCTCGACTTTGCCAATCAGGATAATTTAAAAAACTATTTTCAGCCTTCGCTATATGTCTATACCAATCCAAAGGGCAATGTAAATATCCGTTTACCTTACGTCAAAAAAAACAATTATGCCATCAAGTTTTATGATGCTTCAGACCGATTTCTATTTGAATTAAGAAAACCTAAAAAACCGTTATTAATTATAGATAAAGCCAATTTTTTCCACAGCGGTTGGTTTCATTACAAAATCTTCAAAAACGGACATATTTTTGAAAAATGGAAATTCTATCTTCCTGATTTAAATTTATAATCCCGGAGCAGAATAGCGTCTTTTCTCAAATTAAAGTAAATTATCTGCATCTCCATTAAATTCAGAAATTTCAAATTATAGAATTTCAACCTATTCCGTTTTATAAATCTATAAAAAGAGGGCACGACTTAAGTCATGCCCTCTTTTTATTGTTCTTACTTACTTTGAAACGACTTAATTCCTATGTCCCCCTCTCGGCTTTCTGTCGTGATCTCTTCTTCCTCTGGAAGAATGATGTCTTTGTGGTTCAACATAACCTTCCGGTTTTGGAAGAAGTGCTTTATGAGAAAGTTTAAATTTACCGGAACGAGAATCAATACCTGTCAACTTAATCTGAACCTCATCTCCTTCTTTGAATACGCCATCCATATTTTCCAAGCGCTCCCATGAAATTTCAGAGATATGAAGTAATCCTTCCTTTCCCGGCATAAACTCTACAAAAGCACCATAAGGCATGATTGTTTTCACCTTTGCATCATAAGTTTCGCCTATTTCCGGCTCAGCCACAATACCTTTAATCCAGTTTAATGCCTTATCAAGAGATTCTTTATTTGCCGAATAGATGCTCACTTCGCCATGACCATCTATTTCTTCAATATTAACATTAGCTCCTGATTCTCTCTGAATTTCCTGAATAATTTTACCACCGGGACCGATAATAGCGCCAATATATTCTTTATCCACATTAAATTTCTCCACTCTGGGTGCTTGTGGTTTAGGCTCTTCCCGAGGGTGGTCTAATGTATCATACATATGATTCAATATATGCAATCTGGCTTTATTGGCATGTTGTAGTGCTTCACGCATCACCTCCATGGGTAAACCATCCACTTTAATATCCATTTGCACACCGCAAATACCATCGCGCGTACCGGTTACTTTGAAATCCATATCGCCAAGATGATCCTCATCTCCTAAAATATCGGTCAAAATAGCATACGACCCATCCGCTTCTGAGATAAGCCCCATGGCAATTCCACCCACATGTTTAGAGAAGGGAATACCCGCATCCATTAACGCAAGTGAACCTGCACAAACCGTAGCCATAGAAGAAGATCCATTAGATTCTAAAATATCAGAAACCACTCTCACAGTATAAGGATAGTCTTTTCCCGGCATAATCTGCGCCAATGATCTCTGCGCCAAATTTCCATGACCAATTTCTCTTCTGGCAGGACCACGAAGTCTTCTCACTTCCCCTGTTGAAAAAGGAGGAAAGTTATAATGAAGATAGAAATTACTATACTCTGATTCAGCTGCTTCTTCTACCAACAACTCATCATCCGGAGTACCTAAGGTAACCGTTGATAAAGACTGCGTTTCTCCTCTTGTAAACAAAGCACTACCATGAGGGGAAGGCAAATAATCAACCGTCATATCCAACGGACGTACCTGATCCAGCGCCCGACCGTCTAAACGTACTTTCTCTTCTAAAATCATCTTACGAATGACTTTAGCTTCTAAAGCATGAAAATATTTTCCAATCACACGTACATCATCTTCCGGTGCATCTTCTCCTAAGGATTCAATGAACTCCTCTTGTATAGCAGCCAATTTTTCTTGTCTCTCAGCTTTAGGCAATGCCCCCTTAGCTACTTCGTAAATTTTATCTGAAGCAAAGTCTGCAAGTTGTTGTTCTACTTCTTCATTTTCATAAGGCTTGCTATAAGCAGTATGTTTTTCAGGAGATCCTGCAGCCTCACGCAATGCCTTTTGTGCCTCAATTTGAATTTTAATCGCTTCATGAGCAACGCCAATTGCTTCTACCAATTCTTCTTCACTACATTCACGACTTTCTCCTTCCACCATCATAATATTATCCTCTGAAGCAGCCACAATAAATTCCATGCTTGCTTCCTTCAATTGAGAACGAGAAGGATTCACAACATATTCACCATTTACTTTAGAAACACGAACTTCTGAAATCATTTCCTGAATAGGAATATCGGAAACGGCAAGTGCTGCAGAAGCTGCCAAACAAGCCAGCGCATCCGGTTTTACTTCGGAATCTGAAGATATCAAATTAATAAGAACCTGTACTTCACAGAAATAATCATCCGGAAACAACGGACGTAAGGCACGATCTACCAAGCGAGAAATCAAAATTTCATTGCCGGTAAGACGAGCTTCTCTCTTAAAAAAAGATCCCGGAATACGACCGGCAGATGCAAATTTTTCCTGATAATCTACCGATAATGGGAAGAAGCTTTGTCCTTCCTTTGCGTCCTTTGTAGCACATACACTACAAAAAAGGACAGCATCTCCTACGCGAACAGTCACTGAACCATTGGCTTGCTTTGCCAATCTTCCGGTTTCAATAGTCACTGACTGACCATTCGTTTCAAAAGTTTTAGAAATGGTTTGTAAATTCATTGTATTATTTTAATTTCTTATATAAAAAAGTATTCCCAACTAAGCCAGTTGGGAATATTTAATCTAATCAACACCAAAAAAATTATTGAAAAGCTTTCTTTATTTCCTAAGGCCTAACTTTTTGATTAGGTCTCGGTATCCTTGAAGATCATTTTTTGCAAGATAGGAAAGTAATCTTTTTCTTTGACCTACCATCTTTAACAAACCACGGTTAGAATCAAAATCTTTTTTATTTCCCTTCATATGAGCTGCGATACCGTTAATACGCTCTGTTAATAGTGCAATTTGTCCTTCAACAGAACCCGTATTGGTAGTACTTCCACCAAACTCTTTAAAAATCTCTGACTTTCTCTCTTTAGTTAAATATGGCATTTCCTTAAAAAATAATAATTTTCACATTTATTTTCGCTGCAAAGGTAATTAAATTATAATATTATAAAAATCAATTTCAAAATTTTATTTACCTTATACATAGTTTACATCGGCATTATCGATAATTTTCCCATTCACAGTCCTTAATACACGAGAGGGGAACTTCTTCAATACAATATAATCATGGGTAGCCATAATGATAGAAGTTCCATAATCTTCACTAATTTTAAACAATAAACGCATAATTCCATTGGCGGTATCCGGATCCAAATTACCGGTAGGCTCATCTGCTAATATCAACCGCGGAGAATTCAAAAGAGCTCTGGCTATATCAATACGCTGCTGCTCTCCTCCCGAAAGTTCATAAGGCATCTTAAAACCTTTGGTCTTCAAA
>CAZLDH010000083.1:0-12795 GCA_964558275.1 uncultured Chitinophagaceae bacterium
CTTTATCTACCAAAGTTGTTTTTCCATGATCAACGTGCGCGATGATGGCGATGTATCTAATATCAATATTTTCTCCAATGTATTTACAGGGGCTCGAAGGTACAAATAAATGATGGGTTATACATCATATTGAAAAATGAGGAAAGATTTTAATGACGTATTCCGGTTAAGGGTACTACCAAATGGGCTCTTTCTCAAGATGGAATTATTTTCTATTTTATTTCCTGTTTATTGTCATAAGGTATTAATTTTGCAAATGATTTACGAATAATATTGAATGATGATGAAGCCTGTGGCTATTTATATCGGAAGACTTTCTCCGGAAAGGGAAAGATGGACACTGACAGATCGGTGTAAATTTCAATGGACAATGGCTTTTATTGCGCAGTTTAGACGTTTTCATTTTGTGTTAATATCCGAATCAGAGATTGAAGCCCTCTTTAGTGAAATAGAAAATGTAGAAACGAAATCTATGCCTGAGTATAAGGCTACTTCTCTATCAATCTATAGACATTTTAATTATAGATTATCCGGCATATTAAAAGCGAGCGGCTGTCAATTATTTATCTCTTTAGAAGGAATTCTTCCCAAGTCATATAAAGGGAAATCTTGCCTATTGATTCCGGAAAGCGTTAGCAATGATGCGGAACAAAAGGAGCGGTCTGGACTCGATCGTTATAGATTCAAGTATTTAAAAAAGATGGCGTCGCAGGCAGATTGGGTAATTTGTCAGAGTCATTTTACAAAAAGCTATTTGCTACAGACATTGGCGCTTCCGGAGGAAAAGATGTACGTGATGATGGCAAAAACGGCCGGGAAGAATTTCCGATTGCAGGAATGGGAAGAAAGAGAGAAGGTAAAAGAACAATATGCTGATGGAAAAGAATTTCTTTTATGTATGGGAGGCTTTTCGAAAAAAGAAACCTTTGTGAGAATGCTAAAGGGATTAACGGTTTTAAAGAAAAAGATGAATTCGGGGATGGTTTTGGTGCTGTCCGGAGAAAAGAAGGAACCCTTTAAAAAATTCTCCGAGTTGGTTCGAACCTATCATTTCAGAAAGGATCTTAAATTTACAGGGGCATTGACCGAGAATCAACAAGCGGAGCTGATGGGCGCCGCTTATGCTTGTGTAATCCCTTCTGCTGATGTTGCCTTTGCCAGTCCTGTATTGGAAATGATTCATTGTCTCTGTCCGGTTGTTGCCCCTACAGAAAGCATACACGAAGCGTTGGGAGAGGATGCTGTTTTAAGTTTTGAAAAAAATAATTTTGAAGATTTGGGGGATAAACTCTGTGTATTATATCGGAATGAAAATAAGCGTGCTGCGCTTATTCGGTCTGCAGAAAAAAAGGCTGAAAAGAATAAAGAGTTGGCGCTTAAGCCAATCTTTTCAGAACTCTTTGACAACTTGAGTAAGGAATAAAAATAACATTACCTTTGTGGCGAAATAAAAAATAGGAAAATGGCGAAGACTTCAGAAATTAAGATTAATGTAAAAACGAGCGATAAGCAAATTCCCGAAGAGATTACATGGAATGCCTCTGATAGTACGGCAGATATGAAAAATAAGGCCAGAGCCATGTTGCTTTCTTTGTGGGAACCCCAAGAAAAAAATGCATTGCGTATAGATTTGTGGACAGAGGAAATGATGATGGACGAAATGGCGGAATTCTTTTTTCAGACCTTTGTCGGAATGGCAGAGACTTTTGAAAATGCAACTCAGTTTAGTGATCAGGCACAGGATATCAGAAAGTTTGCTGAAGCTTTCCTTCAAAAGTTTCAATCTCGCCAAGAGGAAGCGGATATCAAATCTCCATTATAATCTGAAGCGCAAAAAAGAAAGCTATGAGCTTAGAACAAAATATAAATCAGCATCTTAAAGATGCTATGAAAGCGAAAGACCAGGTTAAATTAAGAGGCCTTAGAGCAATAAAATCTGCTATTCTGTTGTCAAAAACCTCAGGAAAAGGCACAGAGTTGTCAGAAAAGGAAGAAATCCAATTGTTACAAAAATTGGTAAAGCAGCGCAAAGATTCTTTAGAAATTTATCAAGAGCAAAATCGCCCTGAATTGGCTAAAAAGGAGGAGGAAGAAATAGAAGTTATCTCTGCCTTTTTGCCGAAACAAATGGATGAAGAGGAAGTAAAAGAAAGAATCCAAAAAATTATTGAAGAAGTTGGCGCCTCTTCTCCTGCTGATATGGGAAAGGTAATGGGGGCGGCAATGAAGCAACTTTCAGGAAAGGCAGATGGGAAAACAATCTCAACAGTCGCAAAGGCGCTCTTGGCAGGATAAACTTTTAAATGACTTTAGATAACTTATCATAAATAACGAACCTCATCAATGACAATTTCATATAATTGGTTAGTCGATTATCTACCCGAATTAAAAGAAACGACAAAACCGGATCCGGAGACACTCTCCAAGATACTGACTGATATTGGTCTGGAAGTAGAAGGCCTGAAAAAACAAGAGCAGGTTCCCGGCGGTTTAAATGGGCTGGTCATTGGCCAAATTAAAACAGTAGAAAAACATCCTAATGCGGATCGCTTAAAACTGACCAGCGTTGATGTTGGGGAAGAAGAGCCTTTACAAATTGTTTGTGGCGCACCTAATGTAGCGGTAAACCAAATGGTTGTAGTTGCTCCGGTGGGAGTCACTATCTATCCTTTGGATGGAGCTCCTTTTAAGATAAAGAAAGCCAAAATTCGTAAAGTGGCTAGTTTTGGGATGATGTGCGCAGAGGACGAGATTGGTCTTGGAGAAAGTCATGAGGGAATTATAGACCTGGATGGGGATGGTCAGCCTGGAATGCCGGCGGCTCAATATTATGATTTGAAAGCAGATTGGATTTATGAAATAGGACTTACCCCGAATCGAATGGATGCCATGAGTCATTTAGGGGTTGCGCGTGATGTTTGTGCTAAATTGAGTCACGATACCCGGAAAGAATGGATTGTAAATCCTGAACCTGTGAATGCTTTTTCACCCGATAAAAAAGAAGCACCTGTAAAGGTGACTATCGAAAATAATCGGGCTTGTGCAAGATATGCCGGTGTTACCCTTTCAAACCTGAATATTACGGAATCTCCTGAATGGATACAAGAGCGATTACGCGCTGTGGGCGTGCGTCCTATCAATAATATTGTGGATATTACAAACTATGTGTTACATGAATGCGGACAGCCGTTGCACGCCTTTGATTTAAATGCGGTTAAAGGTCGTCATATATTAGTAAAGAACCTGGAAGGGGGGACGCCTTTTGTTACATTGGATGAAGAGACGCGTAAGCTTAGAGCAGAAGACTTAATGATTTGTAACGAGGAAGAACCGATGTGTATTGCCGGCGTTTTTGGTGGTTTGCATTCCGGCGTTACAGAGAAAACAACTTCTATCTTCCTGGAGAGTGCTTGTTTTGATGCGGTGAGTGTTCGTCGTACTTCATTTTATCATGGATTACGAACGGATGCAGCCACGCGTTTTGAAAAAGGAGTAGATGTTTCGGGTGTGCTTTATGCATTGAAAAGAGCGGCTTTGTTGATGAAGCAATATGCCGGAGCTGAAATAACTTCAGAGATAGTAGATTGTTATCCGCAACCCAAAAATAAAACTGAAATTGTCTTAAAAAAGGCTTATTTAGCCAAGTTAAGTGGTAAATCTTACAGTTTGCAACAAATTACTTCTATTTTGGGTCATTTAGGTTTTGAAGTACTTCATCAGTCAGAAGCGGAAATAAAGGTTGCCGTTCCCTTTAGCAAACCGGATATGTCCGTAGCGGCTGATCTGGTTGAAGAGATTATGCGTATAGATGGCTTTGATGCGGTGGAAGCCCCTTCTTACATTCGGTTATCTCCATCTGCAAAAAATAGTACGGCTCCTTTTGAATCTCAAAAAGAACAAATTGCTTCTTATTTAACAGATAACGGATTTTATGAAATTCTGACGAATTCTATTACGAACAGTGCCTATTATGAGGAAGGAACATCTTTAGTGAAGCTTTTAAATAATCTTACCGTAGAATTAGATGTTTTACGACCTTCCTTATTAGAAACGGGATTAGAGGTAGTCGCCTATAATTTGAATAGAAAGCAGGAAAATATTCGTTTCTTTGAAACAGGTAAAGTGTATGCGGCGGAGAATGATAAGGAAACGCAAGTCTTGGGACTTTGGTTGTCGGGAGATATTCGTTCTGAGAATTGGATTCAAAAGACAAGATCTGTTGATCCCTATTTTGTTAAAGGACATCTCAAAAATCTGCTAACTCGGCTTGGAATATCTGCCGGCGCATTATCTTTTATTCCAAAGGAAGAATTATCTTTGGATAAGAGCTTGGATGTTGTTATTGGGAAAACTTCTGTTGGACGGATGGGGAGTGTGTCCAAAGGCAGGCTGAAGGCTTTTGATATAAAGAAAGAAGTGTGGTATGCTGAAATTGAATTACCTGCATTAAATAAATTTATATCGAAGAAGGGCATTGCTTTTAAAGCGGTTCCTAAATTTCCTGATGTAAGAAGGGATTTGGCATTGATTTTGAATAAAAAAGTTGACTTTGCAGCGGTTGAAAAAGTGACGAGAGAAGTAAAAACACATATCTTGGCAGAAGTGAAATTGTTTGATGTTTTTGAAGGAGAGAAGTTGGGAGCCGATAAAAAATCTTATGCTGTGAGTTTTGTTTTTCGTCATCCCGAAAAAACATTGACAGATAAGGAAATAGATAAGGTAATGCAAAAGCTTATCCGTACTTTTGAAAAACAACTTGGTGCTGAAATAAGAAGCTAAAAAAAATAAAATCATGTCTGATTCCGAATTATCTGACATAGAAAAAAAGTTTAAACTATTGTTAAAACGTATGCGAAGCCTGCATAATGAAAATTTGATGCTGGTGGAGAAAATGAAGAAAAAGGATGCCGAAATAATGCGACATCAAGATCTTCTGGAAGCGTCAGAAGAAAAGATGCAAATCTTAAAAATGACCGCTCCTTCAGAGGGAAATGAAGGAGAATATAGAAAAGAAATACGTGCAACAATTAATAGTTATATCAAGGAAATTGATGGATGTATTGCGATTTTAAATAAATAGAATTTATTTAAACAAAGCAGTAGATTCCTTTGTCGAATCAAACATCCTAGATAACTTTGTGTTCTATAAAGAAGAAATACCGACCGATGCAAAAAAGAAAAAATGGCCGATATTTTAAAAACGAAAAATTAAAAATTAAATCTCAGGAAACCAGAGAATAAATTCCAGAAAAATGAAAGACTTTTCATTTGTTTCCAATGCCCACCCGGCCTACATTGAAACCTTATATAAGGACTTCTTAAGAGACCCTGAATCTATAGACGAAGAATGGGCCTCTTTTTTTGAAGGCTTTGATTATGCCCTCTCTCGCGCGAATGGGAAACAAGGAGAAAGCGGAACATTCAGTCCGCAACAGATTTCTAAAGAATTTTCAGTTTATCAACTTATAAGAGGGTATCGCAAACGCGGCCATCTTATTGCAAAGACCAACCCAATTCGACCAAGAAAGGATAGACATGCTCAACTTGAGCTGAAGTATTTCGACTTGGGTGATGATGATTTGGATCAGGAGTTTTACGCCGGTTCTTTTATAGGGAAACCAAAGGCAACACTGAAAGAGATTCTTGAAGATTTGAATAAGTGGTATGCTTCTTCTGTGGGGATAGAATTTGAATACATCGATGATCCAATAAAAAGAGGATGGGTCAGAGATAAGATAGATAACGACTTGCAACAACCTCTCTCGCTCGAAAAGAAAAAACGTATTCTAGAGAAACTGAACGAAGCGAGTGTTTTTGAAAGTTTTTTACACAAAAAATTTATCGGGCAGAAGCGCTTCTCTATTGAAGGCGGTGAAAGTGCCATTCCTGCATTAGATACAATCATTCAGGATGGAGCGAAAAAAGGTGTTCAGGAAGTGGTGATTGGGATGGCTCACAGAGGACGATTAAATGTGCTTACCAATATATTGGGTAAAACATATGAGCAGATTTTTGAGGAGTTTGAAGGTCGTGTTCCTGATGATCCGCATGCGATGGGGAGTGGAGATGTGAAATATCATGTGGGATTTCGTTCCGATATTACAGCGCTAAATGGGAAAAAAGTCAATATTCAGATGGTGCCCAATCCTTCTCATTTGGAACTGGTGAATTCAGTAGTAAATGGGTATTCCCGCAGTAAGGCGGATGTGCTTTATAACAGTAATTATAATAAAATATTGCCCATCCTTATTCATGGAGATTCGGCTATTGCCGGTCAGGGAAATATTTATGAAGTGTTGCAAATGAGTAAGCTTCGTGGGTATTATACCGGCGGAACCATTCATTTTGTGATTAATAATCAAATTGGTTTTACTACAGATTTTGACGATGCACGTTCTTCTGACTATTGTACGAGTGTGGCATCCATGGTGGAAGCTCCTGTTTTTCATGTAAATGGGGATGATGTGGAAGCTGTGGCACGTGTAGCTGCTATTGCATTAGAATACAGACAAAGATTTAATACGGATATCTTTATTGACATGGTTTGTTATCGAAAATATGGCCATAATGAAGGAGATGATCCGAAATATACGCAGCCAAAGTTGTATGAATTAATTGATAAGCATCCAAGCACCAGAGAAATTTATTCGGAGCAATTAACGAAAGCCGGAGATGTAGATGCAGGTCTTGCAAAAGAAATGAAACAGCATTTCTGGAAGACTTTACAAGATAGGCTGGATGATGTAAAGCAGCATCCTCTAAAAGATAATCTGCAAGAACCAGAACGTTGGTGGCAGGAATTGAGGCCTTCTAAACCGGAAGATTTTGATCAATCTCCGGAAACTGCTATCTCCGAGGATGAGCTTAATTTGTTGGTTGAAAAAATGTCTTCTGTCCCCGATAGTTTTAAACCGCTAAGAAAGATTAAAAAACTTTTGAAGGATAAGAAAAAGCTTTTTGAAGAAAAAGGTCTGTTGGATTGGTCTATGGGAGAACTTGCAGCTTATGGAAGTGTTTTACTGGAAGGGAAAGATGTGAGAATGAGCGGACAAGATGTGGTGCGAGGTACATTTTCTCATCGTCATTCTGTATTAAGAGATGCTGAAACTTATAAAGAATATAATAGACTGAGCGAATTGTCTAATGATCAGGGGAAATTTAGAATCTTTAATTCTTTATTGAGTGAGTCGGCAGCGATAGGGTTTGAGTTTGGATATGCGTTGGCTAATCCAACTATATTAACGATTTGGGAAGCACAATTTGGTGATTTTGCTAATGGTGCTCAATCAATGTTTGATCAGTTTATTTCTTCCGGAGAGCAAAAATGGGGGCGTATGGATGGATTAGTTATTCTGCTTCCTCATGGATATGAAGGACAGGGGCCGGAGCATTCCAGTGCACGTATGGAACGCTATCTACAGATGACAGCAGAATATAATATGATTGTTACAAATTGTACCACTTCTGCAAACTTATTTCATGTACTTCGGAGGCAATTGGCACTTCCCTTTAGGAAGCCGTTGATTAATTTTTCTCCCAAGGCTAATTTAAGACATCCGGGCAGTTATTCCCCGGCAGCCGATTTTACAAATGGAGGATTTAAGGAAGTTATTGATGATGATTATTGTTCTAAAGATCCGGAAAAGGTGAAAAAAGTGCTGCTTTGTAGCGGAAAAGTCTATTTTGATTTAAAAGAAAAGCAGCAAAATGAGGATCGAAAAGATGTGGCGGTTATAAGGTTGGAGCAATTATATCCATTGCCTGAGAAACAAATAAAGAAAATATTTGATAAATACAGTAATGCAAACTATTTTTGGGTGCAGGAAGAACCTTTGAATATGGGAGCAGCCTGGTACCTGAAGATGAATCTAACAGCGCTTGATTATGGCATTATTAGCCGTCAACCAAGTGCGTCTCCTGCTACAGGTTATGCTAAAGTCCATAAAGAAGAGCAAAACGAGGTGATTGAAAAAGCCTTTTCTGTATTGAATTAATAAGGTATATTAATTAAAATATCATGATAGAAATAAAAATTCCATCCATTGGAGAATCCATTAGTGAAGCAACTATTGCCGAATGGTTAAAAAAGGATGGCGACTATGTGGAAAGAGATGAAGTGATTGGGGAGTTAGAGTCAGAAAAAGCTTCTTTTGAATTGAGTGCAGAAGCTTCAGGCGTATTACAGATTTTGGAAGAAGAAGGAACTGATGTGGAAATAGGACAAGTGGTGGCAAAGATTGATGAAACTGCCGAAGCTCCTGAAAGTAAAGTTTCTGAAGGTGAAAATGAAGAGAAGGAGGAAGAGGATAAATCGGAGAAAAAGGAAGTTGATACGCAGGAGCAAGACGCTGAAGAAGAAACTACAGATGCCCCTGCTCCAAAAGCAGTAGGAAAAGGCGTTATTGAAATAGAAATACCCTCTGTAGGCGAGTCGATTAGTGAAGTGACTTTGATTAATTGGACAAAGGAAGAAGGATAATTTGTAGAAAGAGATGAAGTAATTTGTGAATTAGAGTCTGAGAAAGCTTCTTTTGAGGTAAATGCAGAAGAATCCGGAATACTCCATCAGAAGGCAGAGGTGGAAGAAGATTTGAAGATTGGACAAATAGTGGCTACAATAGATACAGATGTTGCTCCTCCCGCCGGTACTGCACAGCCTAAATCTTCTCAAAAGGAGAAAGAGAAAGAACAGGATGAAAAACAAAAATCTTCTCCTGAAAAAGAAACTGGATCAAAAGAGAGCAATGCCACGCCCGTTGCTTCTGCCATGATAGCTGACAATAAGTTAAAAGCCGAGGATATAAAAGGCAGTGGGATATCGGGTAAAATTGTGAAGAAGGATGTGATGGCGGCATTGGAAAACCCGGGAACTTCTTCGGAACATCCTCTCTTTAGCCGTGAAAGAAGAGAAAAAATGAGTCGGCTGAGAAAAACAATCTCTTCCAGATTGGTGGAAGCGAAGAATGATACAGCGATGTTGACGACTTTTAACGAGGTGGATATGTCGAAAGTGAAGGAAATTCGAAATAAGTACAAAAAAGCATTCATGGAGAAGCATGATGTAAAGCTGGGATTCATGTCTTTCTTTACGAAAGCTTGTTGTTATGCGCTTCAGGAGTTTCCGGCTGTTAATGCCTATCTTGATAAAGATGAATTGATTTATCACGAATACTGTGATGTGTCTATCGCAGTAAGTACACCCAAAGGTTTGGTGGTGCCAGTTATTCGAAATGCGGAAAGTTTGAGTATGGCAGGGATAGAACAGGAAGTGGTCAATATCTCAAAGAAGGCGCGAGACGGAAAGCTTTCTATGGAAGAAATGACCGGCGGAACCTTTACCATTACTAATGGAGGAGTGTTTGGTTCATTAATGAGTACACCAATATTAAACAGACCACAATCGGCTATTTTAGGAATGCATAAAATTGAAGAAAGACCGATCGCCGATAATGGAAAAGTAGTGGTGAAACCTATGATGTATTTGGCTTTAAGTTATGATCACAGGGTAATAGACGGGAAAGAATCTGTGAGTTTTTTGGTTCGAGTTAAAGAACTCTTAGAAAATCCTGCACAGCTTCTATTTGGAAAAGACCCTATTCAGACGCTTTTGGAGATGTAAATTTTATAAAACAAAAATGTTACCGGCCTGAAAGGAAATCAGGTCGGTATTTTTTTATATAATACGTTATGACGATTATTCAGTTGGAGTATATAGTGGCGGTAGATACTTATAGAAGCTTTGTTGCCGCTGCGAGACAATGTTTTGTAACGCAGCCCAGTTTGAGTATGCAAATTCATAAATTGGAAGAAGAGTTGGATGTTGTTATTTTTGATCGCTCTAAAAATCCCGTAGCTCCGACCCAAGTTGGGAAGTTAGTGGTAGAGCAGGCCAAGGCAATATTGGAAAAATCTCGACAGATGAGAGAGCTTGTTGCCAGTACGAAAAATAAAATTGAAGGTGTCCTTCGTATAGGTATCATTCCAACCTTAGCCCCTTATCTGCTTCCGCCTTTGGTGGCTCAATTTAGTAAGGCATATCCTAAAGTTAAGCTTGAAGTTTGGGAATATACTACGGATATTATTGTGGAGTATCTGAAGATGGATAAACTGGATTGTGGTCTTATTGCAACTCCTGTGAATGAAGATGGATTGGTAGAAAAACCGTTGTTTTATGAGAATTTCGTCGTTTATACTTCTTCTTCAAACAGCCTTTATCAAAAGAAAGTAATACGGGAAGAAGACTTGCCTTCTATGGGTATATGGGTTTTGAATGAAGGTCATTGTATGCGTAATCAGGTTTTGAATATTTGTTCTCGCAAAGCGCATGCCCGCGCATCAAAAAATTTGGAATACAATACAGGCAGTGTAGAAACTTTGAAAAGATTGGTAGAGACAAATGCAGGATGGACTGTGCTTAATGAGTTGTCTATACAGGATTTTTCAGCAGATCAGTTGGATAACGTTCGCTTTTTTAGAACGCCCGAGCCGGTAAGGGAAATAAGCTTGGTAACCAATAAACATTTTGTCAAAAAAGGACTTGCTTCTGCCCTGGAGGAGGAAATCAATCAGGTCATTCCAACCAAAATGAGAGCGAAAGGGGAGAAAAAAGTGATATCCATCGATCGAAAAGAGTAACTTATATAAGAATTATACAAACTGCTCCACTACATTTTGTATAAGTTTCGTTTGACCAAGGGTGTAAAAATGAATTACCGGAACACCGGCCGCCTTTAATTCTTTACATTGTTTCAACAGCCATTCTGCCCCCACTTGCTTTACCTCATTTTTATTTTTGCAGGCTCTGACTTCTTTTGACAGTGCTTCCGGAATATCGATATGAAAGATGTGTGGGAGTACCCTCAGTTGTCTTTTGCTGGTTAGCGGTTTTAATCCGGGAATGATAGGAACCTGAATTCCTATTTCTCTACATTTTTTTACGAAATCAAAGTATTTTGTGTTGTCATAAAACATTTGCGTGGTAATATATGCTGCTCCGTTGTCCACTTTCTTCTTTAAGTGGTACAAATCAGAATCCATATTAGGCGCTTCGCAATGTTTTTCCGGATAACCGGCGACCCCGACACAAAAATCAGTTTTTTCTGTGTTGCTCAATTCTTCTCCAAGGTATTTTCCCTCATTCATTTGCATAATCTGATTCAGTAATTCGTCTGCATGCGCATGTCCTTCGGGATCAGGAGAAAAGAAAGATTCGTTTTTAGGTGCATCCCCTCTGAGTGCCAATACATTGTCAATGCCCAGAAAATGAAGATCAATGAGTGCATTTTCAGTTTCTTCTTTGGTGAAACCTCCGCAAATTAAATGTGGTACGGCATCTATCTGATAATGACTCATAATGGCAGCACAAATGCCTACAGTGCCCGGTCGCTTACGGAAAGCGGTTTTATTGAAAGAGCCATCGGCTCCCTTTTTGAAAATATATTCACTGCGGTGATAAGTAACATTAATAAAAGCCGGATTGAACGCCATTAAAGGATCCAAATGATTGTAAATATATTCAATTCCGCGTCCTTTCAGTGGCGGCAGGATCTCGAAAGATATAAGCGTCTCCTTCGATTTATTTATATAGTCAATTACTTTCATGATAAAGTTTCAGATAGAACAATCAAAACTTTGCAAACCTAATGGTTTTCTTATAAACGTGCAATGGGAGGAGGGGGAAATTTGAATGAATATTATCACTTACAGGAATTATAATTGAAAGGTACTTATTTATAACGGTTTGGAAAATCATTTGGCTATAGTTTAATTCAGCGTTGTAAATTACATATCTCTAAATATCGTTCCAGCGTTTGCTCATAATTCTTTCTTGCGTTAATATTATTCAGAGATGATTCAGCAAAGTCCTTTACAAAGTTCTTTGACTTCTTTAACTGTTGTTTCATTCTGAACCAATTCAAATATTTCTGTAAATATTTGGTAGACACTCCATAAAATCGACTACATAGCCATCTTTTTAAATGGCTATGTAGTGAGTTAACATGTTGGATGTGATAGATGCCTTTTATTACTCTTTGTTTCATATCTGAACGCAATGGGTGGTACTCAATACCTTTATCTATGGCATAACCCTTATAGCTCACATGACTATCAGAACATAGAATCGTTTGACTGGATGTTAGCAATCCGATTGCTTTATCAATATCTTTCTTTCTTATCCTTCCCCTTCGAGCTACGGTAAAGTCAAATTGGCTGGCTCTGTCAGCCGTCACTATTACGGATACCTTATCATCGCTTATACCTCTTTGCTTCGATGTATTACCTCGCTGGTGAGGCTTTCTATTAAGATTGCGACTACCTTTCTCTGAATAAGGAATAAATGTTTCATCACTTTCGGTGATTCCATTAAAAGAATCCGAGCTTTGTTGTTCGCAAGCTGATAGAATCTTATGACGCCAATCAAAGGCTGTTTTTTTATTAATTTTTAAACGATTTTTTATCTTATCTAAACTCAGCTCTTCCTCCATCAATTTCAAATAATCTTCAACTAAGTCTTTGCGATGCAGATGAGCCATCCAAGTACCGGTAAATTCTGTAAACGTACGTCCACAATCTTTACACTTATAGCGCTGACTTCCCTTGTCCATCCCATGTTTTCTGTAATTGGTGCTTTGGCAATGTGGGCAGCAACCTTGTTTATTGTCCAGCAGTTCCTTACGGCTAAAATTTATATCGTCTACAACGAGATTAACTGAGAATTCCGCCAGCAAGGAATGGCGTTCCTCCTCCGATAAATCAAAAATAGCTGCCCTGATTTCTTCCTTAGTCATAACTATC
>CAZLDH010000084.1:0-12762 GCA_964558275.1 uncultured Chitinophagaceae bacterium
ACTTTTTCCATAAGGACAAAGATACTTTTTACTTCGCTAAAGCAAATTCATTATTCTATGCTTTTTTATTTTCTCAGGATAAAATTGCCTTTCATCCTATTTTGTAAGGTTATAAAAGATTTTCATTTTATCTTGCGAATCTTATAAATACCCTTATGAAATCGTTTTTTTTACTTTTCGTATCGTTTGTATTGAGTACATTATTTATTTGTTCCGAAGGCTCAGCTCAAAGCCTGATTCAAGGAACAGTTATCAACGAACAAGGGAAACCTGTTCCATACGCAACAGTATCCATAAATATTAAGACGGCAAATCAAAGTGTCCGGCAGGCTGACAGTTTGGGGCACTTCAGTTTTAAGGAAATTGAAAACCTCCCCATTCAACTTTCCATATATGCTTTTGGATACAATCAAAAACAAACCTCTTTTCCACTACAAAAAGATACAACACTTATTGTTTCCTTACAACCATTAAATCAAAAGCTGAAAGAAGTTACTATCACCGGCGCCAAAGCTTCCATCTTGAGAAAAAGCGATCGTGTCATCTTTGATGTCTCTGAAAATATTAGTACTGCCGGAAGTAACGGAATAGATATATTGAAAAAGATCCCCGGAATTCATGCCAGCAATCAGTCCATTTCTTTGGCAGGTAAAGGCGCCATGGGTATTATGGTCAACGGACGTATGCTACATTTATCTGACAAAGCTTTGGCAAACTACCTACGCTCATTTGGCGCAGACAGGATAAGCCAAATCGAAGTCATTACCCATCCGGGCGCTCAATACGAAGCAGAAGGCAGTTCCGGTCTAATTAATATTATCACTAAGAAAAACCATAAACAAGGTTGGGGAGGAACATTTTCCGGCTTCATCAAACGTTTTTTTTATCACAATCAGCCGAATTATAAAGGAATTGATAATTATGGAGACCTTAACGGCAGCCTGAACCTACATTATAACGACAAAAAATGGTCTCTTTACACTAATTTAAATTATACTGCCGGCAGAGAACTTTGGGGATATGGGATTGGCGTACATTATCCGGATCAATTTTGGGATATGGGCGACACCGGTGAATACAGAATTGCTACTTTTAATGGGCTTGCGGGTGCAAATTACAAGCTGAGTGACAAAACCACCATTGGCGCGGAATATAATTATGTATATCACCTTGAAGATGGAGCAGATTATGTTAAAGTGCCTATTTATAATAATTCCGGCAGTATGGATTCTTTATTAAAAACATTTGCCACCTATCTGCCTATTGCCAAAAGCAATGCCTTTAATCTGCATCTTAATCAAAAGCTCAATGAATCCGGAGCGACCATGACTTTAAATGCCGATTATTTTAATTTCTTCAGAATTGACCATTCAAATCTCATCACCAAAGGCTACACTCCGGCAGGGAAATTCAAAGCGGGAAGTATGAAAAAACTCTACGACACCACACTGCAAAATATTAAAATTTACACCTTCAAAGCCGATTTTGTCTATCCTACTTCTTTTGCACAATTGGCTTTCGGAGGCAAAGTCAGTTTTATAAATAATTACAGCAATATTTATTATTTTCATAAAAATGGAGGGAAGCTTGCTTTTGACAGTAGCCTGAGCAATGAATTTAGATATATTGAAAACACGCAATCACTATATGTGAATGCTACAAAAAACATGAATCAATGGAAACTGGAAGCAGGCTTACGTACAGAATTCACACAAACAAAAGCCACTTCCTACTTTCAAAACACCACACATAAAGAGCAACGACTTCGCTTCTTTCCTTCCGTCTTAGCCACTTATCTTCCTAATAAGGACAATCAATTTTCATTAACCTATAACAGGAGAATTCACCGCCCTACTTTCTGGAATTTAAATCCCTATAAAACTTTTATGACTGCCTACACCTATGTAGAAGGGAATCCATACTTAGAACCGGAATATACTACCAATATACAGTTTACTCATAATTATAAAAAGAAATTCTTTAGCTCAATATTTACCAATATTAATGACAATGGTTTTTCCCAAGTGATTGTACCTCAAAATAATGGACAATATACCCATGTCACTAAAATGCTTAACTTTTTCAGGAGCTATAATTATGGCATCAGTGAATCCATTTCTTTAACTCCATTCTCTTGGTGGCAAACACACAATCTACTCCGCGCTTATTATACGGAGGTAGAATCGGAGATTCCTTATATTTCCGGCATTAACGGCTGGGGAGGATACCTTTCTACCAATAATACTTTTTACTTTAATAAAGACAAAACCTTTAGCGGATTTCTTGGCTTTTGGTATCAATTTCCGGAAATTGATCGTTTTGGTAGATCCACCTCTTATTACAGTGTAAATGCAGGTTTACAATATCTCACCCTGCAGAAAAAACTCACGCTGTCACTCAATTTCAATGACATTTTCCAGTCTAGTGCTAAAGCCGTAACTTCTACCGTTCGCAACATGAAAACCACCTACACCAATTTCCAATTGAATAGTCAACTCCGGCTGTCCGCCACCTGGAACTTTGGAAGCAGCGACCTTGAAAAAGTGAAGAATAACAGCGGTAATGAGGCCGAGAGAAGCAGGCTCTAAGTCCAATATCTGTATTTAATTCAGATAAATGAACTATTTTAGAACCTTTTTATTCTTTATCTGTTTGTATTCTGTATATTCTAAAAATAATCTGTAAATTAGAGTAAGAAAAAATATAAACTATGTCAAACAATGAAATCTTAGGACCACAGGCATTAGGTCCTTTAACTCCCTTAGTCGGAGAATGGGAAGGAAATGAAGGCGTTGATCAATCCTATCACAATAAGGATGATGAAACTACGAAGACGAGTTACTTCGAAAAAGCTTATTTCAAACCCATCCCTATTCAGGAAAACGGGCAACAATCCATGGAAGGATTAACCTATAAATCCACAGCATGGCGGCATGGAGAGGAAGCCATGAATCCTTTTCATGATGAAGTCGGATACCTTCTTTGGGATAAAAAAAACGGGCAAGTCATCCGTTCTGTTGCCTTTGGCAGAGGAATTACTATTCAGGCCGGCGCCGATGCAGGTCCGCGTGATAAGGTCATTAATTTCAAAGCTACTCCCGGAGATCCAAGCTATGGTATTCTTCAAAATAAATACCTCATGGAACGTGCAGAACTCAGAAGTTTTGAAAGCGTATTTCAATTTAACGATGATGGCACTTTTACTCACTCTTCCGATATTGTATTAAGGTTAACGGCATTAGGAGATACCGAAATGCATCACACGGACAAAAGCACATTGCACAAAGTAAAAAGTTATCATCCCGGATCAGAATTTCAGTAAATCACAAGAAAAAAGCGGTATTTAAATGTACCGCTTTTTTCACTTGTTTTAAAAGCTGTACCCCAAAATGGTATTATTTAAAAACCGAACCTAACGCTTATGAAAGTCCTTAAACTATTCTTCTTTTGGGCTATCCTATTGACCGCCACTAACCTGCAGGCACAAGACAAAACGCTCCCTGTTAGTGAAGCACCCGCTAATATAAAATCTTTTGTAAAGAAACATTTTCCAAACAATAAAATTTCAAAAATACTAGTAGATGAGGGCTTCTTTACTATAGAATACGAAGTTTACTTAGACAATAAAACGGAATTGGAATTTGATAAAGGGTTATTTGATGATGATGCTTCTCTGGAAAAGATAGATACAGAAAATGGCATCCCCAATATTTTCTTTCAAAAAAATATTAGAAACTATCTTTCAAAAAAGCATCCGGGTACAACTGTTTTAGAATGGCAAATAGATGATGGAGAACAAACGCTGGACTTAAGCAATGGATTAGAATTAATTTTTGATACGAATGGGAATTTCATTAGAAGAGATGATTAGGATTCATCTTTCCAGGCGACTCGCTCAAGGGGCAAAAAAACAGACTAAACTCATAATACAATTTTCGAAGAAATCGGGAAATGATCCGAATAATCTACATGCATGATATTAAAATTCAGGATATCAATGGAAGGGCTTGTGAAAATATAATCAATCCGCAATGTAGGAGATAATTTCCTAAAAGTTCTGCCCAAACCAAAACCCTTTTCTAAAAAAGCATCTTTCAAACCCTGACTTACGCTGGCATAGCTGTAAGAATTGGGAGGATCGTTAAAATCTCCACAAACCAACACCGGATAAGGACTTTCTTTTATTTTTTCAGCCAATATATCTGCTTCCTTACTTCGCTTTTTAAAAGCCCTTTTTAATTTCCCAAGAATACCTTTCACTTCCCCCATTTGCACACTGTCCTTTTGATAACTTTTCACCTCTTCAATATTTTGAAGATCTTTTGGAGATAAATATATGGATCGAAGATGTACAGAAAAAATACGCAGCGTATCTTCTTCTTTTACCACATCTGCATAAATAATTCTTTCCTTTTTGTCTCCGGCTTTAGGCAGTTCAATTCTTTCAGCCGAAACAATAGGATATCGAGAGAACAAAACCACACCTGAATGCCCCCGTTCATAATTTTCCCCTCCACTAAAGTAATGGTATGGAAGCGATAACTGCGAAGAAATATAAGCCAGATTATTCAGTTTCGGAGAACGGGCAGAATAAAATTCCTGCATGCAGATAATATCAGGATTTTTTTTCTTTAAAAAGGCAATTGATTCAGCCCTCAAAGTCTGATTCTCTTCCTGCGAATTTCCCAACGCCCTAAAATAGTGTACATTATAAGAAATAACCTGAATACTTTCAGTATCTGAGACCTTTTCATTGGAAGCAGAAGAGAGTGAAAAGCACACCGCCACAGAAGACCAGCAGATAGCCAGCGTTATTATACCCCATATCGCATATTTATAATGGAAAATAATCCAAAATAAAATGAATATAAAAACAAAGAAAACCAATATCGGATAAACCAACCCCAACAATCCTAATGGCCAATAATACCCTGCCGGATATTCAGGAATAAAAAAATGGCCGAAAATGACCAATAGAAGTAAGACAATGTTTATTCCTAAAAGGATTCTGCTTATAAACTTTCCTAGCTTTTTCACAAAAAAGACCGTCTATAGTGTTTAATCTTCCTGACTTGCTTTCACAAGAATTTCCCGCTCTTCCGATGTCAGGGAGTCGTACCCACTCTTATTTATTTTATCCAAAATATCATCCACACTTTCTTCAAAAGGTGTTTTTTCTACCTTTTTCAATGGTTTTATTTCTTCTTTAGCCGCAAAAGGAGATTGCTCTTTTACAATATCATCCTTAGGATCAAAAAAATGAGCAAACTGATAGATAATATTATTCACAAAGGCACCGGGCTGATAGCCTTTTTTAATCCTATATCCAAAATATAAACCTAGAGCCAAACCACCAATACTCGCAGCAAGATAGCCATAAAACCAACCTCCGGTTCTCCCAAAAAAGCAAAATGCCAGATAGATTATAGACAATGCATATAATGGAAACCCTCCGGCAATCATAGGGAAAACTCTATATTTGGGATTCAATACCGTCAGACAGGCAATGATAGCCATAACACTGGCAGAGGAACCAATGGAGAGAGAATTTGCACCCGCCTTTAAAGCAATCATTCCGGGAACAAGTTGAAAAGCAGCAAAAAAGACAATGCCTCCGGCTACCCCACCCAAAATGTAGAGGGGCAAAATTAATTTTGTACCATATAATCCTTGGGTCAAAGTGCCATATCCCCAAAACCATACCATGCAACTCAATAACAACCAAAAGTTTGTATTCACAAACATGTAAGTCAAAATCGTCCATGGATGAGTAATAAACTGCTGCGGATTAGCAGACAGTACCACCCAGGACAATTGATCATACTCGGGCATTATCTCCGATGCAGTCGTCATCTTAAATATCATCTTTACAAGAAAAATCCCTGCAAACACAATAAGATTAATTAGAATAAGGCGAATGACTAAATTATTCTTATCCCCAAAGGAAAAAATCTTCAACGACTTACGTCTTTCTATTAGCGTACTCATCTCTATCCTTTATTTCACCATAAATTTAACAAAATTAATTGACTTTATTCAAGAAATTTAGTATTGATGCCTTTGAATTTGCTTTCGTTTCCAATATCGCAGCAATAAATAGCCAATAACAGCTCCTCCCAGATGCGCAAAATGCGCCACATTATCTCCCGGATTTCTTTGAATACCCATCCATAACTCAATAGCAATATATCCAATAACAAACCATTTTGCCTTTATGGGAACAAAGAAATAAAGATAAATTAAGCTATTGGGGAACATGACACCAAAGGCCACCAAACAACCGAAAATAGCTCCAGATGCCCCTAAAACAGGTTCATATAAAAAGCGCGCAACGCCCATATTGGAATGTTGAAGCGTAAATGGATCCAAACCCATTGCATAGCCAAACA
Source organism: uncultured Chitinophagaceae bacterium (assembly GCA_964558275.1). GTDB lineage: Bacteria > Bacteroidota > Bacteroidia > Chitinophagales > Chitinophagaceae > FW021-bin31. Next base: position 6,390 of record CAZLDH010000084.1, read on the forward strand.
TTTCACTACCGGCCAGATTGTGGAAACTAATAGTTTGCACCCCAAGGAAACAGATCGCAGCCCCAATGCCACAAATCATATAAAAGATAAGAAAGCGCTTTGGTCCCCATGAATTTTCGAGAATAGCGCCAAACATCCACAAAGCAAACATATTAAAGAAAATATGTCCGATACTGGCATGCATAAACATGCTTGTAATAATCTGAAAAGGCTCAAACAGACTTGATTGCCAATAGTGTAAGGCAAAAATTTCCTCTATAGGAAAATTAAATACACCATGACTCACTTTTTGAATGAGGAAAACCAATACATTAATAATAATAAGGTTTTTCACTACCGGAGGTAGAATTCTATAGCCTCTAGGTTGGAATTGTGCCATTTACTTTTAAATTAATTTAGGTTATTTTTTCTCTAATAATACGACGTTCTCAATATGATGTGTATGCGGGAACATATCTACCGGCTGAACTTTTTTAATCAGATATTTTTCTGATAAATCCATCAAATCCCTTGCCTGTGTAGCAGGATTACAACTTACATACACGATTCGGGCTGCTTCTATGTCCAATAATTTCTTTACCAGTTTCTTGTGCATACCGGCTCTTGGCGGATCACAGACAATAATATCCGGATTTCCGTTTTCTTCAAAAAAAGCATCATCACAAACCGCAATTACATCTCCGGCAAAAAAAGCAGAATTATTTATCTTGTTTATCCTTGCATTCTCTTTTGCATGTTCAATAGATTCTTCAATAAGTTCTACCCCTACAATCTTTTTTACTTTGTCAGACAAATAAATACCAATGCTCCCTGTGCCACAATATAAATCATAAATCGTTTCTTCTCCTTTTAAATCTGCAAAATCTTTTATAATGCCGTAAAGCACATTGGCCTGATACGAATTTGTCTGAAAAAAAGATTTTGGTCCTATTTTAAAAACATAATCCCCGAGCTTTTCCTGAATATACCCTGATCCCGAATAAAGTTCAGGTTCCAAATCCTGAATACTATCATTTTTTTTACTGTTTATGGTAAAAAATAAGCTCGTAATCTCAGGGAATGTGGCTTTCAAATGTGTTAAAATTTCCTCCAGCTGCTTCTCCTCTCTGGTACGCACACACAAATTAACCATCACCTCCCCCAGCGTAGAATTTCTAATAATTAAATTCCTCAACCATCCGGTATGTTCACGCAAATCATAGAATGCATAGCCTTTTTCTAAAGCGAACCGCCTCACCTCATTACGAATCTGATTGGAAGGGTCTTCCTGTAAATGACATTGTTCAATATCAAGCACTTTATCAAACATTCTGGGGACATGAAATCCTACAGCATCTCTCCTATCCCAGCCCGTGGTCTCTATTTCTTCTCTGGTAAGATAGGCTTTATTACTAAAAGTAAATTCCAATTTATTCCTATAATTTCTCGTTTTCTCCGCACCAATAATAGGATTAATTTCAGGTAATTCCAATTTCCCTATTCGCGTTAAATGATCAATAACCTCTTGCTGCTTGTAAGCCACCTGTTTTTCATAAGGCAGCATCTGCCATTTACATCCCCCACACCAATCAAAGTGTTCACAAAAAGGGACTATTCTATCTTCTGAATAGGAATGAAAACGAAGTACTCTGCCTTCTGCCCAATCTTTTTTATTTCTAAATAACTTAACATCTATGACATCTCCGGGAACGGCTCCTCCTTCAATAAAAATCACTTTCCCGTCATGGTGGGTTAAAGACTTTCCTTTAGCGGCGTAGCCGGTGACTTCCAAGGATTCGAGCACCCTATTTTTCCGTCTTCTGCTCATGCGGCAAAGGTAATGGTTTCGACTTCATTTGCATAAATAGGTAGCCTTTTTTAAATAATATTTCGGAAAGTCCTTAGTATTTAAGAATTTTGGGGCAAATTGTGAATTAATTGTGTCGGCAATAACATTAACATCAGATATCGGACTTCAGGACTACCTCGTAGGGACCATGAAAGGTATATTATATGATACTGTACCACAGCAGCTCGTCATTGACATATCTCATGAAATCACGCCATTTAATTTTCCGCAGGCTGCCTATATCTGTCAGAGTGCTTTCCCCCGGTTTCCACAAGGCAGCTATCACTTTATTTTAGTTAATCTGTTAACCAAACATGAGGAGCCGTTCCTCTTGTGTAAGCATAAAGGACAATATTTTTTTTGTGCCAATAATGGCCTATTGTCTATGATACTTAATGAATCGCCGGAAGAAATGATTCAGATAACCGGCATTGACACCAAAAACACACTCGATATAGTGCATCGCTTTGCTACGCTGGTAGCGAAGTTAGAAAAAGGATGTAAATTAGAAGATTTGGGTACACCTGTTCAAAATTTTGAGGAAAGAAAGCCTTTGGAACCAATAATCCAGGAAGATCATATTGAAGGGAAAATTATTTACATCGATCGTTTTGAGAATGTAATTGTTAATATTACCCGTACTTTCTTCGAACGAGCCAGAAGAGGGAGAAGCTTTAAGATAAATGTGATGCGAGACGATTACATCACCAAAATACATAACCGATATACCGATGTTCCTGCCGGAGGAAAGATTGCTTTTTTTAATACCTCAGGTTATTTGGAAATCGCTATAAATAAAGGGAATGCAGCCGGTCTATTTGGACTAAAAAGCTATACGCAAAATACCAAATCGGAGCACACACATTTCAGAAACCAAATGTTTTATCAAACCATTCGTATTTATTTCGAATAAGAGATTTTATTAAATTTTAAACTTTATAATAGAAATAGTCTATTTTCTTTTTATATTTTTGCTTAAACATTAAAAATCCCACATGAATTTTAAGAAAACCAACAACATCACCGGATGGATAGTAGCCATCATAGCCTGTATCGTTTTCATCTCTACCAGGGAGGCGACAGCCAGCCTCTGGGATTGTGGAGAATTCATATCCAGTGCCTTTAAGTTACAAGTTCCGCATCCGCCGGGAGCTCCGTTCTTTTTAATATTAGCACGTCTTTTCATCATTTTAACCGGAGCAGGACCACATACTGCCGCCAGCAGTGTTAATTTATTGTCTGCAGTATCCAGTGGAATGACCATTTTATTCCTCTTTTGGACGATTACACACTTTGCTAAAAGATTGATGGTAAAAACCGGTGAGGCTATTTCTTCTGAAAAAACCATCGCTATTATTGGTGCAGGGGTTGTGGGAGCATTAGCCTTTACTTTTACAGATTCTTTTTGGTTTTCAGCAGTAGAAGGTGAAGTATATGCACTTTCTGCTTTTTTCACAGCAATAATATTCTGGGCAGCTTTGAAATGGGAAGAGCAGGCTGCAGAACCCCATGCCGATCGTTGGATTGTCTTTATAGCTTTTATGATTGGATTATCTATAGGTGTCCATTTATTAAGCATACTGACGATTCCGGCCATTGTTATGCTCTATTATTTTAAACGCTATAAGGCAACAAAATCTAAAACTTTTTGGATTTTTATACTGAGCTGCATTATCACCTTTATAGTACAAGTTATTCTCATTCAATATACCGTAAAAGCAGCCGGTGCTTTTGATATTTTCTTTGTTAATGGTTTAGGACTCCCTTTCAACTCAGGTGCTTATTTCTTCCTGATACTATTGGCAGTACTCATTATTATTGGATTAAAAATATCTCATAAAAAATCTCGTTATTTCCTTCATTTATCCCTATTGTGCTTTGCTTTCATATTGATTGGTTATTCCATGTATTTCACGACTTTAATTCGTGCTAATGCACAACCGGCGATTAATATGAACAACGTGGACAACCCACAGGCTTTAGTCAATTATTTAGACCGTAGCCAATATGGGACACACCCACTTTTATACGGACAGTATTTCACTGCTCAACCTACCGGATATAATGAAGGCGCTAACGTTTATCAAAGAGAAGACAGTCTTGGGAAATATGTAGTCGTAGGTCATAAAATGTCGGCAGAATATGCCCCTGAAGACAAACATCCCTTCCCTCGTATTTGGGATACGGGAAGCAACAGAAATCAGGCGCAATTCTATCGAAATTGGCTGGGTTTAGGTCCTAAAGAAGCGCCTACCGGCTTAGATAACCTAGATTGGTTTTTCTCTTATCAGCTAAATTGGATGTATTGGCGATACTTCATGTGGAATTTTTCAGGACGACAGAACGATACCCAGGGCTTCGGAAATGTAAGAGACGGGAATTGGATTACCGGAATCCCCTTCATAGATGAAATAAGATTAGGAGATTTATCTAAAATGCCTGAAAGTCTCAAAAACAACAAGGCACATAACACGCTTTTTGCCCTACCCTTTATTCTTGGGCTTATTGGGTTGTTTTTCCAATATAACAGAGACAAGAAAAATTGGCTTATTGTCCTGCTTCTCTTTTTCTTTACAGGTGTAGCCATTGTGTTTTATTTAAACCAAGGCAGTCCGCAACCGAGAGAGAGGGACTATGCCTTTGTAGGTTCTTTTTATGCCTTTGCAATATGGATTGGTCTGGGCGTATTGGGTGTTTATAATGCCTTGAAGAAAAAAATACCGGGGAAATTATCAGCTGTTGCTTCCGGGCTCGTTTGCCTGTTGTTGGTACCTGTTATCATGGGTTTCCAAGAATGGGACGATCATGACCGTTCAACTAAAACACTGGCAAGAGACTCTGCCATAGATTATTTACAATCCTGTAAACCTAATGCCATATTATTCACCGAAGGGGATAACGATACTTACCCATTATGGTATGCCCAGGAAGTGGAAGGTATTCGTACCGACGTGCGGGTAGTGAACATGAGTTTATTGGGCGTGGATTGGTATATCGATAATCTGAGATATAAAATAAATGATGCAGCGCCACTGCCTATCAGCTGGTCGCCGGATAAATATCAAGGTGAGAAAAGGAACTACATTCCTTACGTTGAACCCGGACAAAAATTACCGGATAATCAATATTATAATTTAGATCAATTGATGGCTTTCATGGGGAGCGACAAAGCCAACTATAAGGTTAGTAATGGGAATAGCCAGTTAAACTATTTCCCTACGCACAACATGTTTATTGAAGTTAACAAACAAAAAGCAATCGCTAATCAGCTGGTACCAACTGCTGATACCGGTAGGATTGTTTCAAAGTTGACCTTTAAAATGCCAAAAAAGGTCTTATATAAAAATGATTTGTTGTTACTGAATATCATCGCAGCAAATAACTGGAATCGACCCATTTATTTCACCAGCAAACGGACTTTAAGCGACCTTGGATTAGGACAATATATGGAACAGGATGGATTATCTTACAGATTGGTTCCCGTAAAGTCACAAGCCCAACAATCGCTGCTCGATCCTGGAAATGTCAACTTAGATTTCATGTATGAAAATTTGATGACCAAATTTAAATTTGGTGGGGCACAAACCCCGGGTACTTACTTCGACCAGCCAAACAGACGTAGTTTAAGTAATATCCGTGGGGCATATGCAAAATTAGGGATAGCACTCGCACAAGCAGGCAAAAAAGACAGCGCCCTCAAAGTATTAAAATATGGCGATGAGCATATTCTGAAATCCGACTTCCCGTTTGGTCTTACTTCCGAAAGGAATATCCACAATATTGGTTCCATGAGAGTTGCTTTTGCCTACTACTTGGCTGGTGATGTGGAAAAGGGGAATGAAGTTGCAAATCTTATAATAGAAGATTGTAAACAGCAGGCAGCATATTATCGTAGCCTCTCTCCTGCAAAAGCTAGTGCTTTCACTCAAGATTTGCAACAGGCAAGAACGATTATCTCGAAATTAAAACAATGGAAAGGAATGTTCGGAAAAGATGGAGAGAATAGTTTAAATAAAGCAGCTCAGTCTCAAAAAGCAGATACTATAGACAATGGTATAAAACCCAAAGAGGCTAATGAGCAATAGCTTTTAAATCAATAAATATGAAATGGCGTTATTGGCTTATCGGGCTCTTACTCCTGTTTCCGATTTTATCCTCGGGACAAGCAGTTATAAGCTTGAAAGTGAATGATGCCATTACCCCTTCTACAGAAAATTACATCCAACGAGGTATTCAAAAAGCATCTTCTTCTCATGCACAGGCGCTCATTATTGAATTAAATACGCCCGGAGGATTGTTATCTTCTACCCGCAATATCGTAGGAGAGATCCTAAAATCTCCTATTCCTATTATCGTTTATGTTTATCCATCCGGTGCTCGTGCAGGATCCGCAGGACTTTTCATCACGCTTGCAGCCAACATTGCTGCTATGGCTACCGGAACCAATATCGGCGCTTCTCATCCGGTAGTATTACATGGAGCGTTAGACAGTATTGAAAATGCTAAAGTAACAAATGATGCATTGGCTTTCATTCGTTCTATTGC
>CAZLDH010000085.1:0-12608 GCA_964558275.1 uncultured Chitinophagaceae bacterium
TAATCAACAGTTTCAAGTTAATTATCAATATCCGGTTATTTTTTCACAACATCTATTTCAACAAGGGAACACTGCACTTAGTGATTTTTTAGCACAGTATCTTGATAAAGAGGTGGATAAAAAGGTACTCCTTGTTTTGGATGAAGGGATGTTATTTCATTATTCTGATTTACAAGAGGATATAAAGAGATACTTTAAGATAAATACTAATCTAAAATTGCTTCCATTTATTGTCGTTCCGGGTGGTGAAAAAGTTAAAAACGATCCTGTCTATTATGAAAAGATTATTAAGGCTGTCAACTACCATAAAATAGATCGTCATTCTTTTCTTATTGGCATTGGAGGTGGTGCTGTTTTAGATTTGGTTGGTTATGCTGCAGCAACAGCTCATCGTGGTATTCGTCATATCAGAATTCCAACTACGGTTCTTTCTCAAAATGATTCCGGCGTGGGAGTGAAAAATGGGATTAATTTTTTAAACAAGAAAAATTTTTTGGGAACATTTGCCCCTCCCTTTGCAGTATTTAATGATACTCATTTTTTAACTTCTCTGGATAATCGAAACTGGCGGAGCGGGATAGCAGAAGCCATAAAAGTTGCGTTGATAAAAGATGCTGCTTTTTTCGCGTGGATTGAAGATAATGCATTGGCACTTTCAGAAAGAAATAGAAAGGCTATGGAATATTTGGTCTTCCGATGTGCCGAATTGCATCTTCAGCATATTTCGGGAGGAGATCCTTTTGAAAATGGATCGTCGCGTCCATTAGATTTTGGTCATTGGAGTGCGCATAAATTAGAGCAATTATCTGACTTTTCAGTACTTCATGGGGAGGCTGTAGCTATTGGCATTGCATTGGATGTCGTTTATTCTCAGTCCATGGGTTGGCTTAGGCAGGAAGAACAAGAGCGGATTTTAAGGGTGTTACAAAAGGTGGGATTTCAATGCTATCACCCCTTGTTGAAAGAAAAATCATTATGCTATGGATTAACAGAGTTTAGGGAACATCTTGGCGGACAGTTGACAATCATGATGTTGCGTTCCATCGGAAAAGGAGAAAATGTTCATCAGGTAGATTCAGGAATGATTCAAAAAAGCATTTCTTTTCTACAACATGCTCAGAAAGGCATACTTAAATAAATTATTTTCATGCATACTGAAATAGGTCATCTTACTTTTTGTACCAACATATTTCCGGGTGAAAGTTGGCAGGAACACTTTGATTTATTGAAAAGTGAAATTCCGGTTATAAAAAAACAGGTAGCTCCTGAAAATACTTTTGGTATTGGTTTGCGGTTATCCAACAGCGCCTCTATGGATTTAATTCAACCCGAAAAACTATCTGATTTTAAGGCTTGGTTGAAGGAAAATAATTGTGTGGTTTATACCATGAATGGATTTCCCTATGGGAGTTTTCATCGAGAAAGCGTCAAAGACCGGGTACATGTTCCTGATTGGACAACAAAAGAACGTCTTGATTATAGCTTGCGACTTTTTGATATATTAACTGAGTTGTTGCCGGAAAAAGGAGAAGGCGGCATTTCTACTTCTCCACTTTCCTATAAATATTGGTTTGATGAACAAGATCGATTGGTTGTTAAAAAACGTGCGACTCAACATATAATAAAAGTGGTGTTGGCACTAATAAAAATTTATCAAAAAACCGGTAAAGTATTACATCTTGATATTGAGCCAGAGGCGGATGGATTGTTGGAAAATAGTGAGGAATTTATAGATTGGTATTTAACTGACCTATTGCCGGCGGGTGTTCAGGTATTAAAATCAGAAGCTTCTTTGACTGATCTTGAAGCTGATAGTGCTATTCGCAGACATGTACAATTGTGTTATGACGTTTGTCATTTTGCTGTTGGATTTGAGCGCGTGAATGAGGTAATCCAACGATTAGATACTGCAGATATTCAGATTGGAAAATGGCAATTAAGCGCTGCTTTGAAGGTGAATTGGCTTACTGAAAGAGAAGAAAACCAAAAGATATTGCAGGAATTAAAAAAATTTGATGAACCAGTATATCTACATCAGGTAGTAGCAAAAAACAAGCAAAATGCACTTTTGCGTTATAGAGATTTACCCGATGCTTTTCACGCAAATGAAGCATTGAATAGTAAAGAATGGCGAGCTCATTTTCATGTTCCTCTTTTTGTTAAAGACTATGGTCTGTTGGAATCTACCCAAAAGGAGGTGACAGAAGCACTCTCTATCCAAAAAAAGGAAAAACAGGCTGCTATTCTTGAAGTGGAAACCTATACCTGGGATGTTTTACCTCAAGATTTAAAACAAACGCTTTTCTCATCCATTGTTCGGGAATTGAAATGGGTGATAAACCATATTTGATAAAGTGTAAAAAAAATGAATAAAACGGTAGTTATTGATATTGTTGGGCTTTCTTCTAATCTCATTGGTGATAATACGCCTTTTCTGAAAGATTGGATGGAGCAAAACCATCTTTCTTCCATCACACCTATGTTGCCTGCATTGACTACAGCAGTACAGTCCACCTATGTTACGGGCAAAACGCCCTATGAGCATGGGATTGTGGGGAATGGATGGTACGATCGTACGGAAGGAGAATTTAAATTTTGGAAACAATCCAATCGGTTGGTACAGCGTGAAAAAATTTGGGATAAGGCCAAAGAAAAAGATCCTTCTTTTACCTGTTCTAATATGTGCTGGTGGTATAATATGAATTCTAGCGTTGATTATTTATTAACACCACGTCCGAATTATTTATCGGATGGAAGAAAGATTCCGGATTGTTATACTTATCCGGCTGATCTGCGTGATTATCTACGGGAAGCGTTAGGTGCATTTCCTCTTTTCCATTATTGGGGACCGGGGGCAGATATTCGTAGCAGCCAGTATATAGCAAACGCTTCTATGATTTCAGACGAAAAATATGACCCTACATTGACGCTGATTTATCTGCCACATTTGGATTATTGTCTGCAAAAATTTGGTAGGGAAGAATCTGATATTGAAACAGATCTTCAAGAAATAGATGCCTTAGTAAAAGAATTGGTTCTTTTTTATAAGAAGAAAGATGCGAAAGTGATTCTCCTGTCGGAGTATGGGATCACCCCGGCAACGCAGCCTATTCATCTGAATCGTATTTTTAGAGAGAAAGGATGGCTAAAAGTGCGTACCGAAAGAGGTTTGGAATTACTTGATCCACAAGTTAGCAAGGTCTTTGCTCTAGCCGATCATCAGATAGCTCACATTTATGTTAATGATACCTCATTAATGGAGCAGGTAAAGGAAATATTAAACGAAACTGAGGGCGTGGAATGGATTCTGGATAAAGAAGGAAAACGTGCTAAAAATATTAATCATGAACGTGCAGGTGATCTGGTCGTTGTTGCAGACGAAAAAAGTTGGTTTACCTATTATTATTGGACAGAAGATAATAAAGCACCCGATTTTGCAAGGCTTGTAGCCATTCATAATAAACCGGGATATGATCCGGTAGAAATGTTTATGACTTCGAAATGGCGGGCAGCTTATCAATTATTAAAAAAGAAATTGGGTTTTCGTTATTTAATGGATGTGATACCTTTAAATGCTTCTTTGATAAAAGGTTCGCATGGAAGAGTGAATACCAAAGTAGAAAATCATCCTATTTTAATTTCAGAACAAGCTTCCGTCAATAAAACCTTGAATGCTACAGATGTCTATGATGTTATTTGGAAATCACTCAACAGATGATATTTTATAAATGAGACCTCTATTTTTTATAGGATGTTTTTAGTGAGGAGGCTCTTATAATTAAATCAGATTTAAGTGTGATGGTATTAATTTCACTCAGCGTTGATTTTCCTTCCAAAATATTGATAAGGTGATTGGCGGCTGTTTTTCCCATGGCCTCTCCCGGATAGTTAATGGTGGATAATTGCGGCGTGACTAAACGACATATCGGATCGTTATTGAAGCCGACAATTGCAATGTCATGAGGAATGCGAATTCCGTATTTTTTTAATGTCTGCATAAAAACTACTGCCGAAAAATCGTTGGTAATGAATACACCGTCCGGTCTGGGATTCATCTGAATGATTTTTTGAGCTGCTTCTTTCGCCCAGGCTTCGGATAAATCTTTTACTAACACCAGCTCTTCTTGTGGCGTAATCTCAGCCTCTTCAAGTGCTGCCAAATATCCTCTGTGTCTTTCTGAATAGACATTTCTGGCTAAGCTGGCAGTAATAAGTGCAATTCTTGAGCAACCCTGATCGATGAGATGCCTCGTAGCATCATAGCCACTTTTGAAATTATTTGTAATTATTTTAGGATAATCTGAATGTTCTATGACACGATCATAGAATATGACCGGAATACCTTTTTCCTTATATATTTTATAGTGATTTAAATTTGGTGTTTCAAAAGCCAGAGCCGCGATTAAACCATCCACGCGCCTGTTAAAAAGGTTTTCTACATTAGCTACTTCTTTCTCATAACTTTCTGAGGAATGGGCAATGATTAAGTCATATCCCGCCTTGTTGGTAACGCCTTCTATACCTGACAGTACTTGTGTCATAAAAGTGCTTCTCAATTCATGCATGACTACACCAATTGTAGAAGTTTTTTGTCTTCTGAGATTGCTGGCAAAAGTATTGAGTTGGAAGCCCATCTCTTTAGCAGTAGTTTGTATTTTCTTTCTGGTATCTTTATTAACTAAGGGATTGTCTTTCAAGGCTCGACTTACCGTAGAAGGAGCAACTCCCAGTCTTTTTCCTATATCGTAAATGGTAACTTCTTTCTTCTTATTCATACAACCGATTGTTCTATCTTTTTGTGCAAATATAATACTATTTATCTATTGTGTTCTATGCCTTTTAACTTTATAACAATTTTTCTCTAAAAAAATGTAATTCATTATTTTATACAATCGGTTGAATAATAAAATTGGATAAGCGTAATTTAGGAAACTATCATAAATAAATTATAATCAATGTTATATAAAAAAAAGTTGTAACTATTCAGCTATTTTGAAAAGACTTTGATATTGAATCTACTTCGGGATTCATGATTGTTTTACTTCTGTATCTTGTATATATACTGCATTTCCTATGGATTATCTACATTGAAATTATTGAGTTTTCTATAATAGGACACGGTTTCAAAGATGTTCATATATAAAAAACACCTATGCTGTCTTTTTCCCGAAAGAAGGTGTATAAACTCTCTGCAATTGCTGCGTTTTAATAATAATGTTAATAAAAAGTTAATAATGTATTTAAAAATACAACCGATTGCAATTATTAAAAAATATTTTTACCTTTATGCTGTTGTTTAAAAGTTTACTGAAATTAATTTTCATCAAATATGAATTCTTTATTTACTCCTTTTTTTAAAATCATTAAGAGAAATTATAGCTTCTTTTTTATTTGTATAAGCTTCCTTTTTATTTCTTATGCTGCCGGTGCGCAAACTAACTCGGTTTATTTGAACCCCAATAAACCTTTAGATATTCGTGTAGATGATTTGATTTCGCGTATGACTTTGGAAGAAAAAGTCTCTCAGATGATGAACAGTGCGCCGGCTATTCCAAGATTAAATGTCCCGGCTTATGATTGGTGGAATGAAGCTTTGCATGGTGTGGCACGCTCCGGAGTTGCAACTGTCTTTCCGCAGGCTATAGGGTTAGCAGCTACATTTAATGAGAGTTTATTGAAGCAAGTAGCTACTGCCATTTCCGATGAAGCCAGAGCCATGTATAATGCGGCCATTGATAAGGGATATCATACCAAATATGGAGGGTTGACTTTTTGGACGCCAAATATTAATATTTTCCGGGATCCGAGATTTGGGCGGGGACAAGAGACTTATGGAGAAGACCCATATCTCACTTCTAAGATGGCAGTTGCCTTTATTCAGGGTATGCAGGGGGATAACCCTGATTATCTAAAGACGGCAGCATGTGCCAAGCATTTTGCAGTATATAGTGGTCCGGAAAAATTAAGACATCAGTTTAATGCTCTTGCTTCTCAACAGGATTTATTTTCCACTTATCTACCTGCTTTTCATGCGGCAGTAGATGCCGGCGTTGCAGGAGTACTGTGTGCTTATAATGCTGTCAATGGAGAGCCATGTTGTGCAAATACATTTTTGTTGCAAGATATTCTGAGAAAACGATGGGATTTTAATGGCTATATTACTTCTGATTGTGGAGCTATAGCAGATATATACAAAGGACATGATTATGCAAAGGATGCAGAACATGCAGCAGCAATATCTCTACAAAGAGGCGTGAATTTGGCATGTGGAAATACTTTTCGCTTTCTTATAGATGCAGTTAAGGACGGATTAGTATCGGAAGAAACTTTAGATAGCTCGTTAGCTGAGTTGTTAAGAATTCGTTTCCGGTTAGGCATGTTTGACCCTGAAGAAATGAATCCGTATAACGATATTCCGGTGAGTGTAATAAACAGCCCCGCCCATAGAAAGTTAGCGAGACAGGCTGCTGAAGAATCTATTGTGATGTTGAAAAATAATGGGGTATTGCCTTTGAAAAATGATTTGGCTCAATATTACATTACCGGTCCTACGGCATCCAGTGTGTATGCCTTAATGGGTAATTATTATGGTGTTACGGACGAATATGTAACGGTGTTAGAAGGTATTGCCTCTCATATTGCCCCGGGGAGTCAGTTAAAATACAAACCCGGTATCTTGTTATCCCGTCCGAATGCCAATCCTGAGGATTGGACAACCGGTGCTGCGAAAGCTTCTGATGTAACGATTGTGGTGATGGGGCTGACGGGAGCGTTGGAAGGTGAAGAAGGAGAAGCTATAGCTTCTTCTACTTATGGCGACCGCTCCAATTATAATTTACCTAAAAATCAAATTGACTTTTTACGAAAGCTGAGAAAGAATAATGATAAACCTATTATCGCCGTTATTACCGGTGGAAGTCCTATGAATTTAGCGCCGGTTGATAGCTTGGCAGATGCTGTCTTGCTGGCTTGGTATCCCGGAGAGGAAGGTGGAAATGCAATAGCAGACATTATATTTGGAAAAACTTCTCCCTCCGGAAAATTACCGGTTACATTCCCTAAGTCTTATGATCAACTTCCTGATTTTGAGGATTACAGCATGAAGGGACGTACCTACCGCTTTATGGAGGCTACGCCTTTATATCCTTTTGGCTTTGGATTGAGTTATACCCAATTTGGTTTTTCTGATATGGAGTCATCGGCTTCTACCGTGACAGATAATCAAACTTTCACCGTTACTGCTACGCTCAAAAATAAGGGCAAATATGTAGGAGTGGCGGTCGTTCAACTTTATATAACTGACGAAACCGGTGCATCAGAAACTCCATTGTATGCATTGAAAGGATTTAAGCGGGTATCTCTTCAACCGGGAACCTCGCAAAAAATCAGTTTTAAAATTACACCGGAAATGCTTGCAGTAGTGAATGAAAAAGGGAAACAGGTTGTGAATTCAGGAAAACATGAAATTTATATTGCAGGTGCTTTGCCAACTGACAGGAGCCAAGCGCTCGGGAGTGCCAAACCGGTTGCAGTATCTGTCGAAGTACAGTAAAAACACTTTTGAACTTAAAAAATTAATAAGGAGGGCTTATGTATAGCAGTACGATTTATATCTGACAACCATTGTCCATAAAAAATGCGGGAATGGTGCCACATTCCCGCAGATGGATGAATTTCATTCGTAAATGAAATCAAATAGAATATTTAACAAACATTCAATTACAAAATTATGAAAAATGAGTTAATTCCTTTTTTTTACTTAAAAAAAACAAAAAGATGGTATTCTCAATTTGGGAGGTATGTACCTTTTTTGTTATTCTTATTGGGGTTTATTGTTTCCCCAAACGCTTCTTTTTCAAAGGATAAATATGTAAAAAAGAGTTATGTTAAAAAAGCAGCTGACATATCTGTTCAGGGACAGGTAATAGATGAGGAAGGGGTACCAATAATTGGTGCTTCTATTCAGGTTAAAGGGACTACTCGGGGTACAATTACCGATAATGAAGGGGAGTTTACCCTTGAGGTTCCCGAAAATGCGGTATTGGTCGTATCTTCTATCGGTTATGAAACGAAGGAAGTAAATGTGGGAACGGGAGTGCAAAGGCTCAAAATTCAACTCAGTCCGAGTTCGAGTAAGTTAAATCAGGTTGTAGTTATCGGATACGGTACACAGGAAAAAGCAACCAATACTACTGCTATTTCTTCTATTGATAATAAAACTTTAACCGCCATGCCTTCTGTTGATGTGCAAGAAGCTATGCAAGGTCGCGTGCCAGGGCTTCAAGTGACAGAAAACGGGAGTCCGGGAACTTCTCCTCTGGTTTCTATAAGGGGGATTAGTTCTATCTCTTTTGCTTCTAATCCATTATATGTTGTCGATGGTTTCCCTACTGGAGATTTATCCACAATAGATAATGATGATATTAAATCTGTAGATGTATTAAAAGATGCTTCTGCTGCTGCAATATATGGATCAAGAGCAACTAATGGCGTGGTAATGATTACGACTAAGGCGGGAACAGATGATGGTAAGATCCATGTAAATTTACATTCTTATTTTGGAATCCAAAAGGTCACAAAAAGACTTGATCTACTTAATCCTTCTCAGTTTGATGAATATGCTTTAGCTTATCGCGGTAGTTTGGTTCCTAGGCGTCTTCCCCCTTGGGATAAAAGACCTTTGTTTAAAGGGGCTAAGGCTACTTATGGTGATAATGTTACAGATTGGCAAGATGCCTATTTTAGAACAGGGATAATGTCTCATACTAATATAGGCATAAAGGGAGGGAATGATATTTCTTCTTTTTATATTTCTGCAGGTCACTTGAAGCAAACAGGGACAAGTCCGGCTGTTGGTTACGAACGTTATAATTTTCGGATCAATTCTAAACACAAAATAAGTCATGTCTTTGACTTTGGCGAAAATATATACTTTGCATATGGAGATCAAAAATATGATAACAATGAAACTCAAGCTAGATCAAACCTATTGAATGTAATTAGGATGATGCCCTATATGCCGGTTTATGACCCTACTACTGACGGCGGTTATAGAGGTGTGAACAGTGTCTTGGATGGAGGTGATCCAACGAATCCAATTGAGGATGCTGAATTAAAAAATAGAGGGAGTAGAAAGACGGTAAAGTTTTTGGGAACAGCTCACGTTGACGTGCGGTTTACAGATTGGTTAAAATTTCGTTCAACCTTTGGACTCGATTATGCCAATAAGTTAGATTATCGTTTTTCTCCCATTTTTAATGACAGTGGAACCGTAAATGGATCTAGTGCAGTAGTTGCAAACTTGGTAAATAATAGAAGTATATCTGTTACAAAACTTTTTACTGGGCAGCTTTCATTTGAAAAGATATTTGGAAATCATCATGTGAAAGCCGTGGCAGTCTATGAATACCAGGGTCAAAGAATTAAAAATGAAAATATCTCCGGGAATCAATCCTCGAATAACATTAGGGTTCTTAACAATGCTACTAATATTGCAGCTAATACGTTGCGGTCTAACTTAAATATCCTCTCCTATGTAGGACGAGTTAATTACGATTACAAGAAGAAATATCTGTTCACAGCTTCTGTACGCCGAGATGGGGGATCGTATTGGGCTCAAGGATATAAATGGGAGACTTTTCCTTCGGTTTCTGCTGGGTGGAGGTTAGACCAAGAAGATTTTCTGAAAGATAATCCCTTTATCTCTGAGCTTAAGATTACAGCAGGGTATGGCATTACTGGGCTTAATGGGGCAGTATTAGGGGCAACGCCCTGGTTGGCGAGTGTAGACGCAAAGAGTACTTTCTATCCGTTTGGTAATGATTTAAGAGGTGGTCCTGCCTCGTCTATTCAAAGCCTGGGGAATAAAAGTCTTGAATGGGAGACAACCAAACAACTAAATATAGGATTGAATTTAGGGGTTTTGAATAACAAGATTACTTTAGTTGCCAATTATTATCACCGTGAGACGAATAATTTAATATTAGAGGTTCCTCTTTCTCCTTCTATGGGGTTCTTAAATAGTAGTGTTATTGAAAATGCTGGCGCCATGAGGAATAATGGGATTGAGTTTCAGGTCTCTTATGATGACCGAAGGGGTGATTTTGATTGGGGAGCTACTGGAAATTTTAGCTTAATTTCAAACAAAGTACTTAAACTGGCAGATGGGATTTCTAATATTGAAGCAGGCGCAGATCCGGATTTTACCGAAGGATATAACGTCACGAATACAGTTATCGGACATCCTGTTCAATCTTTTTATGGGTGGGATGTGATTGGAATCTTCCAAAACCAGTCAGAGGTTGCCAAGGCCCCCTATCAGTATGATGATACTGCGCCCGGGGATATAAGATTTAAGGATTTAGACAACAACGATACCATTGATCTCAGAGACCGTGAATTTTTAGGGAGCTTTATTCCAAAGTTTACTTATTCTTTGAATCTTCATTTTGGTTATAAAAGAGTTGACCTTTCTGTATTTTTCCAAGGCGTAAATGGAAACAAAATTTATAATGCTACTCGTACTGCGACAGAAGGAATGATTAGATTTTTTAATGCAGGAACTAAAGTGTTAGACGCTTGGACTCCGGAAAATACCCATACTGACATACCTCGTGCGGTTAACTCCGATCCAAATGATAATGCCCGTCCGTCAACTCGTTTCCTTGAGGATGGTTCATTTCTTAGAGTCAAAAATATAAGATTGAATTATACGTTATCGAAGCATTCACTAGACCGGTTTCTCGGAGGATCTATTAAAGATTTGAGTATTTATCTTTCGGCAACGAACCTTTTTACTTTTACTAATTACAGTGGATATGATCCGGAAGTGGGTAATAGAGCACCGAGCTCTTCATCATTAACCAATGGAATAGATTATGCTGTTTACCCTCAACCTAAAAGTTTTCAAGTGGGGATTAATGTAAAATTTTAAATCGAAAAAGATGAAAAATACAATAAAGAGTATCTCTGTTAGAGGATATTACTACATAGTTATTATTGCCGTTTGCTTAATGACGGCATGTAATAAGAAGTTAAATGTGTTGGATGAGAATAATCCAACACAAGAAAGTTATTTCAATAATGCTGCAGAACTTGAGGAGGGGGTAAATGCTGTTTATTCCTCTCTTCGGTCAGGTGCTCTTGTAGGAAGAGAGTGGTATTTTCTTCATGATATGAGAGGTAGCGAATTTGAAGCCGGAGGTCCGCAATTAGAAGCACCTAGGATGGAGCTGCTCAAACAGAACACACCGTCAGCTTCTAATTCAGTTATAACGAATGTTTGGACGGGATTATATAGAATGATAAATAGAGCGAATTTGGTTATTTCTAAAGCTAAAGATGTAAAGAATGATAAAGATATCGTTAACAGAATAGTAGGGGAGGCGAAATTTTTGAGAGCCTGGGCCTATTTTGAACTCGTCTCACAATGGGGTGATGTACCGGTGTATGTAGAACCGGTTACATCATCAAAAGAATTCAAGGGATTGTCGCCCTCAGATAGTGTATATTCATTGATTATAAAAGATCTTACTTTCTCATGCTCTAATCTACCAGAAAAAGCTGCTCAGAAAGGACGGGCTACTCGTGGGGCTGCTTATGCATTATTGGGTAGGGTTGAGATGCAGGATGGAGACTATGAAGCTGCAAGAACAGCACTTTTAAATGATTATGGAAAATATAGTATATCCGTTCCCTATCTTTATAATTTTGACGGAGATGTTAAGTCGGGAAGCAAGCAACTTGCAACAGGACATGAATTTAATCCTGAATCTATTTTTGAAGTTGTTTTTGTTGACAAAGGAGATGGTGCTTTTGACTGGGCATATACCTCTGAGGGTACAAATGTGGCTGCCAGTACTCTACGTAGCCAAAGCTATGGAATCGTATGGGGGAACGTAATACCATCAGACAATATTCTCGATGAATTTGAGCCGGACGATCCAAGATTTAAATTTACTTTTTATGAATTAGGTGATAAGATTTTGACATTTGGAGGGACAAAACCTGGAGAAAAGTTAACAAAAGATGAAATGAATGTTACTACAAGTAATCATAATGGAGTAATTGAGAAAAGAGTATATAGAAAATATCTAGTCTTAGACTGGGTGAATGATAGTAATCATCCGGGAGGTCTCAATCAACGTTTGATTCGATATGCTGATGTGCTACTTATGCTGGCAGAATGTGAGGCAGAGTTGAAAAATCCCGCCAAAGCAGCCGATTATATAAATGAAGTTCGATCTCGTCCAGGGGTGGATATGCCGCCTGTATCTCTCAATTCAAAGGATGAAGCCATAGCTGCAGTGATGCACGAAAGAGCGGTAGAATTATCGGGAGAGGAAGTCAATAATATTGATATTTTAAGGTGGAGGAAAATGGGCTATTATCCCACAATCAGACCTGATCCAAGGCCTGGACAGGTTGATATGTTACCTATACCTGCGAGTGAAATTTCAGCTAATCCCATGATAAATTAAATTGAGGTAATGTTTTTATTATGAATTATATGTAGCCTAAAAGATATTGTCATGCAAAAAAAATGATCATTTTTTTGTTGTTAATATGCTCTATTAAGTTTTCTCAGTGTCAAAAGCTGAAAATTAATA
>CAZLDH010000086.1:0-12534 GCA_964558275.1 uncultured Chitinophagaceae bacterium
ATTAAATATCAGTTATTTAGTTTTTTTGTTAAAATAAAGTGTCGAAGTCAGGAAAAATACAATCAGGCTAAAAAACACCCTGAAATTGTAAATCGTTTGAGAAAAAAAATGAAGGCTCTGGCAAAAGATGTAGGCGTACCATTGACTGAATAAATGATGAACAGCACGCCAAAATAAATATAAAAAAACCTCTTTAAAATGGATACCCAATGGCAATATTGAGTATCAGATTTTCTTTTCGCCATGATTTATCACCAAAATCAATTTTATCGAAAGTCCAACGATCCCCTTCAGGCAACCATGGTTTGCGCAATGGGAAAGCTACATCAAATCGTAAAACAAAAAAGGACAAATCAAACCTAAAACCCAGACCTGCATCTACAGCCAGCTGACTAAATGCTCGATTCAATTGAAATTGCGCACCCGAACGTGTAGAATCGGAACGTAGCAACCAGATATTTCCTGCATCAACAAAAAGAGCTCCCTTCAAAATACTGACAATAGGAAATCTTAATTCCGAATTTATTTCAAACTTAATATCTCCAGCTTCATTTGCCTGAAAACCTGTTTCACTTGTATGATAGGATCCGGGGCCTAAAGTTCTTGATCTAAACCCTCTTAAACTATTACTTCCTCCACTATAAAACTGTTTGACATAAGGTAAACTGTAAGAATTCCCATAAGAATAACCATAACCAACAAATATCCTGTTTGCCCACTCCAAACCGCTGCTATTCAACCGCCAATAGTCTCTAAAATCCCCACTTACCTTTACATATTGCGAAAATGGTGTTCCAAATAATTTGGCCGGATTATTATGATTATGCCTCCCGGAGAAAAGACCAAAAAGATTTCCGGATAAATCTATCTTACCCAAGAAATACATATTGTTCCTTTTTTCAGCCATTGCTCTTTCCGAATATTCAAAACTATAATTTGTTCCTAACAGGAATTGTTCTCTAAAACTCCTTTGTAAAGTAGGATCCTGCGCTAAAATACTTTTGAAAAGTGGTGTCATATGAGAAGGCAATACATAACTTACATCAAAAACATTCAGGGTATGTGATATTCTGTTATTCTGTCGCCAGCGATAACCTGCCAGAAAATTAAAAGAATTCATATTGTAGTAATTCTCTCTATGCATCAATTCATAATTGACACTAAAAACTGTCTTGGGAATCTTCACTCGTGCCATATTAATGAACTGGAAAGGAGTGACAAATCGCGGCACCTCCAAACTTACCCCCGGAGAAAAAGAATAGGTGTTGACTGCAGCCTGTTCTCCACCTACCTGCGTTTCAAAAGACCCGCCCAGATTTATTTTCAGAAGATCTGCCCCTCTAAAGATATTTTTATTTTGCCAACTTATATCAACACTTGAACCCACAAAATTATTAGATCGGGAATTTCCATTAATTTCAAAACGAAGCGATTTTTTCTTCGCCGGGGTCAAAAAAACATCAGCTGCCAATGCATAATTATCCGTTACTGTATCAGTTTGATGAAAATCTACTTTTACATATTTAAAAGTACCCAGATTAACCAATCTATTCAAGGTCAAATTGTGATCTGCAAGCGTGTATAAATTCCCGGGATGAAGATAGATAGAACGATGAAAAATGGAAGGTCGATATAATCCTTTAGCATCATAAATATTCAGCCCTTTATAATGCAAGGGAGTCATTGTATCCGATATTGCAGCATTTCTAATAGAATAATTAGGATATACATTTACTTCTTTAATATGATACTTTTGCAGGGCTGCCCGGGCAACACTCTTTTTAATTCTCATATATAAATCAACCTTCCTATTCAGTGAGCTATCGACCAACAAAATTAAATCCTGCGGTAAAAAATAATAATACCCTTCATTTTTTAAAGAATCATTAATCCTGCTACGTTCTCCTTTTATGGTAGCCAAATCATAATAATCTCCCGAATCCAACAACGAACTTCTTTCTAATGCACGAATCTCACTACTTATTTCAAGACTTGAATCTTTTGGAAAATACACCTTACGTATCGTATATCTATGTCCGGCATCAATTGTATATTGAGCTTTCTCTTTTTGATTTTTCACTTCTGTGTCTCCGACAACTGACGAATTAAAAAATCCTTTATTATACAAATAATTATTAAGTAATTTTTCATTTATGGAGAGGTTTAAATTACTATCCAAAACCGGTTTTTCACCCCATTTTTTATGCAATAAATAATTGAGTCCCTTCCCAGTTGGTTCTCTGGAAATATTGTAAAAATATAGTTTGGGATACATCCCTAAAAATGAAGTATTGGGTTTAGGACGCAACAATTCACTCAGAGGCTCTTCATATTCCGAAGCCGTACCGGTATCCGGATTAAACGAAATTTCTCCCCCGGTATATAAAACCTGTCCTTCTTCCAAATGTTTCACCGGACTGCAGGCATTCCAGAGCACCATTAATACAAGAGATAGTACAATATATAAGTTCGACTTCTTCATTTACTTATTTTCTTCCTTATTTAATTCGTCAGCCGATTTAAAAAGTTCTTTGAATTTATTGTAGCTCATCACAATAATAAAACTTACTCCGGTCTCAACAAATTCTCCTTCGATGACTCCCTGGTATTTATTTTTTCGATAAGCTTTCAGTCGATATCTACCATCTTTAGATAAGAGATATTCTACTGCAACATCACCAACAATCTGAGAGGCATTATTTCCATTATTTCCCTCCAATGGTATTCCACCGCCTACATAAACAGTTGTTCTGTCATTGAATAAAGACTTAGACAATCCCACATTCAAATTTGTTTGATTTTCTGCCTGTCCGGAAGAATAATCTTTGGAGGATTCTAAAGCCAAATCAATATCAACACCATTCACAAGGTTTCCTGCCAATTTATTTAATTGTTTGCTTAGTATTTTACTGGCACTCTTTCTTACCTTTTCTTCGGCTCCACCACCGCCGGAAGTCTTGAGTGGGTTTTCTCCTATAAAATGATTAAAAACGAGCAATCCTAAAGTTTGCTTATTCACTTCCGAAGGCTTGGTATTAATCTGATTAATGCGTGTATAAACCGCTCCATCTAACGCATCTCTTGCATCCTCTGGCATTCCTAATTGAAAGCTGATATCCGGTTTCATTAAATCCCCTTTCACATTCAAAAAGACTTGGAATGGCAATTTCTGTTTATATCTGTTAGCTAAGCTCTCATTATCACTTGATAGTTGATTTTCAACCAATTCCATTGGAGAAGCATCCACATCATACTCTGCGGTAATATCCATCTCTGCTTTTAAAGGATCGCCCTTCCAGAGAATATAACTTCCACGCAACAATTTAAATTGTTTTTTAATCAAACTTTCAAATGAAAGATTGTAAAGCCCGTCAATCAGATTATAACGTCCTGTAAGACTCATCTTTCCTCCCGGACTCAAGGTGAAATTTAAATCTGCTCTACCTCTTACATAAAGGTTATCCCCGGTTACCGGATCCATCACAATATTAAATCGAGCACTGGTATCAATAACAATATCAGCACTCAAGTCAATTCCCTGAATATCTTTATTATACCTGATAGAATCCACTTTAGCTACATGAGTAGAGTCGAATGCCACTTCCGGATCTATAAATTTCACAATTCCCTCTGAAGAGACTTCCTGTGGATTTTCATCCATCATAACATAAGTAAAGTCAGTTCCTTTATTCAGGCTAATAGCCATATTAATCTTGGGTAAACTCTCATCCCCTGTAATCTTAGTTTTGGTACTCAGATAGACCTTTCCATAATAGGCACTTCCTTCCTTTTTAGGCAGGTTCAATACCCGGAAATTATCGGCGGTAAGCCCTAAATCAAAATTAAAATGTGTATATTTCTTGGTTAAAACGGATCCATCAATTACAGCTTTATCTTCATTTCCATTGAGAATGGTAAATTGGTTAAAATGAATCCCGCCGGGATCAAATAAAATATTTTCATTCGCCAATTTTAGTCTTTCATTGAGTTGAGTCACATTGAATCCCACTTTTTGAAAACCCAGCTTGCCATTAATCAATGGAGCATCAGCTGTTCCTTTTATACTTAAATCTCCTATAATCTCCCCTTCTGCATCAGCTATCTGACCAAAAGAAAGCGATTCTATTGTGGACATTGACAAGCTATTCAAATCTACATTAAAATCAAATGAACCATTATCCGTAGTCACATATTCTCCATTTATCTTCACATCATTACTATCTCCTTTTAACTGCATATTCACCGCATATGTATCCGGCCGGTCATTGTTTACCTGCAAACCTAAAGAACCAATATTAGCATGATTAAAACTTAAACTGTCTAAACTTAGATCAGTTACAAAATGCATATTTGTCAATAGGTTATCCACTTCAGCAGAACCATTGATAAATCCTCCCAATGCCATAGAATCACTCAACACCATTTCGGTTAAATTAGAAATATCAAAATGCTGAAAAGCAACAGTCAGCGGGTTTCCTTTTAGTGTACTGTCAGTCTGCGCTTTAATATATTGATTTCCATTCTTTAGTTCCAAATGATGAATCAACAGCCTTTCCGGATTATAAGATATGTAATTGTCTGCAGGAACCACCCAAGACTTATAATTCAATACAAGACTATCTTCGGCTAAGCTAAAATGATAACTACTGTCTTTCATTTTTAGATTTCCTGCAATATGAAAGCGATTTTTCCATTCTTCGTCCTCCGTAAAAAGGTTCATACTAATATTATCCCGATACAAATTCCCATTTAAAAAGAGATGAGGAATCGTAATCAAACCACTATCTATCACTTCATGCACCGCTAATGCATATTTCAAACCTTTCTGATCAGGATAAAGCCGGATAACGGTTGAATCGACAGAAATATCATTGTACGTTAATGGTAAAATCGTTGTTTGTAATTCCACAGAGTCCGGATTCGAAGACAGCATTGCTGTTAAATGACCACCTTTAAACCGACTCATTTCCGGCAAAATTTTCTCCCATAATGGCGTAGGTAATAATTGAAGATCCATATGCATTTCCCATGAAGACAAGGTATCTTTGGATGCCATATTCAAAGAATCGGCGGTTCCCATATACTTCGCTTCTAATTGAGGAATGAGAGGCGCCACCTCACTCAATTTATAATCCCCATTTATGTCAAATGTGGCGAAAGGTGATCTGAATTTAATCCGGTGATTGTTATTCACGGAAGTCGCTGCCAATAGAACAGAATCTATTTGTATCTTTTGACCATTCTTTTTAATCTCCCAATGATTTAACAACAAATGACCTTCCGGTTGATCCATATCAATTTGTGCAAAATCCCCTTTTATCTGACCAGCCAACTGTAATTGACTATCCACAAAATGAAGTGCTTCCAGATCTGCGTTCTTCAAATCAAAATTAAAATCTGCCGAAGGAATACTATCTTGTAAATCTGCATTAGCCAACAAATTAAAATGAAGATTGGGATCTTCCATGCCGGCTTTTATATGAGCAATTCCATGATTAACTTTCCCGTCTAAGGCTAAATTTTCATAATTATACCCATTATATTTTGCCTGTACAATCTGCGCCCTTAACTGCGCTTTTACACTATCCAATGTAATTCCTCTTCCTGCTACGGCTAAATCTAAAGTAACAGGTCCATAGAGTGTATCATTTTTCATTATTCGATCTAATCTCAGCTGGTTGGCCTTCATTCTCAAAGCATACGTAGCTCGAATAGAATCCGTCAGGTTATGCACTTCAGCATTCATGTTTGCATCCCCATCTGAACTTTTTAAATGAAGTTGTGTCACAAAATCTGACAATCCTCCATCAAATTTTCCCGAAAGAGAAAGTTGATCCGGCACTGCAATAGAAGAAGGAAGTATATCTTCAGGAAGCAATGTATTCAAATCTTTCTGTCCGGTAGCCAACTTGTCAAGCTTAATATCAAACACACCTTTATCAGGATGTAAAATATTTTTTAATCTGGCTTTTAACGCTAAGGACGTTTGATTAGCCACATGTAAACGCAGTGTATCAATATTTAAATCCTTTAATTTCCCCTGAACAATTCCCTTTAGGTAAATAGGAGCACCTGAAAGACCGGCTAAATATTCATTGTCCTTCATATCTGGCTGAAAAAAATATACATCTTTCATTCCTATCACCGCCGAATCTATATTCAAATCCAATCCTAGTTCCCCGGGACTATCTGACAAGGCAGATAACGAGGGATATGAAACCGCTAGCTTTTTACTTATTCTGCTGTTGCCTGTTATTAATAAAAGATGATCCAAACGAGCTCCCTGATTGGTATAATTTACTTGAGTGGTAAACTTTTTCAGGGCAAATCCGGATTGTTCATCAAAAGCAAGATTCTGTAAAAACAGATGCGATAAAGTATCACTATAAAAAATATTTGAAGCCAACAATTGAAAATCAGTCACATCCAAGTGATTAAAATCCATCCCTTCTTGCTGTTTTGGCGTCCCTATTGCATCATACTTTAATTGATTATGAAGCAATTCCAAAGTATCCAGAGAAAGCGTCCATCCCTCAGAAGTTGAAGCTGACATCTCCTCATCATTATCATTCTCACTTTCGGTCTCGTTCTCTGATGCCGCGGTATCCAACTTCATTGAAAAAGACAATAAAGAGCGATTCATAACCACCTTCCTCAAATCAATATCTTGACGATTCAAATCAAGCTTGTTGGGAACAACCAAAAAACTATCTAATTGCACACGACCATCCATATGATCTACCTTATCAATATAGCGCAGACGGATATTTTTAAGCAACAAACCATTTATACTTAATTGAGGAAGTCCCGAATCACTATCACTGGTTGTATCTTCAGTCTCAACCGTTTCATTATCAACTTTTAATGGCGAAGAACGTATAAACCGAACTTGCGTGTTAGATAATAAAATACTATCCAATTCAACATCTATTTTATCCAGATTTAAAGAATCAAAATGTGTCTTAAAATCCCCAATAACAATTTTCCCATCATATCCGGTAACATCATCCAAATAATGCAATTGGATATTGTGAAGGCGAATACTTCCTATATCAATATTCATAGGAGAAGAGGTATCTTCGGGTTCCTCTTCTCCCCCGGAAGCAAAAGCATCTGTGATATAGTTAAAATTAAAAGTGGTATCCGGCAAAGTCCTATCTACATTGGCATAAAAATTATTTAATCGAACAGAATCTACTTGTACATCGCCAGACAATAATCCCCACATGTCCATTTTCATAAACAGATGTCCCGAATACATTAAGGTATCACCGGATTGATCCTCCAAATACAAAGAATCGATAACTATAGCATTCGGAAAATTAATAGCCAGTTTTTCTAATTGAACGGTTGTTCCCAGTTTTTTATTCAAATATTTCACGCCAATATCCTTCGCCAAATTCTGAACCTGAGGGACATTCAGTAACAATACTAATATCAATACAATCACCAGGAATAAACTACCTAGAATTCCTAATAATCTAAGAAAAATCTTTATGGTTCTTTTCGTATTAATACTAATATTTTTTTACATATAATTATAACAGGATAGCTCTGTTACAAAGCTAACCAGTAATTTTAAATTTATCTGTAAAAAACAGGAAATCATAATGGAAATTACAAAATTTTATCAACTTCTAAAAATTAACTTACTTTGACACTAAAAAATGTGGTTGAGCGAAATAAAAGGTTTTAAAATATACCTTCAACTGGAGCGGTCACTTTCAGCAAAGACCATAGAAGCATATCTCCATGATATTGGACTATTAGCTACTTTTTTTGGACAACAAAAGCATCCTGTTTCGTTAAATGATATCACCTTAAACGAATTAAAAACCTTTCTGCATCAAATAGCAGAACTGGGTTTAAGTAATGCAACCCAGGCAAGAATAACCTCAGGAATTAAAGCTTTTTTCAGGTACCTAACTTTGGAACAAATAATAGCTACAAACCCTGCAGAGTTATTGGAAGTACCTAAATTAAAGCGCACACTGCCAGACATTCTTTCTTTTCAGGAAATTGAAAAAATGCTCCAAAGCATCGATTTAAGTACACCACAGGGCACAAGGAATAAAGCAATTATTGAAACAATCTATGGATGTGGACTTCGGGTATCTGAGCTTATCCGTTTAAAAATTTCAGGCATTTATAAAGAACAAGGTTTTATCAGGGTGATTGGAAAAGGGGATAAAGAACGACTTATTCCCATTGGGAATGCCGCACTTAAAGCCATCAAAATTTATAAAAATAATATCAGAATACATCAAAAACCAAAACCGGAAGCCGAAGATATTTTATTTCTTAATAGACGTGGAGGTGCTTTAAGTCGGGTCATGATCTTTTATGTCATCAAAGAAGTGGCTCAAAAGGCAGAAATTAATAAAACAATTTCACCACATACTTTAAGACATTCCTTTGCTACTCACTTAGTGGAAGGGGGCGCAGACTTGCGTGCTGTACAACAAATGCTGGGTCATGAAAGCATCACTACAACTGAAATTTATACCCATATCGATCGCCAATATCTAAAGGATACACTCTTTAGATTTCATCCGGAATTCCGGTAATGGTCTTCAATCATTCTATTTTATATCATATTTTTAAATCGTTGAATCGTCTTTTGGATTCCCGCTTCCGTTTCCGGAACTAAATAATTCAACCCTATTGAGATACGATCTTGCATTTTTTCGGTAAAGGGTTGGTACACTTTATAATAGTTATCAAAAGCTATTTTATAATTGTTATTTTTATTTAGTTCTTTCGCCAAAATATATGCTCCCTCCATGGCCAAACTTGTTCCCATACCGGTGTGAAAACTGGCTGCATAAGCTGCATCTCCAACTAAAGCGACTCTTCCTTTTGACCAGTTGGGCATCCGAATTTGGGAGACTTCATCGAAAAACAAATTAGTAGATTGATCTATTGCTTCTATAATTTCAGGCATTCGCCACAACCCACTTGTAAAATTTTCTTTCAATATTTGCTTGTGCTGATTTACATCCCGATAATCCCAATCTAATTTAGCCGATTTAAAAACAAGCAATGCACCTACAGTATCTTCAAAAGGGTAAATAGCAACCATTTTCCCTGGTTCATTATATATCGACCCTACTTTTGATCTATGTGGTTTGATATTCGGGGTCTCTACAAGTGCATAATATTCACCATAAAACGTAGAATACTCTTTTTCCGAACGAAAAATAAGTTTTCTAACCCCCGAGTGTATGCCGTCAGCACCAAAGACAAAATCAAAATATTCCTTTTCCCCACTTTTAAAAGTAACTTCGGTTTTTTCATTATCCTGAACCAGATTTACTATTCTGTTCTC
Source organism: uncultured Chitinophagaceae bacterium (assembly GCA_964558275.1). Taxonomy (GTDB): domain Bacteria; phylum Bacteroidota; class Bacteroidia; order Chitinophagales; family Chitinophagaceae; genus FW021-bin31. The sequence goes on from CAZLDH010000086.1 coordinate 9,329, forward strand.
AAAATAAAACTTAATGTCCTCTTTAGGTAGCTGCTCATAAAGTATATTGACCAAATCATCTCTACTAATTTCGATATCCCCCTTATATTCCGGTTGATTATTTATAGAAAAATCAATAATGGTCTCATTTTTAGCATCCACCATTTCCATAACAGACCTACATTCAAGCTCTTTAATCGCTTTTAGGATACCCATTTCTTCGGCAATAGCTAACGTGCCTCCACGCACATCAATCGGTGTTCCTCCTTTTCTAACTCCTTTCGAGATTTCTACGATACTAACCTTGTAGCCATAATAATTTAACCAATAACCCAACGTTAATCCCGCTATACTTGCGCCGGATATCAAGATTTTTTTGTTCATAGTATTTCTATTTTATTATTCAAGGCAAAATTATATGTACCTTTACGAATAAAATAATAATATAACTAATAAAAATAGTCGTATAAATAATTATAAAATTCACAAAACTAAAAGACTAACAGATGGAAAATAGCGAGCAAGAACTCCTTCAATTTATACATAAAACAGGATATCGCATAAAGGAAAATATGATACAAAACATCGAAACTCACTACCAGAGGAATTTCGATTTCCACCCGAATTTCACTATGTTTTTTGTGTCTTATACCGTGAAGCATGCCTTTTCACGTCACACAAGAGCACCTACATCTATTAAAAACTGTATTTGTTTTTTCTTTAGAAATATATTCGATGATGAATCAACAAATAGAAAAGCTATTTCAGGGACACCCGATGAAAAACCGGTGGTACGCATATTTCCATCCACACATACGCACACCAGTCATTTCAAAAAAGGAGCGCATAGAAAAATGATGGCCATATTTATTAGTGCAGACTATCTGAAAAGTTTTTTAGATAAAGATGCCGAACGATTTCAATTTTTATTTCAGCAAGACAATACTTTTCTAATTGAAGAAATAATGACAGACAACATTCTGCAAACGGTCAATGACATTGTAAAAGAAAAAACGCCCCCAGAATTAACAAACTATTATTACAAACTGAAAACCATGGAACTGCTTTTCCATCTATTTCAGAGTTTAAGTCATCGCAAGCAATCTACTCATTATAAATTAAATAAAAAGGACATAAATTCTATTTACAATATGCGTAACCAACTCATATCTTCTCTTCAAAAACCAACCTCCATCGCAGAACTGAAACAAATATCAGGAATGAATGAACTGAAGATGCGGAAACTATTTACACAAATTTTCGGTATGGGTATTTATGATTACTTCCAGCACTTTAGGATGAAAGAAGCTGCCCGACTAATTCGTGAGGATCAACTAACTGTATCGGAAACCGGTTATCAAATGGGCTTCGAAAACCTTAGTCACTTCTCCCGGGTTTTTAAAAAACATATCGGGAAAAAACCAAAAAAATATAGTATGGATTTTAATAGAACACCTACACATTAACTAGCAATCTCCGCGCCTTTTTCATAAAACGTAAATTATTTTTTTATAAATGGCAGGATTCACCATCAAGTTTGTCTTTTTCAACCATTCGCCATCTATTATTTCCAATTTAACTTTGCAGCGTGTTAGTTAAATAATAATCTATCAAATCCCAAATCTAATATATAATGCGATAGCGTTTCCCATTTACTTTATTACCAGTTAATTGCAAAAATAAATAAGCGATGAAAGATGAAAACCGCCCTATAGGATATTGGCTAAAAACATATTCCGGCGTGCAAATGATAACGCCATCTGCTTCTTCGATGCGTTTTCGAAATGTCACAACCGGTGGTGGCGCTACTCCTTTATCCAAATCAATGTTAAAATAGGGCAATTCATCAATTCGGTTATAAATTTCCACGTCCAATGTTTCTACAAACATTTCCGCGATGGTCTGTAGAATTATTTCATTGATGGAATACTTTCGGGTATTCCGGAAATAGCCAGGATTTTCTTTCTCATTTTATAGTTTATTTCCTGCTTTGATGTAAATCAGTTGGGTGATGTAAATACTCATAATATATCGTTTTCCCCGTTAGCTGTCTAAGGTGTTGATCCGTCAGACAGCTAAGCTATCGTTTTTAAACCAAAATCTTATCCCCACATTAATCAATGCAACTATTCCAAAAACCACAGCCAATTCCTTTACCTCGGCAAGATACAAACTCAAAGCAGCTGCTTCAAATAAAAACAAGGTTACTATCAAAAGCCAGGGATAAGGCAACCGTTTCTTTGCTTTTGGCGCCATCCATTGAGCCCAAAATAAAATGATGATAACCGGAATGCCCATGCCCAATACATATTGCAATCCCGTATTTTCAGTGCAATGAAATTCCGCATAGCCAAATGCTACCAACATGGCCAGTTCCAGAAGGAAACTCAGGATATCATTCAGGACTTTGAACATAAAATAATTGTATTTCTACTTTTGAGGTGGTTTGATTGACCAATGCAGTCAGTATGTCTTTTCGGGAGAGTTATATATCCATTTTCATAATTTCTGTTTTTCTGTATCAAACCCAAGTTCTGTTTTAATAAATTCTTTAACGCCATCGGGACCGGTAAGTTCAAGCCAAATATCCTTTTTATTATTTCCGACCAAGATATTAAAAGTAAAAAAATCACAGCAAATCCTTTCAGCTTTAATAAAGGCAATCAACTTATCAAGCATATCGTCATTTCCGGGAAAACAAAGCGCTATTCCATTTCCAAGTAGTTTTGTTGAAATGATCTTTTCCTTTAATTGGGACAGAATAGTTGCCTTATGTTCGCGAAATTCAGTACTTGTCAATTTGCAACTCAAAGAGGTGCAATGACCCTTATTATTTTTTTGCATAATGATATCAATTTTATTTTCACCATTTTGTATGGTTTGCATTGCATCCTATTTGCCAAGCGGGACATACCTTTCTTTGATGATATTAAAATGATGGATTTGATGCCCGATTATATTGAAACCCATGGCTAAGCCAGACATTTGGTTGTTGCTGAATTTGCAATTTGACAGGAGTATTTCGTGGTTGAATGAATCAAACATGGCTTTGGTTGCTATACGCACGGCACGAAGCTCGGCAAGTAGCTGTTCTATTGACTGTTCATCAGCATTGGAATGTTCAGCCATAATGTCGTGGTCAAGTCCTTTGGCAATGCTTCCTTCATTACGTACAGAAAGAAGTGTTCGGTAGCACCAAATACGTTCCCAATCTGTCAGGTGTTGTA
>CAZLDH010000087.1:0-12513 GCA_964558275.1 uncultured Chitinophagaceae bacterium
CCTTATTTGTCTTTGGTTAAAGATAGGAGCCAGTAATCCGGCACCTATGGAAGCTAAGAATGCATCTCCTGTAAACCAATTATCAATCGCCAGACTACTCAGACCGGCAGAGGCAGTAATAGTTAATGATGGATAGAAGCTTGCTTTGGCTACATTGGTTAATTCAAAGGCATTCATCAAATTATATTCTGCAGCAATCACATCAGGTCTGTTCTTCATCAATAAAGCAGGTACTCCAGTTTTGAGTTTTGTTGTGATTTGTTGTTGCGCCAATGTACTCCTTTTTATTGCATGTGGCTTCTGCGCAAGTAAAATACTGAGCGTATTCTCCAAATGTGTGACATTGTTCTTGAGTCCCAGTAAAATCACTTGAGAATTATACACTTGTGCTTCTGTTTGTTTTACAGCGGCGGCAGTAACATTAGCATATCCTGCTTCTTTCATGCTTTTAGTTACTTCCAGGCTGTTTTTACTATTTTTAATAGATTCCTTTGTTATCTTTTCTTGTTTATCTAAAGATAATAATTGGTAATAAATAGAAGCTACCGAGGAAATTAACTCTGTTTTTACAGCTTTATGAGCTGCAAGACTTTGCAGATATGTTGCATTGAGTGCTTTTTCCTGACTACGAATTTTCCCCCAAATATCTGCTTCCCATGAAAGATTTGCGGTCAGATTGAATTGCTGTAGGGGATCTTGTCCTGTGGAACCATATTGTCCATATTTTGAAGGATGGAGCAGGTTGTATCCGCCTTGAACATTCAAAGTCGGTAATTGTCCGGCCTGACCTTGCCTTAAATAGGCTTTTGCTGTATTGATATTTTCAATGGCTATGCGAATATCATAGTTATTCTCTATAGCTTGACTGATGTAACGCTGAAGTATGGTATCGGTAAATACCTGCTGCCAGGGAATATCAGCCATAGAAGTAGTATCAAGGGTGGTAGTAGTGTCTATTCTATATAAGCCTGTTGTGTTTACATCCGGACTTTTGTAGTTTTTGGCTACGAAGCAGGATTGTAGGAAAAACAGACCTATAGGAATAAAAAGAAACTTACCGAATTTATTTATTGTTCTCATGATTATTCTTTTTCTGCTTGTTTTTTTGGATCAACTAAGGTTTTTGGACTTCCGGAAATTTTCTCTTGCAACCACTGGAAGAATACGAAGAATATTGGTATCACAAAGACCCCAAATACGGTTCCTATTAATAAACCACTGGCAGCACTTGTACCTATGGAACGATTCCCTATAGCGCCTACACCAGTAGCAGCTGCAAGGGGCAAAATTCCAAGAATAAAGGCAAACGAAGTCATAAGAATAGGTCTTAATCTAACTCTGGCACCTTCTATGGCTGAACCAATGAGGGAATGTCCCGACCGTCGCCTTTGGAGTGCAAACTCTACGATAAGTATGGCATTCTTAGCCATCAATCCCAATAGCATAATAAGTGCTATCTGGAAATAGATATTAGCAGTTAAACCAAAGAATTTCGTTCCAAAATATGCACCGAAAATTCCAAGAGGTAGAGATAGCAATACCGATAGAGGAACCAGATAACTCTCATATTGTGCTGCTAAAATGAAGTAAACAAACAAGACACTCAAAAGAAGTATCAATATAGCCTGATTTCCTGCTTTTACCTGCTCTCTGGTGATGCCTTCATAGTCAATACTAAAGGTGGATGGCAGAACATTTGCTGCAACTTCCTGAATAGCACTTAATGCCTGACCTGTAGAATATCCGGCAGCAGGAGCTCCATCGATTTTGGCGGAATTATATAGGTTAAATCGTGTCACCGATTGAGGCCCATATTGATTTGATAATGTAACAAACTGTGATACGGGAATCATCTCTCCGTTGCTATTGCGGACATAAAGGTTTTTGAAGTCTTTCTTATCTGCCCGGGCATTAGGAGGTGCCTGGATATATACTCTATATTGTTTTCCAAATCGAACAAAGTCATTGGTATAAAGACTACCGATATAGCCTTGCAGCGTACTGAATATTGCACTCACTGATACTCCGGCAGCCTTTGCTTTAGGAATATCTACGTTTATTTTATATTGTGGATATTCCGTAGAAAAGGAAGTCTGTGCATACAGCAATTCCGGTCTTGCATTGAGTTTCATAAGGAATTGTTTGGCTTCCTGATCCAAACTCTGAAAAGTTCCTCCTGATTTATCCTGCAATTCGATGGATACACCACCGGATACACCATATCCCGGAACGCTCGGCGGGGAAAAGAAGAGAATCTGTGCCCCGGAAAAGCGGGCGGCAATACCGAAACACTTCTTTGTTAAGGCTTCCACTGATAAGGAATCTGCTTTTCGTTGACTCCAATCATCTAATTTTACAAAGGCAATGGCGTTATTTGAACCAGCACCTCCCAAGAATCCAAATCCATTTACCATGGAAACGCCTCTTACTCCTTTTAACTGACTAATTTGGCTCATTACTTTCTTATTAATAGCCGTAGTTCGGTCTAAGGAAGCACCCGGAGGAAGTTGGATATCCGTAAAAATAATTCCTCTGTCTTCTGAAGGAACAAATCCTGTAGGGGTAGAACCGGCTAACCATAAAATACCAACTAGTGATAAAATGACGATGAGTGGTGCAATCCATTTCCGTTTCAACATTCCTTTGACAGAGCGAATATAATGGTGCGTTGTATAAGAAAAAGCCGTATTGAATCCGGCATAAAAACGCTGTAATACGTTTTTATTTTTGTCTTCTTTGTGGGGCTTCAAGATGATAGCACAAAGTGCCGGACTTAACGTTAATGCGTTAAATGCCGAAATAATAATGGCAATCATCAGGGTCATCCCAAATTGATTATAGAAAACTCCGGTAGGACCACTTAAGAAGGTCACCGGAATAAATACCGCTGCCATTACCAACGTAATAGAAATAATAGCCCCGGTTAGTTCACTCATGGCGCTTCTTGTGGCCATTTTTGCAGAGTCATATCCCTCATCAAGCTTGGCATGCACCCCCTCTACAATCACAATGGCATCATCGACGACAATACCGATTGCCAGAACCAGCGCAAATAAAGTTAACAGGTTCAGCGAAAATCCAAATAGATTAAGGAAAAAGAAGGTACCCACAATAGATACCGGTACTGCAATAGCAGGTATAAGGGTAGATCTGAAATCTTGTAAAAAGACAAAAACGACAATAAATACAAGGATAAAGGCTTCTATTAAAGTATGAATAACTTTTTCAATGGATGCATTTAAGAATTTATTGGTGTCGAAATCCACCCCCCATTCAATGCCTTCCGGAAAGTCTCCTTCCAGTTGATCCATCTTTTTATAGACATTATTTACAATATCACGGGCATTGGATCCTGCAATCTGGTAAATAGACATAGATACGCCGGGATGACCATCAATAGAAGAATTTACTCCGTAGCTTTCCGAACCTAACTCGATATCAGCTACATCGCCTAAGTGCAGAAATTCTCCATTATTAAACCCTTTTAGAATAATATTTTTATATTGTTCGACTGTTTTATATCTTCCATCGTAAGTAATGACGTATTCAAAAGCTTTACCGCTATTTTGTCCCAATGTACCTGCTGCTGCTTCTCGACTTTGTTCATTAATAGCGGCTGCAATATCGGCAGGTGTCAGGTCATAAGCTTGTAGTTTTTCCGGTTTAATCCATATTCGCATTGAATATTTATTGGCTCCAAAAACCCGTACATTCCCAATTCCATTAATCCTTTGCAATGCAGGTATGACGTTAATTTCTAAATAATTCTGGACATCTTCTACATCATATTTACTTGGATCTGTGGTATAAGCATGCATGAACATGATAGAGCTGGTCTGCTGTTTTGCAGTTACTACCCCTGTTTGTGTTACCACCTGAGGAAGTAAGGGAGTTGCTCTACTGACTCTGTTTTGAACGTTTACTGCGGCAATGTCCGGATCAACCCCTTGTTTGAAATAAACGTTGATGCTAGCTCGTCCATTACTGGAGGTAGAAGTGATGTAGTCCATATTTTCCACCCCGTTGACTTGTTCTTCAATGGGTACGACCACACTTTTAAGTACCGTTTCTGCATTGGCTCCGGGATAGGTGGCTGTAATGCGAACTGTAGGAGGTGCAATGTCAGGATATTGTGTAATAGGTAAATTGAAAATCCCAATAATACCTAAAATGACTATTACAATCGAAATAACTGTTGATAAAACAGGACGATCGATGAATTTCTTAAACATATTTCTCTATAATTTAAAATACAGGTTTTATCTCAGCAACACTATCTGCAGGAGTAGGAATAGGCTTAACAGGAGTTGGTCCATGCATGCTTTCTGCTCCTTTGGCAATAATCTGATCTCCGACTTTCAGACCTGTTTTTACGATAGAATAGTTGTCAATCGTTGTAGTTACAGTGATAATTTGCGGTTTAGCAATGGTATCACCAAATACTTTATAAACATAAGTCTTTCCCTGACGTTGGTAAGTCGATAAAGCAGGTACGGCAGGTACTTCTTTATATTGTTGTGGAATCATAATGTTTCCACTGCTTCCATTTGCTAACAGATGATTGGGATTATTAAATCCTGCTCTGAAGCTTACAGTACCTGTTGTAGGATCTACTTGTGCATTAACGGTTTGAATCTCTCCCTTAATCGGATAAATTTCTCCATTGCTTAATCTTAACTGAACAGGAGGGAAATTCTTTATCTTGTCTTGTAAATTCTTTCCTTCTGTGTTCTGTAGGAAATTCAAATAATCGGTTTCATTCATACTGAAATAAGCATATACATTTCCCGTACTTGAAATATTAGTCAGTGGTTGTGAGGAAGGGCCAACCAAAGACCCCTGACGAAACTTGATAGAACCAACAAAGCCGCTAATCGGGCTTTTAATATTGGCATATCCTATATTGGCAGCAATACTTTCATAATTTGCTTTGGCTTGTTCCAGTTGTGCTTTGGCAGATTCCAACTCGACTTTACTGATAATTCCTTTTTCTACCAGCGGTTTGAGTTGATTTACTCTAACCTGAGCAGTTTTAATGTTGGCTTTGGCTGCATTGGCATTACCGGTAATACTACGGGTCTCTAGTGTGAATAAAGGCTGTCCTTTTCGAACCCATTCTCCTTCATCAACTAAAACTTCCTTAATATACCCACTTACTTTGGCACGAACTTCACTATTTATGGTACCCGTTATTCTTACCGGATAAGTAGAGTAGCCGGTGAAATTTTTGGCCGGGACTTTGACTACAGGGGCAGGCATCGGACCAGTGCGCTGTCTTTGTGCGCTTTGTTGATTTTGTCCACAGGATATTGCCAAAAAGGCGAATACTGTTAAAACGTAGATTATTTTTTTATTCATTGCTTAGGTTTTAAAAACGGTTTATTTTAATGTGAGGTTCTTTTTTAACCTTTTGAAAGAGTTAATACTTTCTTCGAGAAAGATTAAAATATTTTGATGATATTTAAGGTTACATTGTTTGTCAGGCTGTTTTTTATGTAGTTTATTCACAGCCTTTTTGTATGCTAATAGCTTTTGTTGCAAGGATTTTTCTTTTTCACAAGTATTTATTTTTTCATCAATAAATTTTAAAAATTGATTAGATTTAGTGATGTAGTAACGTTTTCTATCTCCGGGTTTTGTGAAATGTTCAATGCGATTTCCTGTTTCTAACGTATTCAAATGGGTGAAAACTGTACTTTTGCTTGCTTGCATTTCTTTCGTTAATTCTTCAAAAGTAGTTCCTGCTTTACAGGTTAATAAAATGGATGCAAACATGCGAGCAGCAACAGGAGAAAGTTTTTCTTCTTTTTCAAGATGGAGCCCCATCTCTTCTATCAATTTGTTTTTCTCTTTTTGTAATTCTTCTTCGGTCAACATCACTTTTATTTTGATGCGCAAAGTTAGGATTAGTTCGGTTTGTTCAGAACCAATCGAACGTTAAAATAACGTTAATGTATAATAATCAAAATATTATCTCTTTCTGAGGCAGTAAGCCCTCTCTTTTTAAAAGTATTTTTTTTCTCCAAAGCCCACCACTATATCCGGTTAAATCTCCATTGCTTCCAATTACGCGATGACAGGGAATGATGATGGGAATAGGATTTTGTCCGTTTGCTTTCCCTACTGCTCTTATGGCTTTTTCATTATTTATCATTTGGGAAAGCTTACGATAACTGATTGTTTGTCCAAAGGGGATTTTTAGCAGCTGTTCCCATACTTTTTCTTGAAAGGTTGTTCCTTCCGGAGCTAAAGGTAAATCAAATTTTTCCCTTTTTTTAGCAAAGTATTCTGAGAGTTGTCTTTTTACCAATTCCGTCAGCGTGTTAGGTTGTTGTGGTTGTATTGTATCTTCAAACCGTAGTGCTTTAACTTCATCTTTGGTAGAAATGATATTGAGAAAACCCAGTGGACTTTCAAAACATTGATTAAAGTGTTGTGGGTTTTTCATTGGATGGCTTGGTTTCAGTTTTTGAAAAAATAGATTGTAACTTGTTTGTAAGCGCTTCAGGTTGTAAATCTTTGGCTATAATAATCCCTTTAGGATTTATCAGGAAATTGGCAGGTATCCCTCTAACATTAAAGATGGCTGCAGGGGTAGATTCCCATCCTGCCAGGTCGCTCATCTGTTTCCAGGGGAGATGATCTTCTTTTATGGCTTTGATCCATGCTGACTTTTTCTTGTCTAAGGAGATACTCAGAATATCAAAGCCTTTAGGATGGAAGCGACTATATATCTTAACAAGTTTTGGATTGGCGGCTCTGCATGGCGCGCACCAGGAAGCCCAGAAGTCTATCAACACATATGTCCCTTTATAATTTTCAAGAGAAATCATTTCCCCTTTTGGGTTAGGAAAGTTTATTTCCGGTACCGGATCTCCAACATTGGTTGTTATGTTTTTCCCGCTATTATTGAGTTTGCGTTTTAGTAGGTTGACGGCGTCTTGCACCTGATGATTACCCGGAAATCTAGAGGGGAGTTCTGCGATGGTTGTTTTTGCTGTTTCCTGCATATTTTTAGTGCCCAAAATACTTAATGCAAAAATGGCAATACTTGGATTCTGAGTTGTCTGTGCTTTCTGAATAATATGTTTTCTGAGCTTTTTCTTATCTTTTTCTAGCTGGTTTGTTTTTACGAGTCTCAGACTGTCAGAAAAAGGATTTTTTGGGGAGTGAAGGCTGTCAGAAAGCTTATTCAGTGCGATGTTTTGTTGATTAAGGTTTGAAATAAAAGATTGGAGCTCTTTAGTGGCTTGAGAACCTTCTATGTACAATTGTTTTGTCTTATTATATTGTCCTGTTATTTTAAGGTCTTTTTTTCCACCTACCAGCAGGAAACTGTAATGTTGACCTATTCGAACTCTAAATAGAGAAGTATTCGGTTTGGAATAGAGATAAAATGACAGTTTTTCTATCGTTGAATCGATTGAAACTGTATCTATTGTGACGGTCTCTGTTGGCTTCAGAATATCTAAATAAGCTGTTTTTGCCTTGGTAGGAATACTATCGAGGTTAATTTCTATAGTTATCTTTTTAGGTGTATTGTTTGTACATGCTGCAAAGACCAATATTGAGGCGAGAAATAATCCGGTTATCAGTTTACGTATCATTGTCATTAAATTTAGAGGAACTTCTGCCTTGCAAAAGTAGTGGAGAAATGAAAAAAAGACAAGTGTTTATATAAAACTGACATAATTGCAGATAAAATGGATTGGCACAGTGATTGACTATTTATAGACGAAAATTTAAACGAGAAAAAAGGAAAAATTAAATACTATGGGAAAAATAATCGGAATCGACTTAGGTACGACCAATTCCTGTGTTGCAGTTATGGAAGGTAACGAACCGGAAGTTATACCTAATGATGAAGGAGCAAGAACGACTCCTTCTGTTATTGCTTTTTTGGAAAAAGGAGAAAGAAAGGTTGGCGCTCCCGCTAAGAGACAGGCTATTACTAATCCAAGTAATACGATAATGTCTGTAAAGCGTTTTATGGGACGTCGTTTTGATGAGGTATCTAATGAAATCCCTCAGTGGAGTTATAAAATTGCTAAGGGAGATAATAATACCGTACGTATTGATATAGACGGACGTCTTTATACGCCACAGGAAATTTCTGCAATGATTCTTCAAAAAATGAAGAAGACGGCTGAAGATTTTTTAGGACAGTCTGTAGATGAGGCAGTTGTTACGGTACCTGCATATTTTAACGATGCACAGCGTCAGGCTACTAAAGAGGCCGGAGAAATTGCCGGTTTAAAAGTAAGTCGTATTATTAATGAACCTACTGCGGCAGCTCTTTCTTATGGATTGGATAAAAAGACGACGGATAGTAAAGTGGCTGTTTTTGACCTTGGTGGTGGTACTTTTGATGTCTCAATACTAGAATTAGGTGATGGTGTGTTTGAAGTAAAATCTACGCATGGTGATACGCATCTTGGCGGTGATGATTTTGATAATGTGATTATGGATTGGCTGGGAGATGAGTTTAAGAATGATGAAGGCATTGATTTACATAAGGATCCAATGGCATGGCAGCGTTTAAAAGATGCTGCTGAGAAAGCAAAAATTGAATTATCTTCTTCTCAGGAAACTGAAATAAATTTGCCCTATATTACGGCGGTTGACGGTGTACCGAAACACTTGGTTAAAAAATTAAGTCGGGCAAAATTTGAACAATTGTCAGATAGCTTGGTTGAACGTACTTTAACTCCTTGTAGTAAAGCACTTAAAGATGCAGGATACGACAAATCTGATATCGATGAAGTGATTTTGGTAGGTGGTTCTACACGTATTCCTAGGGTACAGGAGAAAGTAGAAGAATTTTTTGGTCGTAAACCTCATAAAGGGGTAAATCCTGATGAAGTAGTGGCTATTGGCGCTGCCATTCAGGGTGGTGTACTTACCGGAGATGTGAAGGATGTATTGCTTTTGGATGTTACTCCTCTAAGCCTGGGTATTGAAACCTTAGGAGGGGTGGCTACAAAACTAATTGAAGCTAATTCAACCATCCCGGCAAAGAAATCAGAAACCTTTTCTACTGCTGCCGATAATCAACCTAGCGTTGAAATCAATGTAGTACAGGGAGAAAGAGGAATGGCAAAAGATAATCGTTCTTTAGGGCGTTTCATCTTAGACGGTATTCCTCCGGCTCCACGTGGCGTTCCTCAGGTGGAAGTTACTTTTGATATAGATGCTAACGGAATTATCAAAGTGTCTGCAAAAGATAAAGGTACCGGAAAGTCTCAGGATATAAGAATCGAAGCTGGTAGCGGCCTGACAGAAGAAGAAATTGAAAAGATGAAGGCGGATGCAAAAGCCAATGAGGAAGAAGATAAAAAAGAGAAAGAGAAAATAGAGAAATTGAATCAGGCTGATGGGTTGATTTTCCAAACAGAAAAACAACTTAAAGAATATGGTGATAAACTTCCGGAAGATAAGAAGACGGGAATTGAAGAAGCCTTAACACAATTGAAAGAAGTGCATAAAAATCAAGACCTTGAAGGAATTGATAAAGCCATGGAAGACTTAAATCAAAAATGGACTGCAGCTTCTGAAGACATGTACAAAGCTTCTCAGGATCAACAGCAGCAAGCCGGTGAACAACAACCCGGAGGAGAAGATGCTCAACAGCAATCTGAGGGAAACGATAATTCTAAGGAAGGCGGCGATGATGTGACCGATGTTCCTTATGAAGAGGTGAAATAATCTCTTTCCCTGATATTAATGTATAGCCCGAATCTGTTTATATATAATGGACTCGGGCTTTATTTTAGTTCCCCGAATCGTAACAATATTTTATGCCCTCCTTCTTTTCTCTTGACTGAACTAATGATGCAAATGTTATTTATTCCTGTTTGATATAAGGAAGACCAAATTGTTTGTGTCCAGTCTTCTTTGTAGCTTTTTGTCGGATGCCAGGGAGTTGCACTTAAGTGCCAGTGTTTTCCGTAATCATTGCTTATAGAAATATTGCCTTTATTGGAGGTCAACACCAGCGTTCCGTCTTGTAAGGAAAGAATATAAGGCGCTCCATTTTGATGGGGGATAAGTGTTCCCAAACCTACTGACCAGTGGAAACCGTCATCACTGGTTTTATAATAAATATTACAATTTTCCGGACCGCATATTTCATATACGACGATGTATTTGCCATTTTTCATCTTCGTCCACACCGGCATTCCAGGACGGGAAGCAGGATGTTTTGGTTCATAAGCGACCCTAATTTCATTTCCCCAGCTTTTGCCGAAGTCTGAAGAGATTCTTTCGGAAATGATTTGGCTGTATGAGGGAGTTTCTGTTACATGCTTTTCATTCGCATACATCACCGCCAATCTCCCATTTTTCAAAAAGTAAAAATGTGGTTCATAAATGCCTTTATCTGGATGTCCCAATTCACCGGGTTTACCTTCGTTGATATCTATTGTGCTAATTTTTTTCCAATTGTACCCTCCGTCTGTACTTTTAAATACCGGAAGCCGGTAAGATTCCTGCCAACGTACAGACCGACAACCTAACAGTATAGAACCATCAGGAAGTTGAATGAACGCAGCATTATCTACATCTCTTCCGGGTTCAGAAACAAGACTAATTGGATCCCAATGTCGTCCCTGATCAGTACTTAAAGCTATTTCAATGGCATATCCGCCTTTGGCATCTTTTTTATAACCGGCATTTTTAGAAACAGTATAAGCTGAAAGCCATTTATTGTTATTTAACCGGATCATACGACCATATTGTGAACCATAATTTGCACGACTTCCTTCTATATCTTTATTCATGGATTCGTTGCTGATGGTAATAGTATCATGCCAATCTATGGTTAAAGGATAGCTGCTATCTTTTTTCAGTACCGGCCAATCATTTTTAAAGTGCAATGGACTAATGCAAAATAGTCTCCCTTTGTGTTTGTCAGGATTACGAGCTATAGCATGATAAGCCATATAGGTTCGACCCTCAGCATCTTTAAAAACAGAATTGTGACCAGGTGCAAGCCAGTGTTTGTTTTTATGAAGTATGACACTGTTGCCGGTTCCATTGGCTCTTCCTAGTGTTTTGAATGGTCCTGTCGCATGATCTGCACGTGCTACCATAACTGCATAATGCGCTTGTGCACCACAACAGTTGTCTCCGGAATAAAACAAATAATACTTTCCTTTGTGTATATGCACCCAAGCTCCCTCTATCAGCCGATCATAGGTGTGTTCTTTTCCCGGATAAATTAAATTTTTAGGAGCGCTCCCGGGTTTGAAATTTCTCCAGTCGTTAGCCATTTCTTGTACGCGGATGGGCTTAGCATCTGACCCCCAGTAAAGCAACTTTTTACCGGTTTGAGGATCAATGAAGGCAAAAGGATCAATATTCTCAAACCCCTTTCCACATACTAATGGGGAACCTTTGTCTATAAATGGGCCTTCAGGCGTATCAGAAAAAGCTATACCCAGGCACTTTCCTGTGTTTTTATCTTTGGATTCTCCCGAGTAAAATAACACATATTTTTGTAAAGTTGAGTCATACAAAACATGCGGTGCCCAGAAATCTTTATCTGCCCAGGAAGGCTTTTGAGGTAAGGCATCTCCAATTATTTCCCAGTGTTGCAGGTCTCTGGAAACGGCTACCTGTATATGTAGCAAATTCCCTTTCACGTTGCTGTTGGTAGCGTAAGCATAATATTTTCCGTTGGCGGAAATGACAGTTGGATCCGGGAAATTTTGATCTAATACAGGATTGGTTAATTGCTTTTGTGCGGATGTGATGAAGGAGGTTAAACATAAAAATAAAAGGAATGAGAAAAAACGCATGTTGTTTATTTTGCAATATAATAAATATCCGAGAAAATGCCTAGCGTACGTATAGCTTATAGAAAATCTTTCTAAAGAAACATTAATACCTGAGTATTCTTATCTTTGAGAAAAATTATATTTAATCTTGAAGCAATGGATATTAATATTTTACAAATACTGGATATCTTAGGTACCATTGCATTTGCTGTTTCCGGAGTTTTGGCGGCGATGGGGCAGAAACTTGATTTATTCGGGGTACTTATTACTGCTTTTGTTACCGCTGTTGGCGGAGGAACGCTCAGGGATTTATTGATTGGTGCCCAACCCGTTGCTTGGATACAGGATATTAATTATACGATTATTATATTGATTACTGTGGCTGTAACGATTCCCTTTAACCGACCCATTGGTAATTATAAAAAAGACGCTTTTATTCTTTGATTCTTTGGGTTTGGGCTTTTTTACTATTGTAGGTGTTCAAAAAGGGTTGCTTTATGGTTTACATCCTGCTATTTGTGTGGTATTGGGCACGGTAACCGCTTGTTTTGGTGGTGTTATTAGGGATATTCTTTTAAATAATGTTCCTATTATTTTTAGAAAAAATATTTATGCTTCTGCCTGCATTATTGGCGCAGTATTATATTTACTTTCTTACCAATTTCTGTCTCTGACCTTAGCTGTTTCAGAAATTATTTGTATCGGTGTAGTGGTATTAATCAGAGTAGGATCTGTA
>CAZLDH010000088.1:0-12357 GCA_964558275.1 uncultured Chitinophagaceae bacterium
CTGCCTCTTTATCTACTCGCTTTAATGATACTGTTGGTGCTATAAGATCATGGGATTGGGGAGAATGGAAATTTCCCGTAATTATCGATAACATGCTCAATTTAGAGCTTCTTTGCTGGGCTTCTAAAAATGGCGGAAGCAAAAAATATATTCAGGAAGCAAAATCTCATGCCAATGTCACAATGAAAAATCATTTCCGACCAGATTACAGTTCATTTCACGTAGTAAACTACAATCCTTCTACCGGAAAAGTAATCAGCAAAGGCACTTGGCAAGGTTTAGCAGATACTTCAGCTTGGGCAAGAGGCCAAAGTTGGGGGCTATACGGATACACCATGATGTATAGAGAAACAAGGAATTCTGCATATCTCAATCAGGCAGAAAACATTGCGCACTATATTCTAACAAATTCTCATCTACCTGAAGACATGATTCCGTATTGGGATTATGATTCGCCCAAAATCCCCAATGCTTACAGAGATGTATCGGCGGCAGCTACCATGGCATCAGCATTCACAGAATTAAGTCAATTTGCAACGACTGATAAAAAAGCACAAAAATATAAAGATGCTGCTAAAACAATCCTCATAAGTTTGAGTAATCCACCATATCGTTGTAAATTAGGAGAAGATGGTGGATTTTTATTAAAACACAGTGTGGGTTCTAAGCCCGGTGGTGTAGAAATAGACGTGCCACTCATTTATGCCGATTATTACTATGTAGAAGCACTTATAAGATATAAAAACTTGTTTTTAAACAAAAAATCATAAATAGTTATGAATACGAATTATGAAGTAAGATATGCAAGTAGTCCAAAAGAAGTAAAAGCAATGGATACCGCTGCATTAAGAGAAAATTTTTTAATTGACAACCTATTCGTTGCCGATAAAATTAATCTAACATATTCCCATTACGATCGACTCATCGTGGGTGGCGTTTTGCCGGTGAAAGGCGGATTAGCGCTTGACACTATTGATCCGTTAAAAGCAGACTATTTCTTAGAAAGAAGAGAACTGGGGATCATTAATGTTGGTCATGCCGGAAGCGTTTCCGTAGATGGGACATCCTATGATTTAGATTTTAAAGAAGCACTTTACGTAGGACGGGGTTCGAAAGAAGTCATATTCAGTAGTAATGCAGTTGATAAACCTGCTAATTTTTATATTAACTCGGCACCTGCTCATCAGGCTTATCCGACTAAAAAAGTTACAAAGAACGAGGCTGAAATTGTAGAATTAGGTTCTTTAGAAACTGCTAATCATCGAATTATCAATAAATTATTGGTAAATAGTGTTGTACAAACCTGCCAACTCCAAATGGGAATGACAGAATTAAAAACCGGAAGTGTATGGAATACCATGCCCGCCCATGTACATGATCGCAGAATGGAAGCTTATTTTTATTTTGAAGTCAAAGAAGGACAATCCGTAAGCCATTTCATGGGACAACCTGAAGAGACACGTCATATTTGGATGCAAGATAAGGAAGCGGTTATCTCTGCCCCTTGGTCAATTCATGCAGGCTCAGGCACCTCCAACTATACTTTTATATGGGGAATGGCAGGCGAAAATTTGGATTATGATGATATGGATAAATGGGCGATTAACGATTTGAAATAAAAACGAAAGTTCGAGCATTCCAAGGCGGTTTCATGATTCCAAAACAGTTTTTTTAAATTCCAAGGTAGTTCCTTTATTCCAAAAAAGTTCCATGGTTTCAAGTTCTCTAATAAATCTTAAACCGCCTTGAAACCATCTTGGAATCGTATTGGAACCGCCTTGGAATCGACTTGGAATCGACTTGAAACCATTTAACTATTAAACCATTTAACAATTAACCATGAAATTATTTGATTTAACAGGAAAGACGGCGCTTATAACCGGAGCTACACATGGCTTAGGAATGGCCATGGCTAAAGCACTTGGACAAGCGGGAGCCAATATTGTCATTAACGGACATTCTTCCCAAGAAAAGATTGATAATGCCATAAAAGAATATGCAGAAGCCGGAATAGAAGCCAAAGGCTATCTTTTCGATGTCACTAATGAAGAGCAAGTAAAAGAATATGTCGAGAAGATAGAAAGTGAAGTTGCACCTATCGACATTTTAGTAAATAATGCGGGGATTATCAAAAGAATCCCCATGACTGAGATGTCTGTAGAAGAATGGGAAGCAGTCATACGCACCGATCTCACCTCGCCTTTTATCATGTCTAAGGCTATTGTTCCCGGAATGATAAAAAGAAAAAATGGAAAAATCATCAACGTTTGTAGCATGATGAGTGAACTCGGTCGCGAAACGGTAGCTGCTTATGCAGCTGCAAAAGGCGGTTTAAAAATGCTGACCCAAAACATGGCTACAGAATGGGCCAAGCACAATATTCAAGTCAATGGAATAGGACCCGGATATTTTGCCACCAGTCAAACGGCTCCTTTGCGTGTGCCCGGGAATTCATTCAATGAATTTATTATTAGCCGTACCCCGGCCGGAAGATGGGGAAATCCCGATGAACTAGGAGGGCCTATTGTATTTTTATCTTCAAAAGCCGGTGATTTCGTCAATGGACAAGTCCTTTACGTAGATGGTGGCATATTGGCCACTTTGGGTAAAGCACAAGGAGAATGAGAATAATAAGTGCAAGAATTAAATGAGGCTTGAAAACCATCCTTTCTATGTGATACTACTAATTATTTTCAAGCCATTCTTGCTTTTTTTATCCATAACGCTTCGAAAAAAAATTATATTTTTCGAAGCGTTATCTTCTTTGAGATAAAGATAAATATTGTAAAAAAATATCTACCTTCATCCCAAAAAGTTTATGCTCAGTATTACACAGATTCTGACCGTCACTTTTACGCTATTTGCCATTATAGACGTCCTCGGTTCCACACCAATTTTTATTTCTCTAAAGCAGAAGACCGGCTCTCTCAGTGGAGCTAAGGCCTCAATTACATCAGGGATTATTATGATATTATTTCTGTTGCTGGGGGAGAAATTATTAAATGTTTTAGGTGTTGATGTTAGTTCTTTTGCTATTGCCGGTTCCATTATTCTCTTTCTTATGGGTTTGGAAATGGTATTGGGGGTAGAGTTTTTCAAAAGCAATAATGATGCAGGAAAAGCAGGCAGTTATGTACCTGTAGCATTCCCACTGATAGCAGGATCTGGTGCACTCACTACAATTATTTCCCTAAAAGCAGATTTTGCATTTATTAATATTCTTATAGGTATTATTATTAATATGGTTGTAGTTTACTTCGTTATCCGAAACCTACATAGAATAGAGAAAATGCTTGGAAAATCGGGACTCATGGTTATTCGGCAATTCTTCGGGATTATCCTTCTTGCCATCGCGATCCGTATGTTTAAATCCAGTATCGGATTGTAATATTCAGGACTACTATCGCAATAAAATAGCAGCTTTCATCCCTATTTGATAAGGAAATTCTGATACAGACTCGTTGTTTTTATACGACGACATCAATTGATATTCTAATGAAGGTCCTATAGAAAAGCCCAAACGAGGACTAAGCGGAACATCCATAGAAACTTCAAGCATTAAATTGCTATTCCAGGCTCTTAATTCTTCCCCTGTTTCAGGATTTGTAAAATACCTATTTTGCCCGGCATCATATTCCATCGCATTGGCATTCACTAAATAAGTAAGTCCCACTCCCGTCATCACAGATAAGGATAATTTATCAGGATTTCCAAAATTATACCCAATTAATAACGGCAACTCTGCACGTAAATACTGATTATCAAATGCGATTTTATTATCATCGGGGCTCATATTGTTTGATGCTGCAAAGTTCGCAATAGAATTATCTCTCACAGTCAAAGGCTGTACCATCATATAGCGCACTTGTCCATCTCTATCCGAGAGACTCGAAGGTTTATAAGCAGTAATATTATAGCTTGTTTTCTGCAAAGCAAGTCCCGTTTTAAATTTCCATCTTTTATGTACCGTCACTGCCATGCGCAAACCTGCCCCCCAGCCCCAGTCTCGACTTTGTTGAAGCTGCCGAGCATTTCCTTGTTGAGAAGGAGGAGTCGCTTGTTCGCGTTCCGATAACTGAACTAAAGTTTGGTTTTGTACCGCTCCCGATGCAAATCTCCTGTCAGGGGATACCGGATCCACATCTAATGTACGGTAACTCATTCCCGGTGCAAAATAGGCACTAAAAGCGATATCAGAAGCCTTTTTCATTTCCCTTTTTACATCTTTAGACGTTGCTATATAGGAACGAATCTTAGATTGTATATATTCCTTAGGATAATGCAAAGATTCCCGTGGATGCAATGTAATTTTTTGCTGCTTAAAAGAAGTATTACCAGCAATAAATGGAAGCGATGAGTGTCTCTTTAGTTCCTTTTTAGAAGCAAGTGTTGCATTTCTTCTATCTGCTACAGATTCTTTTGTATTGTGCTTATCTTTATATACCTCAGGAGTAGCATTATTATTTTTTGCGACAGCTGCTTTCCTATGCTGATCAGCTTTTGGTTTATCCTCATCCAAAGCGATTTTATTACTTTCTACAGCATCTTTTTTATCATCCTGAAATTTATTTTCTTCCGTATAATAATCTTCTTCCGGAGCTGTTGCTTTTGTAATTCCCTGAGATACAACTGTATTATCCGTTGTCGAGCCTTGCAAAAAATATAATCCCAAACCAACTATAACTATAAGTGCAGCTGCCACTGCGCCCCATTTAAGAAAAATCACTTTATCAGATCTGGAAGAGGGTATTTTTTTGCTCAACTTTTCCCAAACCTCGTCGGAAGGCTGCACTTCATAATTTTCAGCAGCTTGTTTCAGCCGCTGTTCCAGTTGGTCCTTATTTTTTCTATCCTCAATCATTTTTCCCTCCCTCTAAATCCTCTATTTGAATTTTGTCATATTCAGCTTGTATTTCCAGCAACATCTTTTTCCCTCTGGAGTACTGCGAGCGAGATGTACCTTCAGAAATATTCAACATCTCCCCTATTTCTTTGTGCGCATATCCCTCAATTGCATAAAGGTTAATCACCGTTTTGTATCCTTCCGGTAACTGATTCAGCATACGCATAATATCCTGTGTCCTCAAGTTCATATCTGTCTTATCTATTGCCTTAGGAAAAACATCTTCCACATTCAGCTGTTCTTTAATTTTCTTATTTTTTTTCAAAAAATTAATTGATGTATTCACTATTATTCGTCTAATCCATCCTTCCAAAGACCCTTTAAACTGAAATTGGTTTAAAGACGTAAAGACACGAATAAAACCTTCTTGCAAAATATCTTCTGCATCAGCTTTATTTTGAGCATAACGAAGACACACCCCCATCATCTTTGGACTAAAGCGGTCATAAAGGCTCTTCTGTGCCTTCGCATTCCCTTTGCAACATTTCTTTACGAGTAAGGAATCTTCCTTACTTGTCTTTTGGGTCAACTTTTTTTTATAGATAGACAATAAAGTACTCCTTAACGTTGCTTTAAAAAATAAAATTCTCTAGAAATCTACTCCCAGTGCAAAATACCACATTGGTTTTCCATGAAAGAATCCACTGGTCATCGGCCATGCCGCATCTACACGTAAGAAATAACCCGCGATTTTAGTACGTGCCCCAAAACCATATCCTCCCACGAAAGGACCTAATGGATTGTTTTTAATTTTCACCAACACACTCCCAGAGGAATTGGAGAGATAACCACTTTTCTGATTAATATCACCAACTTTCCCATTCCAGGCTGTTCCTATATCCATAAAAGAAGTAATCTGGAAATTTCTAATCAAACCGGAACTAATAGGATGATTAATAAAAGTGGCAAACACCGGTAAACGTAATTCCGTATTTATTAAGGCTACATTGTTTCCGTGTTTCACATTTTGCTTATATCCTCTGAGGTTCTCAGATAGTGTCTGAAAAGCATAATTTGCAGTTGAAATTTCCTGACTCGAAGGGGCATTGGTTTGATTATATTTTGGTCCCAGCCAATTATCTACACCACCTAAATAATAAAGCACCTTTCTATTTCCCCAACTAAAGTCCGCTGCAAAACGGGTAGCCCAAATAAAATTCTTGTAAATTGGGAGATAATATCTGGCATCCACCCCAAAGTTAAAAGTTAACTTCGTTTTTTCTCCTTCGGGAACATCCAATTGAGGGAACATTTCCATGTAGGCTTTCCAACGCAAGCCTTTCCATATATTGGTCGCCGGATTAATGGTATTGTCATATACATATTCTAAACGAGAGACGCCATATTTTTGACTTATTGGGTCTGCAATAAGTGAAGTTGGATCGGAAGCAAACGGCATTACTTCATCATGCCGATAACCCAAGGTTAGCCTTAAGCTTCGTACAACATCAAGTGGATATTTCAGCTGTATTTGAAATAGATTTGTTCTTCTCTTCCCTCTATATTGTCTGCCTATAACAACCTGATTTGCTTTTCGATAATACAAAGCTTTAAAATCAATATAATGACGAAGGTTGCTAAAAGCAAAATAATATTCACTTCCATTAAAATTAGAAGGGACTCTAAAGCCTCCGGTAAATTTAATATCTTCCATTAAATCACTCACCCCCACCTGAATTAACCCATTAAAGGGTTGTTGTAAATAAATGGGACCTCCGCCGGTCAATGGTTGATATCTACTAATTAATACAGAATTATCAATCTGCGCAATTAAATAATCTGTAGAAAACTTCAGATGATAGGGAAACAGCTTAGCATTCTTCAACACATCTTTATCTTCATTCTTCTTTCGCAATTTCTGCATCTGAATAATACTACTATCCGGGGGTTGATAACCAAATTCGCTTTGAAAAAAGCTTTCCGGATTGATGCTAGAATCAGGGACTATCTTTTGATAATACTTAGGCAGCCCTTTTTCTTTCTGCTCCAAACGGGTTTGATATTCTCGAAAGGAGGTGGGTGGTGTCTCTATATTTTTACGGTCTAAAGCTTTCTTATTTACTTTCAGTTCATAAGAGCGAACCCAATTCCCTCTCTTCACAGTTTCAGAAACAATCTGTTTTTGACCTGCACTATAAGATTCGATAATTCCGTCAGCATAATTTGTAATAGGAAAAACCCGCTGTGTAGAATCCAGCCTTACGGCATAGGTTGTCATCGAATCAGCTTGTTCTAAACCATGTGCGTTCAATACAGCGTCTAAGGTTTCTTTTGAAGGACTACGCAAACGCTCATTGCCAATAAAGTAGGTTGTATCCAGACCATTGCTGACCGATTTAAAGGAAGCAACATACCTGTTTTTAATTCCATTCTGATCCCCCACAAAAGTAAAATACTCCGGATCATATTTGGTCGGTTTTCGTGCATTTCCCTTTTTTAAATCCGTCAATTGCGAAATAGTCACATCTTCCGGGCTTCGCCAATTCCCCAAAATAAATACATTATAGCGATGTGGGGTAATAATAGAATCCTGATATCCCGCATCCTCTGAGGGACGATTGGAAGAAAAAATAATACCTGATTTCTTGGCAAAGCCAACAAAAGAAGCATCTATATCATCATAAACATCATCGGTTAATTTATTCTTCTTAGCGGAACCTACTTCGTAAGTATAAATATCAGACTGTCCATCCACCGTTGCAGAAATCAAAATGCTGTTATACTGTGAAGGCAAATATTCAAAACTCTGAATCATCTGAAATTCTTCCGGCAAAACGATTTCTTTTTTCACCTTTGTAAAAATATCATAGGTCAATAATCTCAGCTCCCCTCTTTTCGGATAAATAATGCCAAGCTGTGACCCTTTAGGATTCCAGGCAATCAATGGATAATCAGGACTAAGTTTGCTTCTCCGCTGCCGCACCCCATTCCTTAGAACAATAGTTGGATTAAAATATCCTTCAAAGAGCTGAACCTGATACTTTCCATCTTTGAATTGTGTCAGGGCATAATATCTGTTCTTTGGATTTGGATGAATGTTATAGTGTACTGCATCCAAATTCAGTTTTGAGGTAGCCACCCTTCCTTTTGTCACTTGTCGTCTGCCTCTATTATCTTTATGATAACGTCTGAAGTTATACGTTATAAAATCTTGCATAACCTCTTTATATTTCTTTCCCAAAACATGTTTGAAAGCTTTTCTCATGCTCCGATCCACTCTTGAAACATAGACAAGATAAGAAGGCGTCTCCATTCGATACTGATCGGATATGAAATACCAAAAAGCATGTCCGGCAAAAGTAGGATAATCTAATGCCAGCTGACCAAAAGTATTATAACGTCCGGTTTTCATCAACTGCTTTAGCCTATTGTCTAAATCTGTATTCCAATGCTGAGCTAAAAATGCTACATAACCATCGGTAAACCATTCCGGTAAGTTTAATGACATCGAATTTTTGGCAAAATCCCCAAAAGAGCGTCCAAATAAGAGATTATTCACAATAACCTTTGCTATTCCTTCTCGGATCTGCACCTTCAGTTTATTATGATTCCCATCAAAATAAACAATCATTTTATTCCCAACTAGTTTAGTGACACCGCCGGTATTTTGCCAATCCAAATCAATTCCAATATTGGATTGTTTCATATCCTGATAGCTATTATAAACAATAATGTTTATTTTATCGCGAACAGAATATCCCATCACATCCTCCAAATCATTTAATTCGGTCTCAGCTGTTCGGGCAACATATTTCCCCAGCTTATACCCATTCTGACTAAAATAGGTGCAAAAATGATCCGTTTTAAGATACTGCCAGTCAAATAACTTAAACTGGAGTCTGTTTTTCCCAAACTTCACCGTATTGGTCTGTGCCTTCCCAAGGAATGTTATTCCACAAAGCCCAATCAACAGAAAAAATGTAAAAAATTTATGAGACATAAAACTTTAGTAAGGTTATTCGTGTAATTTTGATGAATTAAAGGTACAAAATAAACATTATTATGCTCGAAATTAAATCTTTTACATTTAATCCTTTCCAAGAAAACACCTATATCCTTCATAATGAGCAAAAAAGAGCACTTATTATAGACCCCGGTGCGTATTTTATAGAAGAAAAAAATGCTTTATTAGCCTATATTAAAGAAAATGAACTAGTGCCTTTACGGCTCCTCAATACGCATTGCCATCTCGACCATGTCTTTAGTAATAAACTTGTTGCAGACACTTATAACCTCCTGCCGGAAATAAATAAAGCCGAGGCCGATATTTTATCCTCCGCTGTATCCTATGGATTAAAATATGAACTAACTTTTGATGCATCTCCTGCTCCGAAAACTTTCCTTAATGAAAAAGATACCATAAAACTAGGAGAAGATACCTTGTCTATTTTTTTAGCACCCGGACACTCTCCCGGCAGCATTTGTTTCTATTGTGAGAAACAAAATTTTCTCATTGGCGGAGATGTACTTTTCAGAGAAAGTATTGGAAGAACCGACCTCCCGGGTGGAAATCATGAGGAGTTAATCCACTCTATTCAATACTTATTAAAAACTCTTCCGGACGACACGACAGTCTATCCCGGACATGGTCCACAAACAACTATCGGTTATGAAAAAGCCAATAATCCGTTCATTCAATAAATACTTTTTATAGCATGCTCTCACTCAAAAGGATTGTGATTATTGGTCCTGAATCTACAGGTAAAAGTACCTTAACCCAAATGCTTGCCTGGCACTATCAGTCATTTGCTGTACCTGAATATGCAAGAGGATATATTGCGCAGCTGAAGCGAAATTATGAAGAACTTGATTTATTAAAAATAGCCAAAGGACAAATCTCTTTAGAAGATAAAATAGCACAAAACGCATCCAATTTTTTGTTTTGTGATACAGATTTATACGTCATCAAAGTCTGGAGTGAACAAAAGTACAATCGCTGTAATCATTGGATCTTAAAAGAAATCGCCCGACGCCCCTATGACTATTACCTGTTTACCGATATAGACATGCCCTGGGAGGAAGACCCTCAGCGAGAATATCCTTCTCCAATGATGCGAAAGTATTTCTATCATGTTTATAAAGATATTGTCATTCAATCCGGCGTACCTTGGACAATGGTTAGCGGGCACCCACAAGAAAGACTGCAACAAGCTATAATATCCATAAATCAGTATTTCTCTCACTAAATCCATAACAGTAACCGGGTTAATTATAAAAAATTCCTTTATATTTATTCTTTTATCTTTATCAACATAAAGCTGTAATGACAAAACCACTCCGCCTATTTGACTTGCCACAATACCAATTAGAAAATCAACCACTTTCTAATATGCTTGCTGCTAAAAAAGAAGGAGAGTGGGTAAATTACTCTACAGAATGGTTTATTAATACCGTTCAAAAAGTATCTGCAAAACTTTGTGAAGAAGGCATTGGTTTCGAAAGCTGGACCGCCGAGCAAAGAGATAAAATTGCTATCATTTCGGAAAACAGACCGGAGTGGTTGATAGTGGATCATGCCGTACAACAATGTGGCGCTATTCTCGTTCCTATCTATCCCTCTATTAATATTCACGAGCTCAAACATATTCTTATTGAAGCTGAAATTAAATGGCTTTTTATCAGCAACCAACTACATTATAATAAAGCAGCTCAATTTTTATCTCAAATACCAACCCTAAAGAGAGTCTATAGTTTTGATAAATTACCTCAACCGAACGTATTTCACTGGAAAGAGTTGTTAGAAACGCCGGAGCAATCAGTCATAGACAAAATTAACCATATTAAATCCAACACCCGGCCGGACGATGTGGCAACCATCATATATACCTCGGGTACATCAGGTACCCCTAAAGGAGTCATGCTAAGTCATCACAATATTTTAAGCAATGTATTATCGGGTTATCGCTGTCTTCCAATTAACGAAAATGGAAGAGCACTTAGTTTCTTACCCTTGAACCACATTTACGAACGGATGTTGGTATCTGTATATATCTACGCAAGTGTACCTACTTATTTTGCTGAAAGTATTTCAAAAATCGGGGATAATCTCAAAGAGGTAAAGCCTTATTTTTTTGCTACCGTTCCTCGTTTATTAGAAAAAGTATATGAAAAGATCCTTGCTACCGGAGAGAATCTGACGGGAATCAAAAGAAAACTCTTCTTCTGGGCTTTAGACTTAGGAGAGCAATATGAATTACACACTAAAAAGCGCTTATCTTATAAAATTCAGTTAGCAATTGCCAACAAACTAGTCTTTAGTAAGTGGCGTTCAGCGCTTGGAGGAGAAGTGCAAGCAATTGTAACAGGGTCTGCTGCATGTCAAATACGTCTTTTAAAATTATTTTCTGCTGCAGGCATCACCATCATGGAAGGATATGGACTAACAGAAACCTCACCGGTAGTTAGTGTCAATAGATTTGAAAAGGGAAATAGAAAATTTGGTACAACCGGTCATCTCTTAGAAGGAGTCAAGGCCAAAATTTCTCCTGAAGGAGAAATACTCTGTAAAGGTCCCAATATCATGATTGGTTATTACAAAAAACCCCAATTAACAAAAACAGTTATTAAAAACGGCTGGTTTAAAACCGGAGATATTGGAGAATGGGTGGATGGAAAATTCCTAAAAATTACGGATAGAAAGAAAGAACTTTTCAAACTTTCCGGGGGGAAATATATTGCTCCGCTTCCCATTGAAACAAAGATGGCAGAATCTCCTTTGATCAATCAAATTATGATAGTTGGAAGCAACGAAAAGTTTGTAGGTGCACTCATTATTCCCGACTTCCCTAAACTTTGTAAACAGCTCAAAAGCATTGATCTGGAAACTCAGCCCCTTCAAGAAATTATTGCACAGCCCGAAGTATATCAACTCTTTAAACAGGAGATTAAACATTACAACCTATGTTTTGGACAACTAGAGCAAATCAAGAAATTCAAACTGCTCGCCGAAGAATGGACCATCGAAAAGGGAGAACTGACCCCCACTTTAAAACTAAAAAGAAGAATAATAAAAAAGCAATACCAAGACAATATTGATTCTCTATATCATTAATAGGTTTTTTCACCTTTTACTCATATCATCAGTCTTTACAAACTGACTAGTAGCCCCGCCTGAACGTACCGTTCGGTACGGGCGGGGAACCTGGTTCTAGAGTTTTGGAAACTTTGTAGCCCCGCCAGGGATCGAACCTGGATCTAGAGTTTAGGAAACTCCTATTCTATCCATTGAACTACAGGGCCTAAATATTTAATATTAAAGTTTGCAAAGTTAAAAATTCAATCGCTAACTTTTCCGTTTTATGTTATTATCCTTACGTACACCCGAAACTCCTATTCTATCCCCGCCCGAACGACGTTCAGTCGGGCAGGCCCGCCCGAACGTTACCGTTCGGTACGGGCGGGCATTGAACTACAGGGCCTAAATATTTAATATTAAAGTTTGCAAAGTTAAAAAT
>CAZLDH010000089.1:0-12205 GCA_964558275.1 uncultured Chitinophagaceae bacterium
AAATACACTCATTGTAACATGTGATGAAAGCAGAGATTTTGAATACTTTCTCAGTAGTCCTATTATAAATAGGGAGAAAAAAGAGAAAATATTTACTGCTATCTTTAAGGATAATTTGGTAGAATTAACAAAGAAATTTATTATCCTTTTAATAAAAAAGGGAAGGGAAGGAGCACTACTGGAAATACTGGATGCAGCAATTAGTCAATACAAAACATTGAAGAATATCAGAGATGTGAAGATGACTACTGCCATACCTTTATCTAAGGAACTGAATGATGAGATTGTGAAAAAAATAAAACAAGAGATTCCAGGATATACGATTGAGCTTAAAACAAAAGTAAAAGAAAATATTTTAGGAGGTTTTGTTTTGGAAACGGATAATACAATTTATGATGCCAGTGTGATTCGTAAACTTAGAGACGTTAAAACTTCCTTTATAAAACAAAAAACAAGATAAAATTTAAACTTATTAAATCATCCTAATAACCAATAAGTTATGCCTGATATAAAACCTGATGAAATATCTGCGATATTACGTCAACAACTCAGTAATTTTGATGCCTCTGCCGACCTCGAAGAAGTAGGTACTGTTCTTCAGGTGGGTGATGGTATTGCCCGTATTTATGGGCTGAATAACCTACGTTCCGGTGAACTTGTAGAATTTGAAAATGGATTAAAGGCGATTGCATTAAACCTTGAAGAGGATAATGTCGGTGTCGTACTCATGGGAGATTCTAAAGAGATTAAAGAAGGGGATACCGTTAAAAGTACAGGAAAAATTGCTTCTATAAATGTAGGAGAAGGTCTTCTTGGCAGAGTTGTTAATACACTTGGAGAACCTATCGATGGAAAAGGTTCCATTGAAGGAGAACTTCATGAAATGCCGATTGAGCGTAAAGCGCCCGGCGTTATTTTTCGTGAACCTGTAGAAGAACCTCTGCAAACAGGTATTAAAGCCATTGATGCTATGATACCGATTGGACGTGGACAAAGAGAATTGATTATTGGCGACAGGCAAACCGGAAAAACGGCGATTGCTATCGATACCATCATTAATCAAAAAGAATTTTATGATGCAGGCAATCCGGTTTACTGTATTTATGTGGCTATTGGTCAAAAGGCTTCTACCGTAGCACAGATTCAAAATACGCTAGAAGAGCATGGCGCAATGGCTTATACAGTAATCGTATCTGCTTCTGCTTCAGATCCGGCTCCATTACAGTTTTATGCCCCTTTTGCCGGTGCTGCAATAGGAGAATATTTCCGCGATACAGGTCGTCCGGCTTTAATTACTTATGATGATTTATCTAAGCAAGCGGTAGCCTACCGCGAAGTATCTCTATTACTTCGTCGTCCTCCGGGTCGTGAGGCTTATCCCGGCGATGTATTCTATCTGCATTCTCGCTTATTGGAACGTGCTGCTAAGATTGTGAGCGATAATAATATCGCAAAAGACATGAATGATCTCCCGGAATCTCTGAAAGAAAAGGTTAAAGGTGGTGGTTCATTAACAGCGCTTCCTATCATTGAGACACAGGCTGGAGACGTTTCTGCTTATATTCCAACCAATGTTATTTCGATTACGGATGGACAGATTTTCTTGGAATCAGATGCCTTTAATGCAGGAATTCGCCCTGCTATTAATGTAGGTATCTCTGTTAGTCGTGTAGGCGGTAGTGCGCAGGTTAAATCCATGAAAAAAGTAGCAGGTACTTTGAAATTGGATCAGGCACAGTATAGAGAAATGGAAGCATTTGCCAAATTCGGAAGTGATATGGATGATGCGACCAAGGCAGTTTTAAATAAAGGAGAAAGAAACGTTCAGATTTTGATTCAAAATCAATTCTCTCCATTGACTGTTGAAAAACAAGTTGCTATTATCTATCTAGGTACCAAAGGATTATTGTCCAAGGTCCCTGTCAACAAAATTAGAGACTTTGAAGAAACTTTTCTTAATGAAATGGATGCGCAATTGTCCGATGTGTTGACTGAATTCAAAAATGGTAAATTGCCGGAAGAAGGTGTTAACCGTATGGTTCAATTAGCAGAAGGAATTGTTTCTCAATATAGTGAGTAATATTTTTAAATTTTAATCTTTTTAAAGCTGCAATTTTATTGCAGCTTTTTTTATATCTAAAAGCCGCTTCATCTATGGCAAGTCTATTGATACAATTACTTCATTCTATTATAAAAATCCAACCGAAATAATGAGGCAATGGCGAAGAAAAATTTATATTTTAATCGCCATAGTATCCATTCATATCGTATAATATATTTTTGTCTTAATGCTTGTTAATTCTTGTTTCCCACTTTAAAAGTTTATCAATTTTTAGTACCTTTACAAGTATTATATTAAGTAAATATAGATATTAAGATATGGATAAAAAAATTGCTTCTCTAAGAAAATTACAAAATGATGGAGTAGCTGTAGAAAAACTTCCTTTTTCAATAAGGATTTTGTTAGAAAATGCAGTTCGAAATCATGATGGATTTAGCGTTACGGATGAACATGTGGAAACTTTAAAAAACTGGAAACCGGAAGGGGTGGATAAGGAGGTTCCTTATAAACCTGCTCGTGTATTGATGCAGGATTTCACCGGTGTTCCCAGTGTAGTAGATATTGCTTCATTACGAGCTGAGGCCGTTCGTAAAGGCAAAGACGGTTCCAAAATTAACCCTGCTATTCCTGTTGATTTGGTGATTGACCACTCTGTTCAAGTTGATTTTTTTGGAACAGTAGAAGCCTATAAGAAGAATGTTGCTTATGAATACGAACGAAATAAAGAACGTTATCAGTTACTGAAATGGGCACAACAAGGATTAGAAAATTTTACTGTAGTACCTCCGGGTATGGGTATTTGCCATCAAGTAAATTTAGAACATCTAGCTAAGGGAGTGATTGAACGCGATGGATGGGCATTCCCTGACACACTGGTCGGCACAGATTCTCATACCCCCATGGTGAATGGAATTGGTGTTCTTGGCTGGGGAGTAGGTGGAATTGAAGCAGAGGCAGCGCTTCTGGGTCAACCTATTTACTTCAATAGTCCTCAGGTAGTAGGATTAAAACTAACGGGTAAATTACCGGAGGGAATTACTGCCACAGACATGGTATTGAATATTACTAAATTATTACGAGATACGGGAGTAGTCGGTAAATTTGTGGAAGTCTTTGGCGATGGATTAAATAATCTTACAGTTCCTGACAGAGCCACTATCTCAAATATGTCACCTGAGTTTGGCTGTACAGCTACCTATTTCCCCATAGATCATCAGACTTTGGATTATATGAAAAAAACCAATCGTCCTGATGATCATTTGAAAATGGTAGAGGAATATTGTAAGGAGAATCTGATGTGGAGAGAAAATGAAGATCAGATTGAATATTCTAAAGTGGTTGAATTAGATCTTTCAACTTTAGAACCTACTGTAGCCGGACCTAAACGTCCTCAGGATAAAATTTTGGTAAAGAATTTACATGATAAATTTGAGGAACTCATTTCCGGTGAAGAATTTAATCGCCACTACATTCCGGTAAGAAGCAGAAAAGAAAGTGCATGGCTTTCTGAAGGTGGCTCCGGAACTGAATTTACTTATCAAGAGGAGGATGTGGATGATGAGGCTGTTACAATAAATGGTAAGAAGAAATTAAAAACGGTTCATATTGATGTAAATGCTGAAGAAGAGTATAATTTAAGTGATGGAGATATTGCTATAGCAGCTATCACGAGTTGTACTAATACTTCGAACCCAAGTGTTATGCTAGGAGCCGGTTTGGTAGCAAAAAAAGCAGTAGAGAGAGGGTTAGACGTAAAACCTTGGGTAAAAACGAGTTTAGCTCCCGGCTCTAAGGTTGTTACCGAATATTTAGATCGCTCTAACCTAACTGATTATCTGGAAGCATTACGTTTCCATACTGTTGGTTATGGCTGTACTTCCTGTATCGGAAATAGTGGTCCTTTACTTCCTCATGTAGGCAAAGCAGTGAATGACGCTGATTTGGTTTTGGCTTCTGTACTCTCAGGGAATAGAAACTTTGAAGCCCGCGTTCACCCACAGGTAAAAATGAATTTCTTAATGTCTCCAATGCTGGTTGTGGCTTATGCCTTAGCTGGTCGTGTTGACATCGATTTGACCAATGAACCTGTTGGCAATGACCCCAATGGAAATCCAGTTTATCTGAAAGACATTTGGCCTTCTCAGAAGGAAATCAATGATTTGATGATGGATTGTTTGAAACCGGAAGACTTTGAAAAAAGTTATGGTGTTATCTATGACGGGGAGGAACAATGGCAGAATCTGGAAGCTCCTACGGGAAAGAATTACGAATGGAGCGATGAATCTACTTATATTAGAGAGGTTCCTTTCTTCAAAGATTTGCCTGAAAAACCTGAAGAGCCTGAAGATATTAAAGGTGCGAGAGTATTACTCAAACTAGGAGAATCTGTGACTACTGATCATATTTCTCCGGCCGGAGCCTTTAGCCAAAAATCTCCTGCAGGGCAATATTTAACAGAACATGGAGTAGAGCCGCGTTTATTTAATTCTTATGGATCCCGTAGAGGAAACCATGAGGTGATGATGCGTGGAACTTTTGCTAATGTTCGTATCAAAAATAAGATTGCTAATAAAGAGGGGGGATATACTACCCACTTCCCTGATGGAAAAGAAACTACAGTTTTCGATGCTGCCATGCAATATGAAAAGGACAATGTACCTTTGGTTGTTTTAGCAGGTTCTCAATATGGTAGTGGTTCTTCCAGAGACTGGGCTGCAAAAGGAACGATTTTGCTTGGGGTAAAAGCAGTCATAGCAGAAAGTTATGAACGTATTCACAGAAGTAATTTGCTTTGTATGGGAGTATTGCCATTGAAATTTCCTGATGGAAAAAATGCAGATGATTTAAATCTAAATGGTAAAGAGACTTTTGATATTTCAGGAGTAAGCGAAGGTTTGACCCCGCATAAACTATTGAAAGTTACAGCTACAAAAGATAATGGAGAAAAGGTAGAATTCGAAGTTAGTTGTGAGCTAAATTCTCAGATGGAAATCGATTATCTGAGAAATGGAGGTATCTTACAATATGTATTGCGTGATTATTTGAAAAAGGATTAATTCTTCTTTTTAATACAAAAAAAGGTCGATAGAAATATCGACCTTTTTTTATTCCATCGAGAAATAAAGTTCTATCTATCTATAATTTCTTTCCGTGTACGAGTGGCAATATCCTGAATCATTGCTTTATGCACCAAATCAGAATCAGTTATTTCCGCTTTCATCTTGCTGAGTAAATTATCCACCTCCGGACTATCATTCAAAAGTTGGAGGTTTAAGGCACGTTGACCTTGTCGCAACCAATAGTCCAGATTATTTTTACTTAGTGTATCCAAATCCTGTCTGTAGATGTTGTCCGCTTGTTTATATTTTTTCTGTGCATTTATGCTATCTCCCTGTCGTTCAATAAGCACACCAATAATAGACTTTAAATAAGCTTCCTGCAAAGGATTTTTTATGCCTGCTTTTTCTAGATCCATTAAGGTTTTCAATCCTTCTTTATGCTTACCTAAT
Source organism: uncultured Chitinophagaceae bacterium (assembly GCA_964558275.1). GTDB lineage: Bacteria > Bacteroidota > Bacteroidia > Chitinophagales > Chitinophagaceae > FW021-bin31. Next base: position 5,572 of record CAZLDH010000089.1, read on the forward strand.
CTATCCAGCGCTGTATATTTATTCCAGTATGCAGCATAATAATCCGGCTGAATCTGAATAGCCTTATTATAAAGTTTAATGGCATCGAGAATACTGTCTTTAGAAGATCCGCCATTAATAACGAGATCTTGTGCTTCTTTATTTAATTCTACAGCTTCTTCATCAATGTTGTTTTTCCCTTTTTGGGAACTACATGCAGCGATGAAAAATAAGAGCAAGACAAAAAGAAAAGCATTTCGCATATAATTGAAATTTTATTTAGATGTAAAATAGCCTTGTAAATGTAATACGTAAATTATATAATCTAAATATTCTGTTCGTGCCTAATTTTAGCTCCTGTAAGTGCTTCCACCGTTTCAATTACAGCTGCTGCATCAACTTTGGCTTCTCTTCTTTGTTCTTCGGGCTTGCCTTGTCTTATTATTTTATCATAAATACCTAATATTTTAATTTGATTATGGTGGTAATTGTTTTCATTAGCCCATTCAAGAATAGCACTACCAAAACCTCCATTTACAATACCTTCCTCTATTGTAATCACTTTATCAAACTGAGTGAAAACATGATGTAATAAATTTTCGTCTAAGGGCTTTACAAATCGCATATCATAATGTGCAGGATAAAGACCTTCTTTGTGAAGTGTTTGTGTGGCTTCTACAACAAAATTTCCGGAATGCCCATAAGACAAAATAGCTACTTCATTTCCTTCTTGTATTAATCGACCTTTTCCTATAGGAATTGCTTCAAAAGGGGTTTGCCATTCCACCGTAACACCTTTGCCTCTTGGATAACGAATGGCAATAGGATGTTGCATTTCCGGTAATTGTGCCGTGAACATTAGATTTCGCAATTCAGGTTCATCCATTGGCGCGCAGACAATCATATTGGGAATACAACGTAAATAGGCAATATCATAAAGTCCCTGATGAGTTGCTCCGTCCTTTCCAACCAAACCTGCTCGATCCAGGCAAAATATCACCGGCAAGTCTTGTATGGCAACATCATGAACTATTTGATCATAGCCACGCTGCATAAAGGTGGAGTAAATAGTGCAGAATACGCGCATTCCTCTGGTGGCCAAACCAGCAGATACGGTAACAGCATGTTGTTCACAAATTCCCACATCCAATGCTCGATCCGGCATTTCTTTCATCATGTATTTCAAAGATGATCCGGAAGGCATGGCGGGGGTAATACCCATAATACTTTTATTCTTTCTGGCGAGTTCAATGATGGAATGTCCAAAAACATCCTGAAATTTTGGGGGATGTGGACCTGTATTGACCTTTTTTATTTTTCCTGTGACTTTGTCAAAAAGTCCGGGTGCATGCCAGGTGGTCTGATCTTTTTCAGCCTGCTTAAAACCCTTCCCTTTAATAGTATGTACATGTAAAAGTTTTGGCCCGGGAATTGTCTTCATTGCTTCCAGTGCATCTACCATCTTTTCCACATTATTTCCGTCTATTGGTCCAAAGTATCGCATATTTAATGCTTCAAAAAGGTTGCTTCCTTTGGCCACCATTCCTTTTAGCGCAGTCTCTAACTTGGAGGCAATATCCCGACTTTTATTTTTACCAAGTGGTAATTTTCCCAAAATTTTCCAAACATCATCTCTAAACTTATTAAAAGTAGATGATGTGGTAATCTTGGAAAGATAATCTTTGAGTGCTCCCACGTTGGGATCTATAGACATACAATTGTCATTCAGAATAACCAACAAGTTGGTGTCAGATACTCCTGCATGATTTAATGCTTCAAAAGCCATTCCCCCGGATAACGCACCATCGCCAATAACGGCAATATGCTGTCTTTCTGTATCTCCTTTATGTGCATCAGCAAGTGCCATCCCCAGAGCAGCAGAAATAGAAGTAGAAGAGTGACCTACCCCAAAAGTATCATAAATACTTTCTGATCTTTTAGGAAAACCACTAATGCCGTTATGTTCTCTATTGGTATGAAACTGAGCGCGTCTTCCTGTCAATATTTTATGACCATAAGCCTGATGTCCTACATCCCAAACCAATAAATCTTCAGGAGTATTAAAAACATAATGTAAGGCTACCGTCAGTTCAACAACACCCAAGCTTGCACCAAAGTGTCCACCATTGATACTTACTGTATCTATTATAAACTGCCTCAGTTCACCAGTAAGCTCATAGAGCTTGGAGCGATCTAACTTTCTAAGGTCACTTGGAAAGTCAATTTGACTAAGTAAGGGTCCTGCTTCAACTTGCATTTTGGGGATTAGATTAACCTTTCTTTGTCAAAGGTAGTCATTTCCTAATAATGATAAAAATGTTCTCTTAAACCTTTTAACTTCCATTTTTACCATTGATACAAAAAGAGGTTTTTTATAAAAATAAGAACAATATATTTGCAAAAGGAATGTTAAAGAATATATCAAAATATTATTGGTGGTGTCAGGTAGGAGGCTGGCTTGCTTGGATGGTATTTAATGTCATTTTATCTAGATATTATGGGCGTCCTCTTGATGGTACTTTTTTTATTGATCAGGTAAGTCTTATTCTTCTGGGTATTGGTTTAACACATGTGCTGCGATGGTTTATTTTGAAGCTCAATCTTCTAGAATATCCTATAAACAAATTATTGATAGTCATTCCATTGCTAGTTATTCTATGTGCGATTGTTCTTAATTTAATTCGTGGTGTGGAGTTAATGAATTTATATCCCGATCGACATCATCATCATTTGTTTTCACTCTGGCGATTTATTCCTACTGCTTTGTTGATTATGGTATGGACAGCGCTTTATTATATGGGGTATTATTTCCAAAAGGATCAGCAATATCAAATAGATAAATTACAATTAGAATCTACAGTAAAGGATTTAGAATTAAGAACCATAAAATCACAGCTTAATCCTCACTTTCTGTTTAATGCCTTAAATAGTATTCGTGCTTTGGTCGATGAAAATCCAAACCGTGCAAGAACAGCTATTACAGAACTTTCCAACATATTAAGAGCTTCCATAAAAGTCGAAAAATTAGAAACTGTTAGTTTAAAAAGAGAATTGGATATTGTAAAAGATTATTTGGCTGTGGAACATATTCGGTTTGAGGATCGTTTACAGGTATCCTATGAGATTGATGATAATACCCTGGATTTTCGTGTTCCTCCTATGATGTTGCAAACTTTGGTAGAAAATGCGATTAAACACGGCATTTCTCACATTGTTTCAAATGGACAAGTAAAGATTATTTCAAAAATATCCGGAGACACTCATGAAATAAGGGTGTATAATTCCGGACAAATGATCGAAAATAAAGAACATAAAGGTTTTGGTCTGGAAAGTACACGTCATCGTTTGAAACTACTTTACAAAAATAAAGCTACATTTGAAATACACAATTCAGGCAGCGATATGGTGGAGGCTATTGTAAAAATCCCATTATGAGAATATAAAAACTGATGATATGAAGCGCGCTTTAATAATTGACGATGAAAGACTTGCCCGTTCAGAATTAAAAAAATTATTACAGGAATTCCCTGAAATAGAGGTCATTGGAGAAGCTGCTAATGCAAAAGAGGGAATAGAAAAAGTAAATAAATTAGATCCTGATTTACTTTTCTTAGATATTCAAATGCCGGATAAAACGGGTTTTGAACTGTTGGAAGATATTGAAAACACCCCGCAAGTTATTTTTACTACTGCCTATGATGAATATGCCATAAAAGCTTTTGATTTTAATGCGCTGGATTATCTGATGAAGCCAATTGAACCGGAACGCCTGGGTGAAGCCATTAATCGATTGGACGAAGAACCCGTTTATAAAGAAAGTGAAAAAGTAGTTTCGGCTGACCCCAATTTTATGCTTAACAGTGAAGATCAAGTTTTTGTCAAAGATGGCAGTCATTATTATTTTATTAAAGTAGGGGATATCCGCTTGTTTGAAAGTGCCGGTAATTATGTTCGTGTTTATTTTGAAGATCAAAAACCTTTGACTTTAAAATCACTTCATGCACTGGAAGAACGGTTGGATACCCGAATGTTTTTTAGAACAAACAGGAAATACATTGTTAACCTAAGAAAGGTAAAAAGTATAAATCCCTATTTTAATGGTGGGCTGCTTTTGGAAATTGAAGGTGGTGAAAAAGTGGATGTTTCCCGCAGGCAAGCCGTCAAGTTTAAAGAACTAATGAGCCTGTAAATTAGTTTCCTGTTATAATTTTTTGAATATCAAGAAATAAAAAAATCTTCTAGGATATTTTCTTTAAATTCGTTTTTGTAAACTGTAGAAATTAATCTTTTACAAAACATCTTTAATGAAGAAAATATCCCTACTTTTATTAGCTGCACTATTTACGACTATTTCTGTAACAGCACAGTCTGAGTCCTCCTATTCACTTATACCTAAACCCACGTCCTTAGAGAAATTGGAAGGTCATTTTAATATTGGGTCACATATTAAAATAGACGCACCGGAAAACTTCAGGGAAGAAGTGAATTTATTTAAAAAGAAATTTCTCTTTAATGCAGAGGAAGAATCCGAAAACTCTTCAGGAGCTGTACATTTTATGCTTGACCCACAAAAAGAACAAACACTGGGAACAGAAGGCTATCATTTGAAAGTGACTCCTAACAATATTAAAATTATAGCCGCCCATAAGGAAGGAGCTATTCACGGGATGTTTACATTGATACAATTACAACAGATTCAGAAGAATCAAAGCTTTATTCCTGCAGTAAATATTATTGACACACCAAGATTTAGCTACAGGGGAATGCATTTGGATGTGTCCAGGCACTTTTTTCCGGTATCTTTTATAAAAAAATACATTGACATGCTGGCTTTATATAAGTTTAATACTTTTCATTGGCATCTGACAGATGCCCAAGGCTGGCGATTGGAGATAAAGAAATATCCTAAATTAACACAAATTGCCGCGTGGCGCAGCAATGGTCATAAATTGAATTGGCATCTGGGAGAAGAGCAATTCCTTCATGAAGGAGATCCCAATGCATATGGCGGCTATTATACACAAAAAGAGGCCAGAGAAGTAGTTGCTTATGCGGCTAAACGTGGAATAACAGTTATTCCGGAAATCGAATTCCCTGCTCATTCAGAGGAGGTGCTGAATGTATATCCTGAATTAGGATGCTCGGGAGAAAGAGATGGTTCTTCAGAGTTTTGCGTTTGTAAAGATCAAACTTATACTTTCATGAAAAATGTCCTAAAAGAAGTTATGGATATTTTTCCGTCAAAGTACATTCATATTGGGGGAGATGAAGCACCTATGGATTCCTGGAAAGATTGTAAAGACTGTCAGGCTTTGATGAAAAGAAAAGGGTTTACTAAAGTAGAACAGCTACAGAGTTATGCGGTAAAACGTTTAAATCGTTTTTTGGTATCTCATGGAAGAAAATTAATTGGCTGGGATGAAATATTGAAAGGAGGTTTACCAAAAGGCGCAACCGTGATGTCCTGGCGAGGTGTTTCCGGCGGTATCGCTGCAGCAGAACAAGGGCATGATGCCATCATGACGCCCGGAGGTTATTGCTATTTTGATCATTATCAAAGCGATCCAAATACACAACCTAAAGCTATTGGTGGTTATATTCCATTGTGGAAAGTTTATAGTTACAATCCTGTTCCTGAAAGCTTAAATAAGTCTCAGGCTAAACATATTTTAGGGGTGCAGGCCAATCTATGGACAGAATATATCCCCACAACTGATCATGTGGAATATATGGTTTTTCCCAGAATGATTGCATTGGCAGAAGTGGGTTGGACAGCTCAAAATGAAAGAAAGTTTAAAGACTTTCACAGACGTTTACAGCGCCAATATCTTTTATTACAACGGCACAATATAAACTATTATCGTCCTTCTTACAGACTTCATGTTAAAGCCGTACCTGATTATAAAAATAAAAGATTCAAAATCTCTTTTAGATCGGAACAATACAATCCTACCATTTATTATACATTAGATGGATCCACTCCGAATACTTCCGATAACAAATATTCTGATCCATTTTATACGGAAGGAGTAACAACGATAAAAGCAGCCATTTTTAAGGATGGAGAAAGAAAGAAAGTGTTGACTTATACTGCCGATTATCATAAAGCAATAGGGAAGAAAGTGAGTTATTTAAATGGGGGCTGGAGCAGCTCATATCCGGCTCAGAAAAAGAAAACGCTAACCAATGGAATTACAGGTTCTCTAACTTATCAGGATAAACAATGGCAAGGCTTTCTGCACGATATGGATGTGATTATTGATATGGGATCGGAAACTACCCTGCATCGATTGTCGATGCGTTTTATGCAGCTCATTGGTCCCGGAGTGTACATTCCGGATGCCGTTTCCGTTTATTTATCTAAAGATGGGGAAAATTACCATCAGTTAAAAAAAATACAAAATGATGTTTCTCCGGAAGACGATCGTTTGTTATTTAAAAACTTTAAGTTTAATTTGAATGGAGAAAGGGCAAGATATATCCGTGTGAAAGTTAAAAAACAAAATGGATTTATGTTTTCGGATGAAATTAAAATTAATTGATTGGCATATATCCATTTATTATTTAGGAGATTTATAGTCTAAAATTGTATTATTTACTTTATAAAATTTATAAAATGAAAAGAATATTATTGGTTTCCGTTATTTTACTATGC
>CAZLDH010000090.1:0-12025 GCA_964558275.1 uncultured Chitinophagaceae bacterium
AAAGTCCTGAATTTTCAGGACTTTTAAAATGATTAAATAAGAACTTCAGTTTTTCTTATTCTAAGCTTCAGCTTGCGGAGTTTTTTCTGTATTGATGGAAACAAAAGTTCTTGCCTTCTTTCCTTTTTTAAACTCTACAACCCCATCTTTAAGGGCATAGATAGTAAAATCTTTTCCTAAACCTACGTTTCTTCCTGGATGGAATACGGTTCCGCGTTGGCGTAAGATGATATTTCCGGCAATGGCATCCTGCCCGCCAAAAATCTTTACACCCAATCTTTTACTTTGCGAGTCACGACCATTTTTTACGCTTCCTTCACCTTTTTTATGTGCCATGATTTAATATTATTTATGATTTTAAAAATTAAGCGATTTCGCTAATACGTATTTTTGTAAAATGTTGACGAAATCCGAATTTTCTACGATAACCTTTACGGCGTTTTTTCTTTAATGCGGTTACTTTATCGCCTAAAGCATGTGTAATAATCTCAGCTTTTACAGTGGATTTTAAGTCCTTACCTGTTACGACTTTGTTATTGTCATCAACCTGTAATAGTACTTCGGAAAACTCCACTTTGTCACCTGATTCACCTTCTAATCGATGAACAAAAATTTCTTGATCTTTGGCAACCTTAAATTGTTGCCCTGCGATATTGACTATTGCAAACATGGTTCTATAATTCTATATATTTGGTGCAAAAGTAACTTTACTTTTTCAATTAACAAATTTTTTATCCAATTTACTGCAAATCGAATACAAATTAAGTACTTTTGTTTCTTTAGTATATTTAAGAAACCTCTTTTTGTGAGGGTAAATGAATTATTTTCATGAGTGTAAAACCATTATTGGCCAAGCCACTTGCACAATTTATATATAAAAAAACACAGAAAGAGGCGAAAAAAGCACTCCTTCATCAAGATTTAATTCTTCAGGATTTACTTAAAAATGGAAGTAAAACTGTTTATGGAAAAGAACATCATTTGGGTGAAGTTAAGAATTATAAAGAATTTAAACAGGCAGTTCCTATTCAGGACTATGAAGGATTATCTGCTTATTTTGATTTGGTTAAAAAAGGACAGCAAAATGTACTGTGGCCGGGGCAACCCATTTATTTTGCTAAAACATCCGGAACGACCAGTGGGGTAAAGTATATTCCTATAACAAAGGCTTCTATTGGAAATCATATTAATACTGCCAGAAATGCATTGCTTTGTTATATTGCCGAATCAGGGAATAATCAATTCACAGGAGGAAAGATGATTTTTCTTTCCGGATCTCCTACACTTAGTAGAACTGGCGGGATTCCTACGGGAAGATTAAGTGGAATTGTAAATCACCATATTCCTTATTATTTAAGAAAAAATCAATTGCCTGATTTTGAAACAAATTGTATTGAAGATTGGGAAACAAAGTTAGATAAGATTGTTGAACAAACGTATCATCAAGATATGCGTTTGATTAGTGGCATTCCACCGTGGATGCAAATGTATTTTGATCGGTTAATTGAGCGGGAAGACAAACGGGTAAAAGATCTTTTCCCAAATCTTTCAGTTATTGTTCATGGAGGTGTAAATTTTCAACCATATAAAAAGAATCTCTTTGAGGCAGTGGGTAAAGAGATCGATACGGTAGAGACTTTTCCGGCTTCTGAAGGATTTTTTGCTTTTCAGAATACCAGAGAAGAGAATGGATTATTACTCAATACGCATTCGGGTATTTTCTTTGAGTTTGTACCTATTGATGAAATATTTAATGAAAATCCTACACGTTACTCCTTGCATGAAGTGAAAAAGGATGTTAATTATGCTGTAATTATCAATAGCAATGCAGGTTTGTGGGGATACAATTTAGGAGATACTGTTAAATTTACTTCTTTAGATCCCTATAAGATTATTGTTACCGGAAGAACAAAACATTTTATATCCGCTTTTGGAGAACATGTTATTGCAGATGAGGTAGAGAAAAGTTTGATTAAGGTGGCCAATAAAAGAGGGGCGGGGATTGTAGAATTTACGGTAGCTCCTTTTATAAAAACTGAAGAAGGAGTTAGACCTTATCATGAATGGTTTATAGAATTCGATAAGGAACCTGATAATATAGAATCTTTTGCTACTGCGGTAGATGAAGAGTTACAAAAAAGGAATATTTATTATAGGGATTTATTGGAAGGCAAAATTTTACAACGATTGAAGATTCGATCTATGCGGCAAGATGGATTTATTCATTATATGAAATCCGTTGGTAAATTAGGCGGACAAAATAAGGTTCCGCGTTTAAGTAATAATAGAGTAATTGCAGATCGATTAATTGAATTTATTAAAGATTGATTTAAAGAAAATATGGGAAAAAAAAGTATTGGTATTTTAGGAGCTACAGGTTCTATAGGAAAACAGGCTCTGGAAGTAATTGAGGCGTTCCCGGATAGATTTAGTGTTGAATTCCTAACGGCTAAATCTAGTGTTCAATTGTTAGTAGAGCAAGCAAAGAAATTTTCACCAAAATATATAGTTGTTAGTGAGGAAAATCAGCTTGAGGTTTTGACAGCGGCAATGGGAGACACAGACATTAAAATGATGGCTGGAGAAGCGGCTTTATGTGAAGTTGCTTCTTTGGAAAGTGTGGATCTTCTCTTGTCGGCTATTGTGGGGTTTGCCGGATTAAAGCCTACTTTGGCAGCGCTTGAAAAAGGGATAGATGTGGCGTTGGCAAATAAAGAAACGCTTGTTGTGGCTGGTGCGATGGTTATGGATGTGGCCAAAGAACATGGAGCGAAAATTATTCCTGTAGATTCTGAGCATTCAGCTATCTTTCAGTGCCTGCAGGGAGAAACTTCGGATGCTGTTGAAAAAATTATTCTTACGGCTTCCGGAGGTCCATTTTTGGATAAAAAACCCAACTTTCTGAAGAATGTAAAAAAGGATCATGCATTGCAGCATCCTAATTGGGATATGGGAGCTAAAATTACCATTGACAGTGCTACTTTAATGAATAAAGGACTCGAAGTGATAGAAGCCCACTGGTTGTTTGATCTGGCTCCTGAACAAATTGATGTCATTGTACATCCACAATCTATTATTCATTCCATGGTACAGTTTTCTGATGGTTCAATAAAATCTCAAATGGGGCTTCCGGATATGAAATTGCCCATTCAGTATGCTTTAGGGTATCCGGACAGAATAACCAATAATTTCAAAAGACTGGATTTTAAAGAATATCGCAAATTGAAATTTAAGGAACCTGATATCAAAACATTCCGTAATCTTGCTTTGGCATTAACGGCATTAGAAGATGGAGGCAATAGCGCTTGCGTAATGAATGCAGCCAATGAAGAAGTGGTATATGCTTTCCTGGAAAATAAAATCGGGTTTTTGGATATGACTGAAATTATAGAAAATACCATGGAAGAAATTCCCTTTGTTGAGGATGCATCGCTAGATGCTTTTGTAGAAAGCGACCGGGAAGCACGCAAATGTGCTCTGAGGTTAATTAAAGAAAAAAGATAATCCACAATACACGCGCACACAAAATTTTAATAACAAAAAGATCGGCTAAAATTTTTGTTTTAGCATAATAAAGTAAGATTCTAATATGGACCTCAGTGTAATTTTAATAAAAGCAGCCCAACTGATATTATCTCTATCTATTTTGGTTGTGCTACATGAGTTTGGACATTTTATCACGGCGAAGATGTTTAAATGTCGGGTTGAAAAGTTTTATCTGTTTTTTGATCCCTGGTTTTCTCTTTTCAAAAAGAAAGTGAAGGATACAGAATATGGAGTGGGGTGGCTGCCCCTTGGCGGATATGTGAAGATATCGGGCATGATAGATGAAAGCTTGGATAAAGAACAATTAAAAAAAGAACCTGAATCTTGGGAATTTCGTGCCAAACCCGCCTGGCAGCGGCTCATTGTGATGATAGCCGGAGTGACAATGAATATTTTATTGGCTTTCATCATTTTTGCAATGATTTTATGGGCTTGGGGAGAAAAGAAGGTTCCGATGTCCGGATTGACTTATGGTGTTGAAGTGAGGGATTCCTTGGGATATCAACTGGGATTTAGGGATGGAGACCGTATTCTTGCTGTGAATGGAGAAAGTATAAAATATTTTGATAATCTGAATGGGAAAATGCTATATGCACAGCAGGTGAAGGTGAAAAGGGGAGATGCTACATTTAAACTTGATATGCCACAAAATTTGGTTGCTGAGATTATTGATATGGATAAGAAAGGAGGCCTTTTTGCTCCCGGAATTCCAACTGTTGTGGACAGTATTCCTCCTAGTTCAGAAGCGGCTAATTATGGATTACAAAAGAACGATCATATTGTTGCCGTAGCGAATGAAAGTACACCACTCTTTGGTATGGTACGTAAGGAGCTACATGCACATAAAGGGCAAAAAGTACCTGTGGTCGTCCTTAGGAATGGCGTTCGGGATACTTTAAATATGCAGGTAACAGACAAAGGAACTTTGGGCTTTTTCCCATTAAGCGATTTTCAGAGTTTGGAAAAATTAGGTGCACTAAAAGTAGCTCATGTAAAATATGGATTCTTTGCTTCTTTTCCGGCCGGTGTGGGTATGGCTTATGATAAATTGAGTGCTTATGTGCGCTCTTTCTCTTTAATATTCCAGCCTTCTACCGGTGCTTATAAAGGATTAGGAGGCTTTGGCTCTATTGCTAAAGCTTTTGCCCCCACCTGGAATTGGCAGGTGTTTTGGATGTGGACTGCTATTTTATCATTGATTCTTGCTTTTATGAACATGTTGCCAATTCCTGCACTGGATGGAGGGCATGTAATGTTTTTATTGTATGAAATTGTAAGTGGTCGTAAACCAAATGAAAAATTTCTGGAGTATGCGCAAATTACCGGTATGATTATTTTGTTGGGACTACTGCTGTTTGCCAATGGAATGGATGTATGGAGAGCGATTCAGGGGTGGCTTGGTAGCTAAAAGCTAAAGCTAAAAGCCAAAAGCAAAAAGCAAAAAGCAAAAAGCCAAAAGCGAAAAGCGAAAAGCGAAAAGCGAAAAGCGAAAAGCTGAACTATCCCTCCTTAGGGCTATCCGCTTTTTTCTCCATTTCATATTGTCGCATTCTCTTGGCTTCTTGTAAGAATTCGGAAGCGAAGATGAATTCATTTAATTTTTCATCTTGGCTGTATATAATTTCTTTTTGGTTGCCTACCCATTGGCGATGTCCTTTATGTAGATATAAGATATTGTCGCCAATTTCCATCACAGAATTCATATCATGTGTATTGATTACGGTGGTCATGTTAAATTCTACTGTAATCTCGTGAATTAATCGGTCAATGACCATTGAAGTCTGAGGGTCGAGTCCAGAATTAGGTTCGTCACAAAATAAATATTTAGGATTTAAGACGATGGCACGGGCAATTCCAACTCTTTTTTGCATCCCTCCGCTTATCTCAGAAGGTAGCTTATTATTGACATTTTTCAGATTCACGCGGTCTAATACTTCATTCACTCTCTTTTTTCGATCTTTATAGTTGAGGTTGGTGAACATGTTCAGAGGAAACATAATATTCTGTTCTATCGTCATGCTGTCAAAAAGGGCTGATCCCTGAAAAAGCATACCGATTTGTTGGCGAATTTCTTTAATTTCCTTTTCCGGCATTCTGGAAAAATCTTGATCTCCATAATTTATGGTACCGGAATCTATTTTAAAAAGTCCGACAATACACTTCATGAGAACCGTTTTTCCGCTTCCGCTGGTGCCAATAATCAAATTGGTTTTTCCATCCTCCATGGAGGCAGAAATCCCTTTTAATACGTTATTATCTCCAAAACTCTTTTTTACATCTGTTAATTCAATCATGAATGCTTGTTTATGATGTTAAGAAAGAAATACACTAGCCAACCCGTAATCGGCTAATAAAATAAGTACGCAACTTACTACAACTGCTTTGGTACTGGATTTACCTATTTCCAATGCGCCTCCATTTACAAAATACCCATAATAGGAAGGTATAGCTGAAATAATAAATGCAAAAGTATAAGCTTTAGTTAGTGCAAAAAATACACTATATCCCGTAAAGCCTGAGCGTAATCCTTCCATATATTCTTGAGAGGAAAGAATTCCGGTAGAAACCCCGGCAATTTTACCCGCCCAGATACCAACAAAACCGGAAATAGCAACCAATAAGGGGATTGTTACGAGCGCAGCAAGAATTTTGGGGAGAATAAGATAATTCTTTGGGTTGATACCCATAATTTCTAATGCATCAATTTGCTCACTAACCCTCATGTTTCCCAGTTCAGAAGCTATTTTAGAGCCAACTACTCCTGCCAGTACAATACAGGTTATAGTTGGAGAGAATTCGAGAATCATTGTATCTCTCACAACCATGGCGATGGTGGAGTTTGGAATTAGTGGGCTGACTAGCTGGTAGGCTGTTTGAATAGTAGATACACCACCAATAAATACGGAAATGATTAATACGATACCCAATGAGCCTATTCCTATATCTACGCATTGGGTCATGAATTGTTTCCAAAACATTTTCATACTCTCCGGTTTGGTAAACATCCCTTTGAGCATCAATACAAATTTTCCTATATGGGTTAGTAGCATAATAAAGAATATAATAAAGGTCAAAAGTAGGGATTTTTAATGCTTTTGAAAATTTTATTGATGATACTTTCGGGAAATATATCGGAGAATATCAAAGGAGAAGATTATGTTGTTACATTGCAAAAGGCGGGCATTCTGAGGGAAAGAAAGAGGAATACGCTACATTTGTTGATTAGGCATTTTTTTAATGATGTATGATTTTCTTAAAATAAGGATTATTCAACTGCGAAGAGAAGTCGCCGTTTTAGGTTGGTGGCGTACTGTTTTAATCTTTTTATTTTTATTGTTTGCCTGTCTTTTTGTCAATAAACAGATGAATGAGTCGCCGAATTGTTATTATCTTACCGGGTTTATTGTATTAGTGGTAGGAGGTATCCATCTTTATAGAAAGGATAAAAGGTTTTTGACGATGACCGGAATAGCAAGGGCAAAAATATACATTACAGAATACCATTTTTTCAGTCTGCCTATTCTTATTGCCATTGCTTTATCGGTACATTGGTACTGTCTTTTTATATTAACTGCATCTTATTTTCTGTTCTCTGTTTGTCCTTGCCGGTCGATTATGCTGAATGGGAAGCTGCGTTTCTCTTTCCCACTTATTTTAAAAGATAATTTTGAATGGATATCAGGCTTCAGGAAGAATATAGGGAGTTTATCTTTTTTCTATCTGCTAGCATTGGCTCTGCTGTGTTATCCTTATGCAAGTTTATACGCTTTGTGGCTCTTATTGGGTATAGTAGGGACTTTTTACAGGGAGTGTGAATCTTTTATCATGTTGAATCTGTCAGAACGTTCTCCCCGACAGTTTATTATCGGAAAACTGAAGTTGCACTTATTGACCTACTTTATAATCAGCCTGCCGATTATTATAGGGTATTGTATTTTTCAAATACATACAGCATGGGGTGCATTAATTATATTTATCCTTTCTCTGATTAATCTTACGTTATTTATCTTGTCAAAATACGCAGCTTATGTACCGGCAGAGGAATCGTCGGCTAATAATCTTGTAGTCACCAGTATACATTTGTGTATGGCGATCCCGATTGTAGGACAATTCCTGTTTCCTGTACCTTTAATAATGTGTATCCGCGCGTATAGAAAGTCTATCCGAAATTTAAACCAATATTTAGATGCTTATAATGAATGATGTAACGGTAGCGTACGGAGATACTGCTGTCCTCAAAGGTTTGACAGTCGATTTGGAGGAAGGTGCCATCCATGGACTGGTCGGTATCAACGGCTCAGGAAAAACAACTTTATTTCATACCCTTTATGGATGGATAAAACCAAAGACAGGAGTAATGAGATGGAACGGGGCACCTCTGTTAAGAAAAAATATAGCTTTATTGGAAACACAGAATTATTTTTACAGTCATTTGAAGGGGAAGGAATATCTTCGTTTATTTCATGATCCTACCGGCAGCTTTGCCTTAGAGACCTGGACTGAATTATTCAAACTTCCGTTGGAGGAATTTATTGAAGAGTATTCCACGGGAATGAAGAAGAAGTTGGCGCTTACCGGTATATTGAAATTGGACAAGCCCGTATTATTATTAGATGAGCCCTTTCATGGAGTGGATATGGAAGCTGTTCATATTATTAAATTACTGTTACATCGTTTAAAAGAAAAAGGGAAGACAGTCCTTATTACCTCCCACATTCTGGAAATGCTGACAGATTCCTGTGATTATATCCACCTTCTGGAAAATGGATGCATCCAAAGAACTTATACCAAAGAGGAAACCAAAGAGATCACATTTGACTTGTTTGGCAAGGAGGAACAACGGCTGAAAAACAGGATAAAAGAAGGGTTATAGTATGCATTTCCCTTTACACATATCGCTTTTTTGCCAGCCCTTTCACCAAAAGCCGTTTCAGGCTACGCTCTATAATTTCGCCCATGGTTTTTGATCGGGAAAAAATAATATCATCATAATGGCGAGCCAATTCATGTCCCAATTGATTAATTTTTTCAGGCGTTGAGACCGTGTCGGTCATAATGACATCCCGTAAATCAGTTACTCGATGTCTGTGTGCTTTAATTCTTCGGGCAATCAGTGCTCTTTCCTCTTGTTGATATTGTCTGACCACATCTGCATTAAGGTATTTAACAACTAAATTGACAAAAGCAACATTTTCTTTAAAGAACTGGGGCATATACAGATTTTTTTTGCCTTCATAAAACTGCTGGTCGAAATCTATTCCCCGGATACGAAATTGCACATCATCAAAATCCGGTGTGATATCAATAACAAAATTATATGAGCGCATGTCTCCTAACAAACGAACAAAACAACGTTCATTAAATTTGACAAATTCTTTCGCGATTCTTTTCGGATTGAAATCGGGGCTGTCCATCCAGCTTTCTATAAATTGATCGCCCGGAACTCCGGCAATATGCTCTTCTATAAGCGTGTTCTCTGCTACTACAAAATTGAGCCAATAAGGAGATAAGATATGTTCAAGTTCTAAACCATATATTCTGGAAGCATCGGCAATTTTTATATAGAAATAATCATACACATCGTTATATGTGTTGACTATCCGTATTCTAAAGGGATGAGAGTTCCCAAATGTGCAATAATCTACGCGTTCTACATACAAATGTTCTTCCGCGGTATTGTCACCACCAGCTTTCAGGATGGAATATATTCGCTTTAATCCTGAATGAATCCTGGACATCAAATGTTGTGGGTAAAAAACAGTTTCCCAAAGAGTATCTATCCCTTTTTCATCATATAGGGGAATGGTATTGTCATAATATTTCAAATCTTCATAAGAGAGGGGTAATTTAATTTCTCTATCATAGGATTCCAGATATTCTCTGAAAGCAATATTTATAGGATAAAAAATCTTTTTTTTAGATATTTCTGGCATGTTTCAAAGTTAAGAATAAAATGAATCTCTCTAAACGAAAATTGGTACCTAGTCAAAATAGTTGGTATATAGGAATAAAAATCTTAGCGAGATGGAAGTAATTTTATTTATTTTAAATAAATATTAGGTAGTTTTGCGTAGTAAAAAAAGCACCTTATATGGAATTAGCAGAACGCGTTGACCGCATCGCAGAGTCACAAACTTTAAAGATGTCAAGACTTGGCAATGAGCTGAAAGCAAAAGGCTTGGATGTAATATCCCTGAGTCTTGGGGAACCTGATTTTGATACACCTAAAAGTATTAGGGAGGCAGCTAAAAAGGCAATAGATGAAGGTTATACGCATTATACTCCGGTACCCGGATATAAAGAATTAAGAGAAGCTATTTGTCATAAACTGAAACGTGACAATGGATTGGATTATGCACCGGATCAGATTGTTACATCTACAGGAGCTAAACACAGCCTGATTAATACTATTATGACAGTAGTGAATCCTGGTGATGAGGTGATTGTGCCAACGCCGTATTGGGTCACTTATACAGCGCAGGTTGAGTTTGTAAAAGGAAAGGTCGTGAATATACAGGGGAAAGCAGAAAATGATTATAAAATTACAGCAGCACAGTTAGAAGAGGCGATTACACCTAAAACGAAACTATTTATGTTTTCGTCTCCTTGTAATCCTTCAGGATCTGTATATACAAAAGAAGAATTGGAATCTCTTAAGACTGTCTTTGAGAAGTATCCTCAAGTTTTGATTATTTCTGATGAAATATATGAATATATTAATTACAGCGGAAAGCATGAAAGTATTGCCCAGTTTGACAGTTTGAAGGATCGTATTATTCTTGTGAATGGCTTGAGTAAAGGATATGCTATGACCGGCTGGAGGTTAGGATTTGTTGCTGCGCCTTTGCCTATTGCAAAAGCTATGACGAAAATTCAAGGACAATTTACCTCCGCTACTTGTTCTATTACACAGCGAGCCGGTATTTTTGCTTTTAATTCAGACTTGGATGATACCAAAGAAATGGTGAAGGAATTCAGGAAAAGAAGAGATCATATTTTAGAAATTACCAGAAAAATTCCCGGAATTAAGGTACACGAACCACAGGGAGCTTTTTATATTTTTCCTGATGTGAGTGCCTATTTTGGAAAATCTTTTGAGGATGATATGATTAATAATGCCGATGATTTATGTATGTACCTTCTGCAAAAAGGATTAGTTGCAACAGTCACAGGAAATGCTTTTGGCGAACCTAACTGTATTCGCATTTCTTATGCTACTTCCATTGCAAAGATTGATGAAGGTATAGGTCGGATTAAAGAAGCTTTAGCAAAGTTGAAATAAAACATGCGGTTTTCAGAAGTAATTGGACATACGGATTATAAAACTGACTTAGTACAGGCCGTTAATAATGATTGCTTAAGCCATGCTTTATTGTTATTAACGCCTGAAGGAGCCGGAGGACTGCCTATGGCAATGGCGCTTTCTCAATATTTGGTTTGTACCAACAAACAGGATGGAGACGCTTGTGGTACTTGTGCTGCTTGTAAAAAGGCAGCTAAACTTGTTCACCCGGATATTCATTTTTCTTATCCCGTAGTTCCCAAAAAGTCTGGAGATAAGCCGATTAGTGCAGATTATGGAAAAGAATGGCGCGAGTTTATTATCCAACATCCTTACAGTAGTGTTTATCAGTGGTTGCAATTTATAGGTGCTGAAAATAAACAGGGCAATATTACTGCACGGGAGTGTGGTGAAATTATTAGAACACTGGGACTGAAAAGTTATGAGAGTGAATTTAAGGTGATGATTATATGGAGACCCGAATTCTTAAGGAAAGAAGGAAATCGGCTCTTGAAAGTAATAGAAGAACCGCCACAGAAGACGGTATTTATTCTTGTTGCAGAGCAGTCTGAAAATATTTTGAATACCATCCTTTCCAGAACACAGTTAATACGTATGCCTTCGCTTAATCATTTGGATTTGTCAAAGGCTTTAATACAAAATGAATCTTTAGATGAGAGAGAGGCACAACGTGTTGCAGCATTGGCGGATGGAGATTATAACGCAGCCTTGCATATCGTAAAACAAGATACTGCCAATTATATGAATCGCTTGAGAGCATGGCTAAATGCTATTCTGGGGAAAAAGCCGGGATTGCTTTCGCAGTGGATTACATCATTTGTAGGAGCAAAAGTGGGAAGAGAGGAGCATAAACAGTTCCTGCGATATTTTATAAAACAGTTGGAATATGCACTGCAAATAGAATTTAACAGGGGAGGAGACTTGACAATCTTGCCTGAAGAAGAAAAATTTGCTAAAAATTTATTGAAACTTGCAAGTTTTTTTCAAATCAGAGATATGATTAGATATCTAGAGGATGCCTGTTATCACGTAGAAAGAAATGTGAATGTAAAGATTCTTTTTCATGCGACTTCAATCCAGTTACGGGCTGCTTTTAGAGCAGAGTCTTTGCCGATAGAATAATTATCCCAAATATTTTTTCAGATAAAAGTTTGCTATTAAAATAAAGGGGTGTAG